>NZ_CP109162.1:8353816-8676891 GCF_035920445.1 Nocardia sp. NBC_01730 | reverse complement strand
CGCCGGAAAACGCTACGTCAAATCGCCTGAACAAGCCCGTGTTTTCGCAGGTCAGAGACTTGCCAACGGGGCAAGGAAAGGCTTGAATCACAATAATGTGATTCAAGCCACCGCGATCTTCATGCGCCCGCCTTCAGAACTCCTGCGAGGTTCTTCTTGCCGCGGCGCAGCACCAGCCACCGACCGTGCAGGTAGTCGGTGTCGGCGGGCGTCCATTCGATGTCGGAGATTCTGACGTTGTTCACCGAGGCTCCGCCTTCGTTCACGGCACGCCGGGCGGCGCCGCGGCTCTCGCAGAGACCTGTCGCGACGAGCAGGTCCACTACGGTGTTCGGCTCGCCCGCCTCGACCTGCGCGATTTCGCCGTCGACCGCGGCCTCGCGCAGCGCGGCCCCCAGCGTCGGCTCGTCGAGGTCGCGCAGCTCGCCACGGCCGAACAACGCACGGCTGGCCAACCGCACCGCGCGGGTGTTCGCCTCGCCGTGCACCAGCGTCGTCATTTCGGCCGCGAGCGTGTGCTGCGCTTCTCTGGCGTGCGGACGCTCGGCGGTCGCCTGCTCCAGCTCGTCCAACTCCTCGCGGGAAAGGAAGGTGAACCAGCGCAGGTAGCGCAGTACATCGGCATCGGCGGTGTTGACGAAGTACTGGTACCACGCATAGGGGCTGGTCATCTCCGGGTCGAGCCACAGGCTGCCACCGCCGGTGGACTTGCCGAACTTCTTGCCGTCGGCGGAGGTCACCAGCGGGACGGTCAGGGCGTGCACGTGCGCGCCGTCGACGCGGCGGTTGAGCTCGACGCCCGCGATGATGTTGCCCCACTGGTCGGAGCCGCCGACCTGCAGCGTGCAGCCGTGCTTGCGGCGCAGCTGCAGGTAGTCGTTCGCCTGCAGGAGCATGTAGCTGAACTCGGTGTAGGAGATGCCCTCGCCGTCGAGGCGCCGCTTGATGGTGTCGCGGGCAAGCATGACGTTCACCGAGAAATGCTTGCCGATGTCGCGCAGGAAGTCGACGACCGACAGCGGGCCGGTCCAGTCCATGTTGTCGACGATGACGGCGCCGGTCGGCGAATCGTCCAGATCGACGAAGCGCTCCAGTTGAGAGCGGATCCGCTCAGCCCAGCTCGCCACGGTGTCGGTCGAGTTCATGGTCCGCTCGCCGATGTCGCGCGGATCGCCGATGAGCCCGGTAGCGCCGCCGGCTAGCACGATCGGGCGATGGCCCGCGCGCTGGAATCGCTTCAGCGCGAGCAGGGGCACCAGATGACCCGCGTGCAGGCTGGCGGCGGTGGGATCGAAGCCGGCATAGAGGGTCAGCGGCCCGGCGGTCGCCGCCGCGCGCAGGGCATCCAGGTCGGTGGACTGCGCGATCAATCCGCGCCAGGTCAGTTCATCGATGATGTCGCCGCTCACGCTGTCCCATCTTTCCGCACGAGGTCTGTGTCCCTGTGTGCGCCTGGGTCTGATTGTGCGACGACGCGCAGTCGAGCGGCGGTTCTCACGCGTTCGGACCGTCGCGAAACGCGGATAGGAATGTCGACAACCGTCGTTATCGGACACCCGGTGAATGCACCAGCCTCGAGCGCCGCTCTACCAGGTAGAGAGGACGATGCCCGCAACCGTTACCGCGTGCACGATCTCCGCTACGCGGCACGACGATCGGCGGGCCGAAGTCCGCCGATCGTCCCTGGTTTCCGAAGTCCTCAGCGGGACAACATCTCCCGCAGCACGACGATGCCGTCGCGCCGCCGGTAGGCCAGCCAGGCGAACAGCACCGCGAGCACAAGCGGGAACGGCGCCAGGCCTGGTGCACCCATGATGAACGCTTGGGTGGCGGCAGCCAGCACCATGGTGACCGAAAGGCCCGCCGCGGCAAGCCCGCTCAGCCGGGGCACCAGCAGACCGATGCCGCCTGCGATCTCGACGATGCCGGTGAGGTAGCGGAACCAGTCGCCGAGTCCGATTTCGTTGAAGATCCGTACGGCGTCGGCCTGGCCGAACACCTTCGGCAGGCCCGAGGCGATGATGAAGAACAGGCAGAGCACGATCTGCAGGGTCCACAGGGTTCGATTGAGCACCTTGCCCGAGCGATCGGCGGTGGGAGCGACGGCGGCGACGGCGGTCATAGCGTTTCCTTCGGGTCGGTCGCGCCAGGCAGTGGCGCGTTCACCTGATAGGACGGGGGTGCTCGCGAGAACTCATCGCGCGTCGCCCGACATTCTTCGACCGCTGGTCATGCCGACTCCGTGGCCGGCAGTGGCACGGGGACTGCGTCGATAAACCGACACCGCGCGGGAACCGGTGAGCCAGAACCGCCACGGCACATCGGCCGCGGTGCTGACACCCACCCGGGGACCGCTGGCGATCTCGGTGAACTCGACCGGCCGGTTCAACTCCAACCGGATCGAGGAGGACGGGTCGAACAGCGGGGTTCCGTAGTCGCTCAACACGATTCCCAACGCACTGCCGAGATTGCCCGGGCCACGTGCCAAGTCGAGATCAGAACGCGCCCCCGGACGCCGCGCCTGGACCGTCTCCCGTCCGGCGATCACCTCACCGGAGCGGATCAGCACGGCACTGGCTGTCCCGTTCGGTCCGCTCGTCACGTTCACGCAGGTGTGCATCCCGTAGCTGAGGTACACATACAGCACACCGGCAGGCCCGAACATGACCCCGTTGCGCTCGGTGCGCCCACGCCCCGAATGCGAGGCCGGGTCCGGCCACGGTCCCGCAGGATCTCCCCCGTATGCCTCGACCTCGATGATCCGTACCCCCACCGCTCCCGACCACAAGGTTGCCCCGAGCAGACGCCTGGCAGCGGCGGGCGGTTCGACGGCGAGTTCTTCGGCAGACACAGCCGCTATTGTCCTCGACGGCTGGGACGGATGATCGGCAGCCACTCGAAGACACGCCGTGGCTGACGCAGGTCGGCTCCGGCAGCTCTGTCACCACAATCGGATATGCGCGCTGCGCCGGCCCTCGCACAGCGTCACCATGTCGAGTCAAAACGTGCATGAGCTGGGTGATGGTGAAGACGAAGACGAGGTCGAAGAACAGTTCCAGCGTCAGGGCCCGCACCTGCCCGCCTGCGGCGGAGAGCTCCGCAGCTCTGATTGGTCACGGCAGGAGCCTGGAACGCGGGGTCACACCGTGATCTGTCATCCGCGCCGGTACGGCACCACCCGAAGGTGTCGATGCCGAGGTAACCCTGACTCGCACGAGGCGGACATCGGGGGCGAACCGGGGAAGAAATGGGGGCGCTCCCGGATGTGTTGTGGCACCGCCGATTTCTACCGTCATGCCATGTCGTCGAATTCCCGGCCGCGCAAGTGGCGGCGGTTGCTTGTCGTCCTCGTCGCGTTCGTGACGTTGCTGGTGCTGATGATCGGCGCCGGCGTCACCTGGGTGTATGTCGAGGCGACCGTGTCCACCGTCGGCAGCACGCGATTCGTCAACGAACTCGCCATCCCTCCGTTGGCGCCATCACGAACGGAAGCCGACGGGACCCGCACTTTCGAACTCGACATGCGCTCGGGGCGAAAGGAATTCCGGCCCGGCCAGGCAACACAGACATGGGGATTCAACGGCGACCATCTCGGGCCGACACTACGGGCCCGGCGCGGAGAGAAGGTAGCGGTCGCCGTGCGCAACAACCTGTCGGAGGCGTCCACCGTGCACTGGCACGGTATGCACCTGCCCGCCGCACTGGATGGGGGTCCGCACCAGATGGTGCAGCCCGGCGCCATCTGGACGCCGAACTGGACCGTGGATCAACCCGCAGCGACGCTCTGGTACCACCCACATCCGCACGGCGCGACCGAAACGCACGTCCGGCGGGGACTGGCCGGTATGTTCCTGCTCGACGATGACGTGTCCGCATCCCTCGCCCTGCCTGACACCTACGGCGTGGACGACCTGCCGGTGATCGTCCAGGATGTGAAATTCGACGGCGCGGCGTTCGATTCCTCCCACGCGATCTTCCGGGACGTCGGATTCCTCGGCGATCGGACGATGGTCAACGGGACGCTGACGCCGTACCGGAGCATCGGCGACGAACTCGTCCGCCTGCGCCTGCTCAACGCCTCGACCGCGCGGACCTACACCTTCGGATTCTCCGACGCGCGCCCGTTCTCGCTCGTCGCCACCGACGGCGGCCTGATGGAGCATCCGATCGCACTCGATCGGCTGCGGCTCTCCCCCGGCGAGCGGGCCGAGATCGTGGTGCAGGTGCGGCCCGGCGAGCGAACGGTGTTGCGCAGCAGTGAACTCGACGCCGGACTCAGCTTCTGGACACAGCGATTCTCCGGAGGCGACGACACATTCGACATCCTCGAGCTGCGCGCGGCCGACACGCTACGGCCGTCACCGGACCTACCCGAAACGCTGGTGAGCCCGGTCGCGCCGGACGGCACCGATTCGGTGCGGGAACGGCGTTTCGAGGTGAATCTCGCCGGCATCAACGGCACGCCGATGGCGATGGACCGCATCGACTTCACCGTCACCCGTGGCACCGCGGAGACCTGGGTGGTGCACAACAACGACGGCATGCCGCACAACTTCCATATCCACGACGTCCAGTTCCGGGTGCTCGCGGTGGACGGCGACGCACCGCCCGCCGCGCTGACCGGCCCGAAGGACACCGTCTTCCTGCCACCCGACGGCACCGTGCGGCTGGCCATGCGATTCGACGGCCCGGCCGATCCGAACTCGCCGTACATGTATCACTGCCATCTGCTATGGCACGAGGACCAGGGAATGATGGGCCAGTTCGTGGTCGTCGAGCCCGGCGTGAGGGCGGGGACGCCGCCCAGCCACCACGGCCATTGACCTTGGGACGACACGCGACGACGCTTGCCAGTTCGTCGCACCCGCGCTAAATTCATCATACAGTGAATTCAACACTCGATGAATTGAGGCGACCATGTCGCAACCGATGCCATCCCCGGCCGTCGACATCCGGAACCTGCGGGTCTCCCGCGGCGGCCGCGAAGTCCTGCACGACGTGTCGCTGACCATCCCGCGCGGCTCGATCACCGGACTACTCGGGCCGTCCGGGTGCGGCAAGACCACACTGATGCGCAGCATCGTCGGCACCCAGATCGTCGAATCGGGCGATATCTCCGCGCTCGGCCGCCCGGCGGGCTCGGCGGGATTACGCCACCGGATCGGCTATGTGACCCAGGCGCCGAGCATCTACTCCGACATCAGCGTCCGCGAGAACGTCGCGTACTTCGGCGCGCTTTACGGCCGCGACCGCGACGCCGTAGACGACGCCATGGTGGCGGTCGGCCTGAACACGCACGCCCACCAGCGCGGCGACGAGCTCTCCGGCGGCCAGCAGACCAGAGCCTCGCTTGCCTGCGCCCTGGTCGCCCAGCCCGAGCTGCTGATCCTGGACGAACCGACGGTCGGCCTGGATCCCGTTCTGCGCGTGGACCTCTGGAAGCAGTTCCGCGAATTGGCCGCGGGCGGAACGACATTGCTGGTTTCCAGCCACGTCATGGACGAGGCCGAACACTGCGACCGACTGCTGCTGATGCGCGACGGGCACCTGCTCGCCCAGCTCAGCCCCAACGAGCTCCGCGCGGAGACCGGCGAACAGAACCTGGAGACCGCCTTCCTCACCCTGATCACGATGGGACAGAACGCATGACCGCCACCCTCGAACCCGCGACGCGGCGCATACCGACGCTGCGACCCTACGCCGCGACCACCAGCCGTATCCTGCGGCAGTTGCGCAACGATCATCGCACCGTCGCCATGATCCTGGTGGTCCCCGCACTGCTGATGTCGCTGCTGTACTTCATCTACAAGGACACCCCGACCAACCCCCTGAACCCGGTCCCACTCTTCGACCGGGTCGGCATCACGATGCTCGGCATCCTGCCGTTCATCGTGATGTTCCTGATCACCGCGATAGCCATGCAGCGCGAACGCACCTCGGGCACGCTGGAGCGGCTGCTGTCCACGCCGTTGTCGAAGCTCGATCTGCTCGCCGGGTACGGCACCGCCTTCTCGCTGGCCGCGGCCGCGCAGGCGGCCGTCGCCTGTCTGGTCTCGTTCGGACTGCTGGGGCTCGACTCGGCGGGCAGCCCCGGCTGGGTCGTGCTGATCGCGGTGGTCGACGCGGTGTGCGGCGTCGCCCTCGGTCT
Organism: Nocardia sp. NBC_01730; assembly: GCF_035920445.1. Taxonomy (NCBI): domain Bacteria; kingdom Bacillati; phylum Actinomycetota; class Actinomycetes; order Mycobacteriales; family Nocardiaceae; genus Nocardia; species Nocardia sp. NBC_01730. The sequence continues at coordinate 8,670,743 of NZ_CP109162.1, read as the reverse complement.
GCTGGCAAGTGCGTTCGCGCGCACCGAATTCCAGGCCGTACAGTTCATGCCGGTCGTAGTGGCGCCGCAGATCTTCCTGTGCGGCTTGCTCGTTCCGCGCGGCCAACTGCCCGATTGGCTGGAGGCGATCAGCAACGTGATGCCGTTGAGCTATGCGGTCGATGCGCTACAACAGGTTTCCACGCACCCGGAGGCGACCAGCGAGATGTGGCGCGACCTGGCCATTGTCGTCGGGTTCACCATCGTCGCCCTCTGCCTCGGCGCAGCGACGCTACGACGGCGGACGGCGTGACGACAGGCAAAGGATCCGACGGCGCCGACCGTCCTACCCGCAGCGGTCGCAGACCGGGACAGTCGGGCGCCCGCGCGGCGATCCTCGCGGCCGCCCGTACTCGCTTCTCCGACGCCGGTTTCGACAAGACCTCGGTCCGCGCGATCGCCACCGATGCCGGTGTCGATCCGGCCCTGGTACATCACTACTTCGGCACCAAACAGGGGCTCTTCGCCGCGGTCGTGGAACTACCGGTCGACCCGGACGCCACGCTGCGGATCATCGACTCGGTGCCGGTGGACCAGTTGGGCGAGAACATGATTCGGGCGGTAGTCGCCGTATGGGACTCCCCTGCGGGTCCCGGGATCATCGCGGTGGTGCGGAGCATCCTGGCAGGCAACGACGACCCGGCGCTGGCGAGGACATTCATCCTCGAAGTCGTGTTGGAACGAGTCAGGCAGCGCATCGCCACCGCGGACGACGACGGTCGCGCCCGGGTCGCGCTGGTGGGGTCGCAGATGATCGGCGTCCTGGTGGCCCGCAAGATCATCGGCGTCGAGCCGATGGCATCCATGCCTGCCTCCGATCTGGTCGCGGCGGTGGGGCCCACGCTCCAGCGCTATCTCACCGGCGACATCGGGCAGAAACCGTTGTGATTACCGTGCGGTCGGGTCGGCACAGTCGCAGCGGACCGGTCACTCCACGACTTCGACAATGTCACCCGGATTCAGATACTCGTAGAACGCCTTGGCACCCTCGTGGAGCATCCGGACGCAACCGTGCGACTTCTTCTCGATCGGTCCCACATGGAAAGCGATGTCGCCGTTGAAGAAGACCGCATACGGCATCGGAGCGTTGTGCATCGTACTCCAGTGGAACTCACGCTTGAACGAAACGCGGAAGACGCCGGGCGGCGTCTCGTATCCCGGCATCCCGTGGGAAATCGGGGTCGGACCGTAGACCACCCGGCCCTCGTCCATCAGCCAAGCGTCGTCGGTCGACAGCCGCATACAGGCCCGGGCGGCCGTGGAACAGGGCGCCGTGGGCGGTGGGGGCGGAATCAGCGCAGGGATACCGGGAATGTCCGGGCCGCCCGGCCAGAGTGGTTCGGCCTGCGCGGGCACCGCCATGGCGAATCCCACTGACGCGACACCGAAGACGATCGCACATCGGGCTGTCCAGTTACGTAAACGCAAGCTGCTCATTACGCTCCTGACCTCTCTACCCTTCCACCGCCTGCCTCGCTCACCAGGCTGGTCGGACCCCCCTGCACTGGAGGGTCCGGACCTTCTCGAGGTGTAAATGATCATGGCGGACCCCGCTTCGCCCGGTCAATGGCCGCACTCGAACGTGACGGATCCGTTGCCGAGCGCCGTCTTCGCCCACAATCGCGACAGGCGAGTCACGGCGAAACAAGGGTGGATGGGCCGGTAGCGGCAGGCCGCGATCGACCAGGAGATGGCTCGAGCAGGGATCAGGTGTCGGACTGCTCGGCGGTGAATGCCTCGTGTTCGGCGTCGGTCACGTCTCTTGCTTCGTCGATGAGCAGCACCGGGATTCCGTTCTCGACGGGGTATGCCCGGCGCAGGCGCGGGTTGTAGAGCAATGTGCTGCCGTCGGCGGCACGGACCAGATGTAGCGGGCCCTTGTCCTGCGGGCAAGCCAGCAGGCTCAGCAGTGTGGCGTCCAAAGTGGTGTGCTCAGGCATATGGTGAACCTACCTCCCGTGCACGTCCAGCCGGGAACCGTCCGCGTCGGCCGCGGGCGCGCGGCGAAACGAGATGTACCGGTGCCCGAAGAAGCTCGCGACCGCGACCAGCGCCATCACCACGACCGCCGACGCAATGCGCGGCAGGTGCAGGACCGACACGGCCAGCTGGAGCAGCACCATGTTCAGTAGCAGCCCACCGGAATTCACGGCGACGAAAGCGCCGAAGTCACGCGCCAAGTGCCCGCGCACCCGGAACACCAAGGTGCGGTGCAGGACGAACGCGACGACCACGCTGATGCTGTAGGCCGCAGGGGGCGCGACGGCGGCGGGTACCCGGTCGCCGAGCACCGCCAGCCACATCACCGTCAGCGCCATGCCGAGGGCGGTGTTCACCACACCCACCATGGCGAAGGCGATCTCCTGCCGTCGCACCACTCGCAAGAGCGGCCCAGGGTCGGCGGCAGCCGGCCCGGTCAGGTCGGCACGGTCGGGCTCCGCATCTGCCGAGTACGACGAATCCAACGCAGGGACAACGATCCGCGCCGTCGCTCCCGTGGCATCCGGGCGCCGCGCGTCCACTCTGCGCGCGCCGACCGGGTCCACCGCGCTCATCGGACGGCGTCCGCCAGATCGGGTTCGGTGGGATCCGGGGTACCGGTGTCCTGCGGCGTCGGCTCCTCGGTCGGTTCGCGTCGCCTGCCGCGCAGATACGCCCACTCCAGCACGCCGACGCCGAGCAGCCCGAGCAGCGCCGCCGATCCGCCGATCCGCCAGCCGGGCGGCTGCCACGTCAGCACCAGGTCACCGGACGTCGTGCCCGCCGGAATATCCACGGCGACAAAGGTTTTCGCGACCTCCGCGAAGGGAATGTCGCGGCCGTCGAGAGTCACGTGGTAGCCCGGCCAGCCGAGCCGCGCGAACACGACCCGTCCGCCATCGTTCGAACTCACCCGCACCCGGCTCGTCGTATCCGATTCCGCGACCGAGGTGGCGGTTCCACCCTGCACGGCGGCGATCCGGCCGTTCTGGGTCGAGATCAGGCCGCCTTCGCGTTCCAGCACCGCGATGTACTTCTCGTGCCCCGGGTAGTCGACCCACTTCCAGCCGGGCGGCGCGGGCTGGTCGCGTGCGTCCGGGTACAGGGCGCGCTGCAGTACGACACGGTCGACCTTCATCAGGTCGACGATGGTCTCGCCGGTGGTCGGCTCGGTCGCGAAGGCCCGACGGTAGGCGTCGGGGCAGACGCTGGTGTCCCAGCGCATGCACAGCATTTCGCCGAACCAATAGTGCCCATTCGGCGTGTACCCGCTGACGTAAGTCAGCTCGAGGTCCTTGGCGTAGTTGCCGAACACCAGCGACCCGTATGCACCGTCCAGCCTCCGCTCATCCGGCCCGATGAGCATCCGGTCGCCGAGTTGCAGCGTGGTGCCAGGGAAATCGGGGAATGCTGCCTTCATCTCCGACCGGTTCTCCGGCAGGTTCCAGCCCATCGGCGTCGGCTGGGCGGCCCACACCTGTAGGAACGCGATCGGGAATGTCGAAACCATCACCAGCGCACAGGCCGCGACCGTGCCACGCCTGCGCCCGATCCACACCACCGCGGCCCCGAGCGCCGCCACCGCCGATGCCGCGACAACGTGCCACACCACCTCGCGCGGAGCCGCCGAGAACGATCGCGCCCACAGCAGACCGATGAGCACCGCGGCAGCGACCCCGCGCCGCCGCCAACCGTCGAAAGTCGCAAACCGACCGAGCAGCACGCACACCAGAACCAGCAGGCCAAGCGCCACCATCGGCAGCACCCGAACGGGCCAGCGCAGGGGGCCGATGGTGCCGGGGCCCGCGGTCCACATCAGCGCCATCACCGTGAACAGCGCGGGTGCGGTGAGCTCACGCGCCGAATCGAGCGCCTTACGCCAGTCGACGAAGGCCAGCGCCGGAATCAGGAACCAGGCGATGTAGACCACCGGCATCGGCTGCACGTAGCCCCACCAGGAGTTGAACGCGGGCAGCGTACTGGGCAGGCTCGCGTTGAGCGACTCCGACCACGGCACGGTGAGGAACTGATCGTTGTTGATCTGTGCCGTGCCCCGCCAGGTCACCTTCGCCGACAGCATGCTCGGCAGGTAGGTCATCAGACCGGTCAGCGCGGCACAGACCGCCACCGTGAGCAGGCGCAGCGGCGGCCGCCACTTCTTCTGGTAGACAAGTTCACCGACCGCGACGGCGCCGATCATCAGACCGGCCTCGACCGCCGGGAAGATGTACTGCACCGAGATAGCCAGGTAGAGGAAGACGAACGTCGGAATCGGCCCGCTGTGTTCGATGCGGCGTCCGCGGAACCCTACGTGGTTACGCAAGCTGCCGCCTCCGGGCCCGTCGCTCCCGCCGGGTTCGATGCGGCGTCCGCGGAACCCTACGTGGTTACGCAAGCTGCCGCCTCCGGGCCCGTCGCTCCCGCCGGGTCCACGCGCGTACCGCACGCCGGAGGCCCACGCGTGCACCAGCCAGGCTGTGCCGGTGAACGCGGTCATCCAGCTGGCTTCGTCGAAGAACAGCAGCCATCCGGTGAACGGGATGGCGCTACCGGCCACCGCAGCCCATGGCGCCTTCGCACCGTAAGCCAGGCAGATCCGATAGACGCCGAGTCCGAGGATGATGGCGAAGATCAGCTTGACCACGGTGGCATACAGCGCGAGGTTACCGACCGAGGGCGCGATCAGATCGATCAGCAGCTGCGGTGGATTGAGCAGACCCGCCTCTTCGATGGTGTAGTTTCCCGCCATCCAATGCTCGGGAACCAGTGCGGGGAACTGTCCTGCGCGCAGTTGTCTGCCGAGCATCACCCACAGCGGCGCGTACTGCGATTCCGTGTCATCGGTGTAGAAATGCCGAATGTTGGCGAATAGAACCGCAACATACCCCGCGACCACCCCGAGCGCGGTAATGATGCCCCATATGTAGACGTCTCGCGAAGCAACGGTTCTACTTTCCACCACGAGTCACAGACCCTACAGGCAAGCCGGTGTTATCCGGGCAAGCCAGTGCCGTGACACCGTCCGATGACGTAATGCGTTGTCGTCGTGGGCTCCGCGACATCGGTGATGACCGGGGAAACCTATCCGACCGCACCTGGGGATCGGACCTCCGGTCGGCGGAACGAGATGTACCGATGGCCGAAGAAACTGGCGACCGCGACCAAGCCCATCACCACGACCGCCGACGGAATCCGCGGCAGGTGCAGCGCCGAGACAGCCAGCGACAGCAGCACCGTATTCATCAGCAGCCCACCGGAATTCACTACGACGAAGCCAGCGAAATCGCGCACCAAACGGCCACGCACCCGGAACACCAGGGTCCGGTGCAGGACGAAAGCCACGACGATGCCCATACCGTAGGCCAGCACGACCGCGACGGCGGGTGGCCACGCGTCACCCAGCACCGCCAGCCACGCCACGGTCAGCGCGATGCCGAGCACCGTGTTGCACACGCCGACCAGCGCGAAAGCAACCTCCTGCCTGCGCACGACGCGCACCAACGGTCCCGCGGTGGACGCGCAGGCCGACGTCGGGTTCGTGGCGGCTGGTGCGTCGTCGGAGCGTGCGTTCGCCCTCATGACACGACGTCAACCAGCTCGCGGTCCGGCTCGCCTGTCACCTGATCACCGGTCCGCTCCGGCTCCGTACGTCGCCGTGACCGCACGTAGAGCCACTGCAGGATGCCGATGCCGAGCAGGCCCGCTACTCCGGTCGCGATGCCGATCTTCCAGCCCGGCGGACGCCAGGTCAGCACCAGTTCGGCATTCTGGGTGCCCGCGGGCACCTGGACGGCGACGAAGGACTTGGCGACCGTCGTGATCGGAATCGATCTGCCATCCAAGGTGACTCGGTACCCAGGCCAGCCGAGCCGCGAGAACACGACACGACCGCCTTCGGCCGAGGACACCCGCACCCGGCTGGTGGTGTCGGTTTCGGAGATCGAGGTCGCGGTCACGTCGTCGGCGTCCGCGACGCGGCCGTTCGTCGTCGAGATGGGACCGGCCACTCGTTCCAGCACCGCGATGTAGCGCTCATGACCGGGATAGTCGACCCATTTCCAGCCCTCGGGGGCGGGTTGGTTCGGTGCCTCCGGGAACAGCGCCCGTTGCAACACCACTCGGTCCAGTTTCATCAGATCGACGAGAGGCCGCCCGGTGGTCGGCTCCGGCGCGAACATCCGCCGGTAGGCGTCCGGGCAGACGCTGCCGTCCCAGCGCATGCAGAGCATCTCGCCGAAATAGAAGTGCCCGCTAGGGGTGTAGCCGTTGACGTAGTCGAGTTCGACTCCCCTGGCGTAGTTGCCGAAGACAAGCGATCCATAGGCGCCTTCGACACTCTTGTCCTGCGGCTGCAACAGACCACGATCACCCAGCTGGATGGTGGTGCCCGCGAAATCCGGGAAGGCTGCCTTCGCCTCCGAACGATGTGCGGGCAGATTCCACGCCATCGGAGTGGGTTGCGCGGCACTGACCTGGAAGTACGCGATCGGGAACATCGCGACGATAGCCAGTACGCAGGCCGCTGCGGTACCCCTGGTGCGCCCGAGCCACACCGCCCCGGCCACCAACGCGGCGAGCGCCAGCGCCGCGACCACGTGCAGGACCGCGTCGTGCGGGTCGGCGGAGAACGAACGCACCCACAGCAGCAGGATCAACACACCCGCCGCCGTGCCGCGGCGCTTGGGATCGGCCACCGTGCCGTAGCGACCGACCAACACGCACACCAGCACGAGCAGACCGATAGCCAGCATCGGAAGTACCCGAGCGGGCCAGCGCAGCGGCCCGATCGACCCTGGGCCCGCGGTCCACATCAGCATCGTGATCGCGAATATCGCGACCGCGCTGAGTTCGCGCCAGGACTCCCGTGCGCGGCGCCAGTCGATGAACGCCAGCGCCGGAATCAGGAACCAGGCGATATAGGTGACCGGAAGTGGCTGAACGTAGCCCCACCACGAACTGAACGCGGGCAGCGAGCTGGGCAGGCTGGCGTTCAGCGACTCCGACCACGGCACCGTGAGGAACTGGTCGTTGTTGATCTGCGAGGTGCCGCGCCAGGTCACCTTCGCGGAGAGCATGGAGGGCAGGAAGGTCAGCAGACCCGCGAGCCCGGCACAGCCCGCCGCGACGGTCAGCCGAACCACCGGCTGCCACTTGCGCTGATACACGAACTCGCCCACGGCCACCGCCAGCAGCATCAGAATCGCCTCGACCGCGGGGAAGATGTACTGCGTCGAAATCGTCAGATAAAGGTAGACGAACACCGGGATCGGGCCGCCGTGTCCGAAGCGGCGTCCGCGGTGCCCTACGTGGCTACGCGAGCTACCGCCTCCGGGCCCGTCGCTCCCGCTGTGTTCGATGCGGCGTCCGCGGGGCCCTACGTGGCTACGCGAGCTACCGCCTCCGGGCCCGTCGCTCCCGCCGAGACCGCGCGTGTAACGCACCGATGCGGCCCACGCGTGCACCATCCACGCGGTGCCGGTGAGCGCGGTCATCCAGCTGGCTTCGTCGAAGAACAGGAAGAAGCCCGACATCGGCAGCGCGATGCCCGCCGCCGCCGACCACGACGGCCGCCCACCGTAGGCGAGGCAGATGCGGTACACGCCGAGCGCGGCGATGATCGAGAAGATCAGCTTCACGACGGTGGCGTACAGGGCGACATTGTCCACCGAAGGCGCGATCAGATCGATCAGGAGCTGCGGTGGGTTGAACAGGCCCGCGTCGTCCATCGTGTTGTTGCCCGACATCCAGTGCTCCGGCACCATCACCGGGAAGTTGCCCTCGCGCAGCGCGCGGCCCAGCCCCACCCACAGCGAGGTGTACTGGGATTCGGTGTCGTCGGTAAAGAAATGCCGAAGGTTGGCGAGCAGAACAGCGACATAGCCCGCGATCACTCCGAGTGCGGTGATGACCCCCCACCGATAGATATCTCGCCGCGAATAACCATCCTGCCGCGAGTCGAGCACTGCACTGTCCGTCACGAGTTCCCAACCCTACAGGCCAGCTCCTCGCTTGGCATCGGTCGCCGACGCCACCATGATGAGGGGGTGATCAGCTGCTCCGGTAACCCGAAACCGCACCGTGCTAGAGTCCACAACGGCTCGGGCCCTGCTGTCTTGCAGCGAGTGCCGGTACGCACCGTCATCGAAAGTCGATCCAGCTGATGCCGATTCCCCCCGTCCGTACACTCCGTTCCGGCGCCCCCGCGACGAACGGTGATCCGGCTCGGCCCGGCATGGACCGGCCGCACATGGTGTCGGTGGTCGTGCCGGTGTATCGGGGCGAGGAAACCATCGCCGGACTGGTCGCCGAACTACACGGTCTGACGCGCCCCACCGAAACTCCGGGTGGCATCACGTTCACCGTCACCGAGATCATCCTGGTGCACGACCATGGCCCCGACCGTTCCGACGTGGTGCTGCAGGAACTGCACCAGACCTACGCCGAGGTGCGCACCGTCTGGCTCAGTCGCAACTTCGGCCAGGATGCGGCGACGATCGCCGGGATGTCGGCCGCGGGCGGCGACTGGATCGTCACTATGGACGAGGACGGTCAGCACGACCCACACTTCATCGCCGACTTCCTGGACACAGCGCTGACCCAGCGTGCCGACCTGGTGTATTCCAAGCCGACCAACACCAGGCCGCACGGGTTCCTGCGCAATCTGACCTCACGCGGGGCCAAGGTGGTGCTCGCGACGCTGTTCGCGTTCCCGGATTCCACCCGGTTCGAGAGTTACCGGTTGATTCGCGGGGACATCGGCCGACAGCTCGCCGAGGTCGCCTCCAACGGCGTCTACCTCGACGTCGCGCTGACCTGGGTGGTCGGCGCGGTCGCGCAGGCACCGGTCGTGCTGCGCAGCGAGGGCCGCGAGGAATCCGGCTACAACTATCGCCGGCTGTTCTCGCTCTTCTGGAAGATGGTGCTGTGCAGCGGAACTCGCGGCCTGCGGCTGGTCAGCCTGCTCGGCGTCACGCTGGCTCTCGCCGGCGGCGTGATGGCCGCTGTCGTCGTGTGCGAGGCCATGACCACCGACGGTTGGGCGCCCGAGGGCTGGGCCTCGACCATCGTCGTGCTGCTGTTGTGTTCCGGCGCTGTGCTCTTCTCGCTCGGACTCATCGCCGAGTACCTCGGAGTCGCCCTGCACATTCTGGTGGGCAAACCGCTCTATCTCACCGTCGAGACACCGACGCCGCGCCCGGCGGATACCCGGGAACTGACCGCGACCACCGCCAGCAAGGGGACCGACCGGGTTGAGCACTGACCGCGTCATCTTCAGCCGCCCGTTCCGGGCGCGCAGGGAACTAACAAACCTGGAGGCCGTGCTTGCCTCCGACCACAGCCACGGCGACGGGCAGTTCACCGCTTCGGCAACCGCGAAGCTGAGGGCCATCACGGGCGCGCCGCACGCCCTGCTCACCACCTCCTGCACCTCCGCGCTGGAGATGGCGGGCCTGCTGCTGGAACTGGGGCCCGACGACGAAGTGATCGTGCCGAGCTTCGCGTTCACCTCCACTGCCACCTCCATGGCGCTGCGCGGCGCCACCTGCGTATTCGCCGATATCGATCCGGCGACCGGAAATCTGGATCCGGAGTCGGTGGCCGCCGTGATCAGCGAGCGGACGAAGGCCGTGGTGGTCATCCATTACGGTGGCGTCGCCGCCGACATGGCGGGATTACTCGCGCTGGCGAACGCACACGGCTTCGCAGTCGTGGAGGACAACGCGCACGGGCTCGGCGGTACCTGGCGCGGCCATCCGCTGGGAACCATCGGCACGATGGGCACGCTCAGCTTCCACGACACCAAGAACGTGCACTGCGGCGAGGGCGGCGCGCTGCTGCTCACCGACGAGATCCTGATGGCGCGGGCCGAGATCATCCGGGAGAAGGGCACCGACCGGGCCCGATTCCTGCGCGGAGCCGTGGATAAATACTCTTGGCAGGACATCGGCTCCAGTTATCTGCCGAGTGAGCTGAATGCGGCCGTGCTCGACGCGCAACTCGACGAGTTCGACACGATCCAGGCCGGACGGCACCGAGTGTGGGATGCGTACGCCGCCGCCCTCCCGGACTGGGCCCGACGCAACGACGTGCGTCTCATGTCGGTACCCGCGGACCGTGCGCACACCGCCCACCTCTACTACTTGCGCACCCCGACCGAACACCGCCGCGACCAGCTCATCGCGCACCTCGCCGCGCGGGGCGTCTCGGCGCCGTTCCACTACGTCCCGCTGGACTCCAGCCCTGCGGGCTTCAAACTCGGCCGCACGCCGCTGCCGTGCGTGCACAGCGCGGACTTCTCGGGAACCGTTGTGCGCCTGCCGCTCTGGCCCGATCTGACCGACGCGCAGATCGACCGCGTCGTGGACGCGGTCACCGCGTTCACCGTGTGACCGAACGGGTCCGTCCGCGGCGACGGGCCCGGATCTCGGCATCACGCCCTGAGCACGTAGAGCTTCTCCCTGCCGCCCGCGATCAGGGACTGCCGCACCACGCGAGGCCCGTACGCCGTGAAGAACTCGTCCAGTGTCTGCTCGGTGAAGCGGTGCGCCTGCTCGCCGTCGCCCGCGTCGGTGAACCGCTTGCCGATGGTGGCGAGGACAGGATTGTTGCTGGTCGCCAGGTTGCGGACCGGCTCAGCGACGATCACCTGCTTGGTCGCCGCCGCGAGCATCCGATCGATCACAGACCGCGGCTCGGGGAGGAAGTGGTAGAGGCTGGCTTGCATGATCACGTAGTCGGCCGGGGGCAGTGCGTCGTCGGAACGCAGGTTCCACACCTTGCCGCGCCCGCCCGCCGCGGCCACACGCGCGACGAAACGCTCGTTCAGATCGAGCCCCGTATAGGCGACCGACTTGTGACACAAATAGCGGGTGTAGAGCGTCGCGGGTCCACAACACAGGTCGATCGCGCTCGCCCCCTCCGGGATGAGTTCCGCGATCGCGCGATACCGAGCCGTGTAATGCCTGCCGTACAACGCACGCATCAGCACCTCGTAGACGGTCCCGTTGCGATAGATGAGGCTCGTTCTCACAAGCACTCACTATGCCCCATCCGTCCGGGAATCCTGTAGTTCGGCCAGGTGAACGGAACCACCCGGCAAAGGGGCGTGCCGCAACGCGTCAGCCGCCGAGTACGACGCGCGCCTGGTCCTCGGTGAGGACCTCGTAGGCCTCCGACGCCCGGTTATACCACCAGGTGCCGGGTCCTGGCCGCAGCCGACCGGCCTCTTGCACCGCACGAGAGGAGGGCCGGTAGGACGCGCTGCGCGGGATCTCGTCCACCACGTAGACCAGGTCAGGACGCTGGTCCGGGTCCAGCGCGCGCAGCGCCTCGGTGAGGTCCTTGGGTTCGAGCCGGAAACTGTCGCGCACGGTCACCGCGCCCACCGCGATGCACTGGTCGCCGACGCCGAGGCCATAGGCGACCTCCATGTCGACGGCGGCGATGTCGTTGAGCACATCGACGATCGGCTGCCCGAAGACCGGCCCGCGGCGGGTGCGGATCACCGTGTCCGTGCGGTCCATCAGCCAGTAATCGCCGTCGCTGTCGCGGCGGAACAGGTTCTCCGTCGGCATCCACGAGTCGCCGGGGGCGAACACGCCGCGCAGGCCTCCCGCCGAGAGGTCGACGCCCTCGGATGCCTTGCCGATCAGAAGACCGACCTCGTTGTCCGCGCAGCGCCGGGCGAAGCCGGACCGGTCCACCAGGATCCGCTCGGCGATCGGGTCGTAGGCGACGAGTTCGACCTTCGCGGTGCCCGGCACGGGCCTGCCTTTGCAGCCGCGCTTCGCACCTGTCACGTTGGCGAGCACCACGTCGCCCTCGATCGAGGCGTAGAACTCGAGCACCCGGGCAGGCTCGAACTGCTCGACGGTGCGCCGCCACAACCCGGGCGGCATGCCGGAGCCGATGAACAAACGGATCGGGTGCCGATGCCCGGCCGGGAAGACCCCCGCATCCAGGATGTCGCGCAGCATTGTCCAGGTGTAGGTCACCACGGTGACGCCGTAACGGTGTACCTCCTCGGCGAAGCGTTCCGGGTCGAGCGAACGGGCTAGCGCGATCCGGCTGCCACCCGCTACCGCCCCGCCGAGGCTGACCAGCAACCCGGACGAATGGTGCAGCGGCGCAAGGCAGTACACCGTGTCTCGGTGGTCGAGGTCGGCGGTGGTCGCGGTGCCGAACGCCGACAGCGCCCAACGATGGTTGGTGATGTACTTCGCCTCCAGCCGGTTGCCGGCGCCGGCGACGAGCACGAACGCCAGCTCCCGCGCGAGGCCGGGATCCGGCCGATACCACGCGGGCAACTGCACCTGGGCGGGATCGATCTGTTCCAGGTCGATCACTTGGTCCCCAGTGGGGATCGCCAGCTCGCGTGTGTCGCCGCCGCCGAGCACCAGCACCCGGGCTCTGGTCGCGACAGCCTGCCGCAGATTCTCCGGGTCGGCGACCAGGGTGTCGACACCGGTGAGCTCGATCGCCAGATCCAGTTCGCTGCCCGGGGCGAGTAGCACCGCCACCGCGCCGAGCCGCGACAGCGCCGCGACCGTGGCGAGCCCACTGGGCCGGGTCTCCATCACCACGCCGATCCGCATCGCGGGGCGAACGCCGACCGAGATGAGGCCGCGCACCACGTTGTCGATACGCACATTGACCGCAGCGTTGGTGTGCACCCGGTCGTCGAACAAGAACAGGCCTTTCATCGGCGCGCGGCGCGCCTGCTCGGCGAGCAGGCGCCCGAGCGAGATGCGGGTGTGCGGCTGGATCATGCCGAGGCGGGCCAGCCTGGGTAGTGCCCGCGCGGCCTCACCGGCCAGCTCGATCGACCCGCGCACCGTGTTGCTCGCGATGCCTTCCAGTGCCTTCCCCACCCCTGCGCCCGCCTCGGCGAGGGTCGCGGCGGTGTGCACGACACGGGTCGCCGCCGAACGTGGGCGATTGTTCGCCACGTGCTCAGCCATCGGGACGATCTCCGGCGGCAGCGGCTTGTCGCGGCTCATCCAGTCGACCCACTGCCGCACCAGCGGCCAAGTGTGCTTGGTCGCCATACTGCCCGCCACCAGGCCGAAGTGCCCGGTGGGCAGGGTCGCCTCGTACACCTCCGCATTCGGGGCGGCCCGCACGATACCGCGGACCGCCGCGGGTTGGCCGATGTCGTCGACCTCGCCGAGGAACGCGAGGATCGGGCATTTCAGTTCGGCCAGCGAGATCGGCTGATCACGGATCACGAATCCGCCGAGCATCAACCGGTTGTGCGCGACGAACTGCTTGAGCAGATCCGCCGCGGCCGGGCCCGCGTAACCGACCCAACCATCACTGTTGAGGAAGCGGCGCTGGCGCTCCTTCGGCAACAGCGCTTCGCGGTCGTGCAGCTGGCGCAGGAAATCGATCCTGGACTTGGCCGTCTTCATCGGGTCGAGCAGCTGGAAGCCGATCCGCACCATGGAATCGGTGATCGGCAGCCGCGTGACCACGTGGTCGGCCAGGAAGTCGGCGACGTCGGAAACCATTCCGTAGGGCAGCCCGAACGGCATGCCCGCGACGATGTCGACCGGGCTGCCGAAGGTCACGATGCTGTCCACCCCCTTGCCGTACCGGTAGGCGGTGGTCTGATAGGCGAACATGCCGCCCTGCGAGTACCCCATCAGATGTACGCCGCTGCCGGTGGCCTCGGTGACGGTGTCGATGGCGCTGCTGACCGCGAGCACATGGTCGGCGAGGTCGCGTTCCCAGCCACCCTCCTCGCTCGCGGGCGAGCCGAAATCGACCACCCAGCAGTCGATTCCGCCGTGATACAGGATACCGACGGCGCCGTCGTCGGCATTCACATCCCAGATGTCGGCGTTGACCATGAGCGGAGGAACGAGCAGGGCGACGGGACGGCCGGGGGTGGTGTCGTCGGGGAAGTAGTGGCGCAACCGGTACATGCGTCTGCGCTCCACGACCTCGAACGGGGACGACTCCACGTCATTGGTCAGGCCGCCGAAGCGGATGACCTCGAGGCCGTTCTGAGCAGTCGACATCAACCGCTGTACGGACCCCACCACATCCTTCGCACTGATCTTCACGATCGCTCCTGGCCCTACCCTAGAAAGTGACCCATATCACACATCCCGGTGTGTTCAGACGAGCTTGCCACACCGCATGTCCATTATGTGTCCGCTGTGACCCGATCCATGCCAGGTAGCCCATGGTCAGCCGCCCAAGACATACGGAAACATGGGTCGGCCGCGCTCCCCTACCGGGAGCCGTCACGAAGTCCGAGCCGGCGACGAGTGCCGAGAGGCGATTCCTGACCGCTTTACCAGGAGGGCAGCGCCCAGTATCTGCTGCTCGCCGGCGATATGGTGGGCTGGTGACCGACACCATCGAGCAGCCGACAACCGACCGGGAAGCCCGGCCGGTCGAGCTCGTCGACGAGGCGGGGCTCGCCATCGGCGCGTGCTCGGTCGCCGAAGCCCATCGCGCGCCGGGACAGCTGCACCGCGCGTTCTCCGTGCTGCTGTTCGACGCGACGGGCCGGGTGCTGTTGCAGCAGCGTGCGGCGGTGAAGACCCGGTTCCCTTCGCTATGGGCCAACACCTGCTGCGGCCATCCCGCACCTGGTGAGCTGGTCGCCACCGCGGCGTCGCTGCGGCTTGCCGAGGAGATGGGTCTGACCGCCACGCTCACCGAGGTGGGGATCTACCGCTACCACGCCGAGGACCCGCGCACCGGGCGCGTCGAGTTCGAATGGGACCACGTGCTGGTCGGACAGCTGGGCACCGGCGCACCGCGGCCCGACCCGGCCGAGGTCGCCGACTACGCGTGGGTCCAGCCGGACGCGCTGCGCGACGCCCTGGCCGGCGACCCGGACGCCTACACCCCGTGGCTGGCGGGGGTCCTCGACATCGCCGACCCCGCTCGGGGCACCGGAACGCCGCTGCACTGACCTTCCCGACGCCCGTCCGCATTCCGGTGGCGAGGTGATCGATGTGTCAATGCGCATATCGGAGTAACGAAATGTTCCGAAACTGAGAGAACTCATAGGAACGGCACAGGCTTTGACCAGGACCGTTCCGCATCCTTGACGGTGTACGAGTTCTCGATGAAGTGAGGTGCCCGATGGTCGAGTTCGAGGTCACGGGAACGACAGTGACGGTCCACGTGGTCGGTGCGCATCAGCTACTCGCGCTGCGCGACCAGCTGACCTTCGATCTGTCCGACGTCATTGCACTCGGCAGGGCCGGGGTGGACCGCCGCCCGCCGTGGGTGCGCGCACCCGGCACGTTCTTCCCCGGCGTGATCGCGGCGGGCACGTTCCGCGGCAAGGGCCGCAAAGAGTTCTGGGACACCCGCTTCGACGGTCGCGCGATCCGGGTCGACCTGGCGAATGCGGAGGTCACACGGCTCGTTGTCGACGTCGCCGACCCGGACGCCGAGCTACGCAAGCTCGTCTCCGCCGTGGCTGCCTGATCTCGCTCAGGAACCGAACGACCGCAGCGGGCCGGTGTACGGCTTGCCTGGCGGCGTGGCGAACTCTCCCCTCCCCGACTTCCGTAGACCGAGCGTGATCAGCGATTGCACGGTCAGCGTCGCGGCCGCCACGCCGTCGACCACCGGCACGCCCACCTCGGCGCCCAGGTACGCGCACAGTTCGGCCATGCCCGCGCACCCCAGGACGACGGCGTCGGCCCCATCCGCCTCCACCGCCTCCCGGCACACCTCGGTGACGATCTTGCGGGCGTCCGGGCCGCTGTCCAGCGCGAGCACCGGGATCTCACACGCGTGGATTCCGCGGCAGAACCGTTGCATCCCATAGCGTTCCACCAGATCGGCGGCCCGGCCGACGGTCCGCCCCAACGTGGTGACCACGCTGAATCCGCGACCGAGATGACTTGCCGTGTGCATGGCCGCCTCGGCGATGCCGATCACCGGTCCCCCGGCCACTTCGCGGGCGGCATCGAGGCCCGGATCACCGAAACAGGCAAGCACGTAGCCGTCGACCCCTTCGGCCTCCCCGCGCCGGATCGCGGCGAGAAGGCCGGGGACGCTGAGCGCTTCGTCGTAGTGACTCTCGATCGAAGCGGGTCCCATCTCCGAGGTCACCGCATCGAGGAGGGTGCCAGGGCCCGCGACGGCCCTGGCGCACTCCTCGATCGTGTCGGTCATCGACCGGGTGGTATTCGGGTTGATCACGCGGATGCGCATCAGGCCGGAGTTCCCTGCACCGCCAACCGTGTCCGGGTGGCCAACGCGTAGTAGGCGACGAACCCGACACCGCAGCCGATGAACCAGCTGTACTGCGCCGCGGTGTACATGCCGGTGACATCCTTGGCCAGCACCGGGATCACGGCGACCAGCGCACCGATCGCCGTCGCGATGACCGCGGCAGGGTTGTATCCCTTGCGGTACCAGTAGCTTCCGGTCGGCGACAGGGTGAACAGGTCGGCGACTACCACGCGCTGTTTGCGCACCAGGTAGTAGTCGGCGATGAGCACTCCGAACAGCGGGCCGATGAACGCACCGAGCACCTCCAGGGTGTAGTGGATGACCTCCGGGTTGTTGTACAGGTTCCACGGCGTGATCAGCACCGAGCCGACTGCCGCGATCATGCCGCCCGCGCGCCAGCTGATCCGCTGCGGACTCACGTGCGAGAAGTCGAAGGCCGGGGAGATGAAATTCGCGACGATGTTGATGCCGATGGTGGCGACGGTGAACGTCAGCGCGCCGAGCACGATCGCGAATGTGCTGTCGATGCGTGCCACCGTGGCGACCGGGTCGGTGATCAACTCACCGTAGATCGGGACCGTCAGCGAGGCGGTGATCACCACAAGCAGCGAGAACAGCAGGAAGTTCAGCGGAAGGCCGAGCAGGTTGCCCCGGCGCACCGCGGCGAAGGATTTTCCGTAGCGGGAGAAGTCGCCGAAGTTCAGCATCGGGCCGGAGAAGTAGGACACGACGAGCGCGATAGCGCCGAGCATCACCGGCACCGAATCCCATCCGGTGTACTTCACCGCGCCGAGGTTCAGATCAATGGCGCCCCAGCCGGCTTTCGCCATCAGGTAGCCGCACAGCAGGAACATCACCACGTACACCGCGGGCCCGCAGAAGTCGATGAACCTGCGGATGGACTCCATACCCCGCCAGAACACGCAGGCCTGCACTACCCACAGCGTCAGGTAGCTGCCCCAGCCGAGCAGCGAAAGGCCGAGGAAACCGTAGTCGTCGGCCACAGCGTAAGGCGCGAGCGATGGAAAGAGCTTCACCAGAACCACGTCCAGCGCCGCCGAGGCGAGAAACGTCTGGATCCCGTACCAGGCCACCGCGATCAAGCCGCGGATGATGGCCGGGATATTGGCGCCGAGCACGCCGAACGCGCTACGGCAGATGACCGGATACGGCACGCCGGTGACCTGACTCGGCTTCGCGACCAGGTTGCAGAAGAAGTAGACCACGGTGATGCCGATCAGCAGCGCCGCGAGCACCTGCCAGCTGGCGAGGCCGAGCGCGAACAGGCTGCCCGCGGTGACGTACCCGCCGACGCTGTGCACGTCCGACATCCAGAACGCGAAGATGTTGTAGGAGCCCCAGCTCTGCGTGTGCAGCGGCGCCAGGTCCTTGTTGGTGAGCCGCGGAGCGTACTCGGCAGGTGGTGCGGTGACAGCCGGCACGGCACGCGGCGCCACCGGGGCGATGGTTTCGGTCATTGGCGTTTCCGATCCGAAGGGTGGAACTGTGAGCGAGACGACGGTAGAAACCGGCTATTGCCCGCCCGTTGCGCGGTCATTTCCCGGCTATTGCGCCGCAGATATATCTTCCGGCGCCAGCAGCCCCGTGTCGGTGGGCAGCGTCGCGATCACCGTCTCCAACCTGCGGTGATGCCCTTCGGCGATGAGCAGCAGGCGATCGACGTCCCTGGCGAGGAACGCGTCGAGCATCAATGTGTGGTCGGTGTGCAAGCGCTCCCGGGCGGCCGGCCCGATGTGCACCATCGACTGCACCGGCTCGGTGACGTTCCATGCCGATTCGAGCATGTGCAGCAGTCGGAACATCCGCGACGGCCTGGTCAGCGCGACGTGGAAGACCCGGGACTGGCGATGGTAGGCGACCGGGTCATCGTCGCGGATGGCCTGTTCGAGGCGCGCGTTCACCTCCAGCAGCTCGGCACGGTCGGCGGCCGAGTGGTTCATCGCCGCTGCGGCGAGTGACGCCGTCTCCAGGGTCTCGCGCACGATGTACATCTCGCGCAGTTCGGTGGCGGTCAGCTGGGCCACCGTGTACCCGCTGTGTGGCTCGTGCGTGACCAGGCCCTCCCCGATCAGCGTCTTGAGCGCCTCGCGCACCGGAATATGACTCACTCCGAACAGCTCCGCCACCTCGCGCAGCGGGATGACGGTGCGGGGCGGTACCGCGCCGTCCAGGATCACCCGGCGTAGTTCGCCGAGGATCACCTGCGGGCGGCCTGGTTCGTCGACGACCAACCTCGCGAGCAGCGCCGAACGTCGTCTCGGTGGCATGGCAACACGCTAGGCGAGCCGTGTTGCGTCCCCGGTCACCTTTGTGACGGTCAGGAAACGTCTTCTCACCGTACCGACCGGTCGCGTGGAAGGGTGCGCGGCGTCGCGTCGAGGGCATGCGATGCTGGAACGGACCGTACGACAGAGAGTTTCCGATGACAGCACAGTTCGTCGATCGTCGCTTCGCGCGCCTGGTCACCGAGTTCGACCGGCTGTTTCGGCGGCCGTCCGACGGCGGTGGAGCCTTGGCGGTCTACCTGCACGGCGAACCGGTCGTCGACGTCTGGGCCGGGTTCGCACACCCCGAGGTGCCGTGGCAGCGCGACACCGTCGCCATGGCGTTTTCCACCAGCAAGGGCGTCGCCAGCACTCTCGTACACCGGTTGGCGGAACGCGGCCTGATCGACTACGACGAGCCGGTCGCGACCTACTGGCCGGAGTTCGCCGCGGCCGACAAGGAACGCATCACCGTGCGCGCCATGCTCAGCCATCGGGCGGGGTTGCACCGGCTGCGCGGGCTGCTGCCGGGACCGATCGAACGGTTCTTCGACGACGCGGCGGTGACCGCGGCGCTCGCGGCCGCGGCTCCCGACCCACGGCATCGGGTCACAAGCGGCTATCACGGCATCACCTACGGGCACTTGGCCGCGGAATTGGTACGCCGGGTCACCGGTGCGGAATTCACCGACGTGCTGCGCACCGAGATCGCGGAACCGCTTGCGGCCGAAGAACTCTGGTTCCGGGTGCCGGAGTCGGAACGCGAACGCATCGCCACCAACTTCCCACGTCTGACCGTCGCGGGCCTGAGCTGGGAGCGGGGCTCCCGACTGCTGGGCCGCACCCGATTCGCGGCCGCCGCCGACACCACCCCGGCGGGGTTCGCCGAACTGGTTTCCGATCCACGCCTGCACGATTCGGTGATGCCCGGCCTCAATGGCGTCTTCTCCGCTCGCGCGCTGGCCCGCATGTACGGGGCGCTCGCCAACGGCGGGCAGCTCGACGGATACCAGTTGCTGCGCCCGGACACCATCGAGCGGATGACCCAGCGCCAAGTGTTCACTCCGGACTATGTCCTGGCCTTCCGGATTCCATGGGCACTCGGCTACCACGGCGTGCCCATGAAGCCGTCCAAGACTGAGCCGGTGTCGGCCTTCGGCCACTTCGGGCTCGGCGGCTCGGGCGGTTTCGCCGACCCGGCGACCGGGATGTCGCTCGCCTTCATCACCAACCGCCTCGGCAGCAGGGTCACCCCGCTCGGCGACGCTCGTCTGGCCCGGCTCGGCACACTGGCCCACAACCTCGCCAAGACCGCCTGACACCGAAGCCGTGCGTTACCCGGGATGGCCGTGAGCCGGGGTGGCAGCATGGCGGCATGGCGGCATGGAATTGGTCGAGATGGCGAGGGACCGACCACGCGCACGTGTGGCGCCCGCGACGAGCCTGAGCTCGGCCACGGCCTCGCCGATGTATCGGGACAGGATTCGGAAGTACCTGGACAGACCGCCGGGGAAGACTATTCTTGGCGTTGTGCCGGAACCGCGTCGTGAGCTGGCCCATGATCGGATATGGGCAGCAAGTGATTTCGTCGGTCGTGAGGATGAGCTGGACAAGATCGTCCCCATGCTTGTGCATTCGACACGGTTGATCACCTTGATCGGTTCGGGTGGTATCGGGAAAACCAGACTCGCAGTGCAGGCTGTCGGCCGTTACCAAATGGCCAGGCATGTGTCGGTCCATTGGGTGCGGCTGGCGCGTCTGTCCAAGGGTTCGGATGCCTCCGCGGTCGAGGAAGAAATCGCCCAGTCGGTGATCGGTCCGGATTTCTCCGGGCGATCGGTCTGGGAGGCGCTTGTCCACACATTCACCGAAAAAGACGCAGTGGGGCGATACCGGCAGTCGATATTGGTGATGGACAATTGCGAGCATGTCCTGACTGGTGCCGGTGCCGTGATAGCCCGGTTGTCGGAGGCAGTGCCGGGGTTGAACATTCTGGCGACCAGCCGCGAACCGATCGGATGGGTCGATGAGCAGCTGCTCGTCGTGCCGCCGTTGTCGCGCCGACAGGCTCTGACGTTGTTCCAGCAACGATCCGAGCTCACCGGTCACCCCGTCACCGGCGCCGACCAGATCGCCACCGCAGATCTGATCTGCCGGCACATGCACAATCATCCGCTGTACATCCGACTGGCCGCGGCACGACTGGTGCGCCAACCGTTGGCGGCGATCCTTGGGGACCTCAGTGGTGACGAAACCGACGACAAACGTATGCGATGGTCGCCAGGGCCCAGCGTGGGAGCCGATCCCCGACATCGAGGAGTCAGGGATGTGATCGCCTGGTCCTATGACCTGTGCACCGACAAGGAACGCCTGCTGTTCGAGCGCATGTCGGTATTCGCCGCGGGATACGACACCAATCCCGAAGACGACCACAGCGGCGCTTCCCTCGATGTGGGAGCAGAACTGGACGCGATCGAAGGCGTTTGCGCCGACGACCGGCGACCCGGAGACCGTGGACCGGGAGAGGACGACGACCCCGCGTCGCTTTCCGGTGATGGGCCAGTGAGCCTGGCGAGAGAAGAGATCGAGGATCTGCTCGATCGCCTCGTTGATCGATCGCTGGTGACGGCGCACTTCACGCCGACCACAGTCCGGTACTCGCTACTCGAAAGTCTTCGGATATTCGCTCGGCAACAGCTCGAGCGGCACTCCACCGCTCGAGCCGACGAATCGGCACGGCTGGCCGAACGACACCGCCACTACTACCGCCACAAAGTCGCGCACGCCGCAGCCAACTGGCTGGGTCCGGCGGAACACGACCTGCTGGACTGGGCCCGCGCGGCGTGGGACAACATCCTCACCGCTATCGACACCAGCATCACCACACCCGGCGAAGCAGCGGTCGGCTTGGAGATCTGCTCCGGACTGCTCACCTTACGATTTCCTTTCATGAAAGGTCCATTGCGCGAGATGCGGCGGTGGACCATGCGCTCCTTACAGGCCACCCGGGAGTTGGACCCACAACCCGCCGAACTCCAGATAGGGGCGATGGCGATGATCGTCCAGCTCACCCTGTGCCAGGGCGAGCCCGAGGACGCCAGACGGATGCTGGAGGACTGCGTCACCGCCTGCATCCCGGACGCTCACAGCAGACGGAACTGGCGAAGCACCGCCGAGACCGATATCGGCCTGCCCGCGGTCGTCGAATTTGCGTGGGGCATCGAATTGCTGCTGGCCCACCGTGATGCACGAGCTATCACTGTCCTGACACGAGCCCGCGAAAAATGGCATCGCCTGGACAACTACGGCGCCACCACAATGGCTGACTTGTGGGCGGCACTGGCGGCAGGTGTACTCGGAACCGCGCAACAAGCCCATCAGATCGCACGACATCACCTCGACGAAGCGAACGCTTCGGGTGCTTTGTGGGTGAAGTCCTGGGCTCAGCTGGCGTGGGCGCTCACTTTGACCAGACACGGCAATCCCACCGCGGCATTGGACTTCGAACGGCAGGCGCTGACACACCTGCTGCCCGCCCGTGATCCCTGGGGGAGATTCTGGGCGGTCCAGTTTCGGGCTTGGTCATTGGCACAATGCATCACCGACGCCATCGCCGCCGGGAACCCCGACCGCGACGCGCTCACCGCATGGGCTGTCGAAATCGCCCAACTCGCCGGAGGAACCACAAGGCAACAAGCCAAGTTCGGCATCCGCCTCGAAGCGCTGGGGCCCTTTGCCGATGAAGCCGACAAAGCCCTCGCCGTGGCCCGTCGGACACTCGGCCCCGAGGCGTTCACCGCAGCGGAAACCCAAGGATCCCGGCTGCGCCCCGAACTCGACGAGGTGCAACAACTCGCCATGGGGACCCTGTCCATCAACACTCTGGCAGCATCCCGTCCGGCAGGCCGAGCCGCTTCGTCGTCTTGGAACGAGTTGACCACCGCCGAGCAAGAGGTCGCGATATTGGCGGCGGCCCGGTGGACCAATGCCGCAATGGCCGCGCGCCGCGGAAACTCCGTCAGAACCGTCGACGCACAGATGACCGCGATCCTGCAGAAACTGAACATCACCTCACGCGAAGACATCATCGGATTCGTCCCCGAAGACATCATCGACAATGTCCGAGCAGAAACCGCACGACGCCCACGCCGACGGAACACTCACTGACACTCACACCGACAGGATCCTGTGCCATACCTACGACTGCGCGAAACCCAACACCGCCATGATTCCCGGGTGGCCGTACTCGGTGGTTGGTGCACTGGATTCGGGCCGTAGTTCCTCCGGCCGCGCCGATGGACGCCACATGGCCGGCTTTTAATTTAGTGACGATGCCGACGGACCGGACGTGCCGACCGGAGCGCGCGGGCGCTTCCGGTCGGCACGTCCCCTCATCAGGCGGTCAGCATGTGCGTTTGTAGAAGTACTTGGCGTTGACGTCCATGTCCGCATGGGTGATCGCGATCATCGCGGTCTGCATGTTCCTGGTGACCGGCTTGCCCTCGAGGGCAGCGACCGCCTGGTCGACGCCTTCGGCGCCGATCCCCGCCGGGTCCTGGGCGATGAGAGCTTGCACGGTACCGGCTTTCAAATCCTCGACCTGCTTCGGGCTCGCGTCGAAACCGACGAGCTTCACCTGTCCGAGCTTGTTGGCGTTGCGCAGTCCGGTCGCCGCCCCCTCAGCCGAACTCAAGTTGGTCGCGAACACACCCGCGAGATCGGGGTGTGCGGCCAGCGTCGCGGTGACGATCGACGCCGCCTGCGCCGCGTCGTTGTTGTTGTATTGCACGCCGAGCGAGGCGATGCCCGGGTAGCTCTTGATCGCCTCTTCGAAACCCTGCGCCCGCTCGTCGGTGGTGGAGGTGCCCGCCTTGGTGTTGATCACCAGAACCGGGCCCTTCTCCCCGACCAGCTTCGCCAGCGTCGCGGCCGCGAGCGCACCGCCCTTCTTGTTATCCGACGAGATCGACGACACCGCGATGGATGTGTCGTCCAGCGCGGTGTCCACCTCGACGATCTTGATGCCCGCGGCCTTGGCCTGCCGTAGCGGATTGGCCATGGCGGTGGCGTGTGTCGGTGCGATCAGGATGCCGCCGGGATTGTTCGCCACCACACCGGTAAGCACCGGAGTCTGCGCTCCGGCGTCGAATTTCGTCGGGGCCTGGGTGTCGAGCCGGTAGCCGAGTTTCGCGGCCTCGTCCTGCGCGCCGCACTGCATAGAGATGTAGAACGGCTCGTCGGCCACGCCAGGGATCAGCACCAGCCGCTTGCTGTCGCCGCCGCCCGAATTACGCACCCCCCCACCGCAACCCACCACTAGCGCGCCGATCACCACCAGCGCGCCGATCACGACCACGTTCCGCTTGGCCACCCGCATCCGGCACCTCCACATACGTTTTCTGTTATCGAGGGATTTCTACTTCCGGTCCCGTGCCCTGCGACGGGCTTGGTCGAACCAGACCGCGGCGACCAGGACCACGCTCACCGCGATCGGCTGCCAGAACACCGGCACCTGCGCGATAACGAAACCTTTCTTCAGCACCGACGGGATGAATACGCCGATTACGGTGCCCACGACCGAGCCGACACCGCCGAAAAGGCTTGTCCCGCCGATCACCACGCCCGCGATGGCGTCCAGGTTGTCGGTGCCGTGCCCGCCGATGGTGGTGGTACCGAAGTAGGCCAGGTTCATGAACCCGGCAAGTCCGGCCAGCAACCCGGTGAGCAGATACACCAGCACAAGATGCCGGGTCACTGCGATCCCGGAGCGGCGGGCGGCCTCCTGATTGGAGCCGATCGCATAGGTGTGGCGACCGAAGCGCGTGGTGTGCAGCACCCAGGCGGCCAGCACCGTCACGGCGGTCGCAACCAGTACCAGGTTCGGCACTCCCCCCAGCGACGTGCCGAAACCCAATGAATCACGCAACTTTTCGGGCACCGTCCTGGTGTCAACGCCGCCGGTGATCAACTGGGCCGCGCCCAGCGCCGCACCGAAGGAACCGAGCGTGACGATCAGCGGCGGAATCCCGGCCTTGGCCACCAGAAGGCCGTTCAGCAGGCCCCAGACTCCGCCGCCTGCGACCGACAACAGTAACCCGACCGCGATGACGCCCCAGCCCGCGCCGGTGGCGTCCTCGTTCGGGCTCAGCCACTCCATGGACTTCGCGCCGAGCACGCCTGCGAATATCAGCACCGTCCCGACCGAGAGGTCGATGCCGGAGGTGATGATCACGAAGGTCATGCCGACCGAAAGCACCAGCAGCACCGACGTTTCGATCAGCAGAGTCTGCAGGGTGAACCGGGTGGGGAAGGCGTCGGGCCGGATGAGGCTGAACACCACACACAGAACCACCAGCACGACTCCGATCCACACCGTGCCGGCGCCGAGCAGTCGCTGCAGGACCGTGCGTTCGGCCGGTGCGACGGCCTCGATATCCCTCATGCAGCGTCCTCGTGGGACAGTGCGCCGGTCATGGCGCCGACCAACTGCTCGAGCGTGGCGTCGGCGGCGGCGAACCGAGCTACCCGCCTGCCGCGCCGCAGCACCTCGATGCGGTCCGCGACCGCACGAACCTCCGGCATGTTGTGACTGATCAGGACTACCGCGACGCCCTGGTCGCGTACCCGGCGGATGACGTCGAGAACGCGCTCGCGCTGCACGACACCCAGTGCCGCGGTCGGCTCGTCCATGAACACGACCCTGCTCGCCCAGAACACCGCCCTCGCCACAGCGACGCTCTGGCGCTGTCCGCCGGAGAGCGCGCCGATCGGGACGTCGGCGCTCTGCAGGGACACCCCGAGGCGCCGGAAGTGTTCCATCGCCCGGGCTCGCATCGCGGCCTTGTCCAGCATGCCGAGCTTGCCAAGGAGTCCGGAGCGGACGAGTTCCCTTCCGAGGAACAGATTGGCGGCGGGGTCGAGGTCCGGCGCGACGGCGAGATCCTGGTACACGGTTTCCACGCCGAGTTTCCGCGCGGCCGTCGGCGAATTCAGCACGACCGGAGCGCCGTCGAGCACGATAGTTCCGGCATCCGGTTGCTCGGCGCCGGAAAGACATTTCACCAAGGTCGATTTCCCGGCGCCGTTGTCGCCGATCAATGCGACGACCTCCCCCGCGCGCACCTGAAAATTGACGCCCCGCAACGCCTCGACACCGCCATAGCGCTTCACCAGTCCGACAGCTTCCAACAGGACTGCGGATTCGCCGGTCGTCTCGGGCTGCTTTTCGGAATCGTCCGAGGTCATCGGACACATCCACGTAAAATCCGCTGAGCGAACGTCCAATCCATTGCCCGATGGTACGTTCGTCGGCCCGTCCAACGGGACGTATTCGGGAAAATGCAAAGGGCGCAACGGAGCCGACCTACACGACCATTCTTTTCGGTCGAGAAAACAACGAACAAAAGGCACGGCGAGCCAACGCGTACGATATTCCCTGCCGGACCGAATGTCAGTGTGCGCCGCCGAGTTCCAACGCCAGCACACCGAGGATCACCAGCCCGATTCCAACGACCTGCACCAGGGTCAGAGGCTCGTCCAGAAACAGCACGCCGATCACCGCTATCGCGGCGACACCGACCGCCGACCAGATACCGTACGCCACCCCGATCGCCATGCCGCGCTTCAAAGCCTGGGACAGGAAGAAGAACGCCGCGACGTAGCCGACTACCACTACGAACGAAGGTATGAGCTTGCTGAACCCGTCGGAGAGCTTCAGCGAGACGGTCGCGGTCACCTCGGAGGCGATGGCCAATGCAAGCAGTAGCAAGGTCATCGCCGCAGCGTAGCCAGTTCCGCGCACCGCACAGCGCGATCCCCTGCGCCGGACGGCACACGGCTCCCCAAGATGGGGAAGACCAGTCCGACCGGAGCTACCGCGGAGCATACGATCTGGCAAATGATCGGCAGGAATGACGTTGCGGTGGTTGAGTTTCCCTTTGAAACGCTGACCTGCAACGAAATATCGTTCGCGGAACGCGACGAACGCTATCGGCTACTGCACGAATGGCCGGAGCCGACCTATCGGCATCCGTCCGGACTACGCATGATCTGGCAGTACGCCGACGTGCGCGAGGTGCTGGACGCGACCACTCCCGGGCTGTCCAATGCGAATTCGCTGGATCCGCTGGTGGGTTACGCGCGGATCGCGGCGACTCCGCGGGCCATTCCGCATTTCGTCCGGCACCTGGTTCCGCCGCCCGCCAAGGCGACCGCCAACTTGACCGACGACCACCTGCACAAGCGCGTGTGGAACACCATGGCCGGTCCGTCGGGGCACTTCACGATCTCCCCCGGCGACCGGCCGCACCGTGCCGCCGCCATGGTCGAGCACTTCCACGACGCGGTGCGCGATTCGGGCAACCGGCCCGGCGTCCACCTCGACGTGACGGCATTGTCGATTGCGTACGCCGCACGGACGTGCGGTGCGGCCGTGGGGTTGCCCGAGTCGGACTGGCCGCATGTGGCGGCGTGGAGCGGCGCGCAATCGGGACTACTCGGCCGCGTCATGCGCGGTCGCGAATTGGCCGAGGCGGTGGGCGCACTCGGATGGTTGTTCACCGTGAGCGGCCGGGCGGTCCGGGAGGGCCGTGGCAGCGAGGCGATCGGATTGGCACGCAGGCTTCGCGACGCCGGGGTCTCCCACCGAATCGCCGTGTCGGCCATGGCGAATTCCCTTGCCGCTGGAGTGCATACAGTGAGCGGCAGCATCCAGCAGGGGGTGCAGCGGTTGCTCGCCGACCCGGATCGGGCGTGGTGGGATCTGCTCGCCGACCCGGAAGGCTCCGGGCTGGTCGCCGCGAAGATCCTCCAGCTCGACCCTGGACTCGTGGCGTGGAAACGTCGTGTCAAGACACCAGTCGTCCTGCGGAGCGGCACACGACTCCCCGCGGGGCCGGTGCTGGTGATGTTCGCCGCGGCCAACCGCGACCCGGAGGCATTTCCCGACTGCCTGAATCTGCATGGTACCGGCAAGCTGCCGTTGACCTTCGGGTTCGGCAGGCACATCTGCCCCGGCAAGAGCATGGCCACGCTCGCCGTCGAGGTGTTCCTCCGGCAGCTGCGCGAGCTCGCGCCCGCGGCCGAGCTGGTGCCGGAGGCGGGTCGCACCACGCGGCCAAGCGATCTCCTGTTCAGTGGAGCCGATATCACCATCACCCGGTAGGACCGATCGACTCGAACTCATTCGGGAACAGGGGCGTCCGCTCCGAACACCGGATCCGCGCGGCCCCGCCGAATCAGCCCAGCCAGGCGCGTGCCTCGACCGCCGCCCGGCGCACCTCCTCGAGCTGTGACGCGACCCGCACGCCCGCGGTTCCGCCGCGGGCGTCCCGAGAGGCGATGGAGCCCTGCACGGTGAGGACCTCACGCACCTTTCCGGTCAGCGCTGGGTCGATGGCGGCAAACTCGTCGTCGGTGAGTTCGTCGAGGCCGACACCGCGGGATTCGGCGGCTCGCACGCAGGCGCCCGCTGCCTCGTGCGCGACGCGGAACGGAACACCCTGGCGGACAAGCCATTCGGCGATGTCGGTGGCCAGCGTGAAACCGGCGGGTGCGAGTTCGGCCATGCGGTCGGTGTGGAAGGTGAGCGTCGAGACCAGGCCCGCGATGGCCGGGAGCAACAGCTCGAGCTGCGCGACCGAATCGAACAAGGGCTCCTTGTCCTCCTGCAGGTCGCGGTTGTAGGCCAGGGGCTGCGCCTTGAGGGTGGCCAGCAGACCGGTGAGGTTTCCGATCAGCCTGCCCGCCTTGCCGCGGGTGAGCTCGGAAACGTCCGGGTTCTTCTTCTGCGGCATGATCGAAGAGCCGGTGGACCACGCGTCGGCCAGGGTGATGTAGCCGAATTCCGGTGTGCTCCAGAGGATCACCTCTTCAGCCATCCGGCTCAGGTCAACGCCGATCATGGCGAGCACAAAGGCGGCCTCGGCGGCGAAATCCCGCGCCGAGGTGGCGTCGATCGAGTTGGCGGCGGCCGTGTCGAAATCCAGGTCCGCCGCGATCGCCTCCGGGTCGAGCCCGAGCGAGGAGCCCGCCAGCGCGCCGGAACCGTAGGGCGACACTGCCGCCCGCTTGTCGAAGTCGCGCAACCGGTCCAGGTCGCGCAGCAGCGGGTGGGCGTGGGCGAGCAGATGGTGGGCCAGTAGCACCGGCTGGGCGGCCTGCAGGTGCGTCTTGCCCGGCATCACCGCGTCCGGGTGCGCCGCGGCCTGAGCGACCAGCGCGTCGACCACCGCGAGCACACCCGCCGCGACCCGGCGCACGCCGTCGCGCAACCACATCCGGAACAAGGTGGCCACCTGGTCGTTGCGCGAGCGGCCAGCACGCAGCCTGCCGCCGAGCTCGGCGCCCACCCGCTCGATCAGCCCGCGCTCCAGCGCGCCGTGCACGTCCTCGTCCGAGTCGGCGGGCTGGAACACACCCGAAGCCACGTCCGCCGCAAGCCGATCCAGACCAGCCAGCATCCCCGACAAGTCGCCGTCGGAGAGCAGCCCCGCCTTGTGCAGCACCCGCGCGTGCGCTTTCGACGCGCGGATGTCGTATGGGGCCAGGGCCCAGTCGAAATGCGTCGACTTGCTCAGCGCGGCCATGGCCTCGGCGGGCCCGGAGGCGAATCGCCCGCCCCAGAGCGCACCCTGGTTCGTGCTGCCGCTCTGCGTCACTGGTCCGCCTCTCCGAGCCTTCAGGCCGTACTAGTTGGGTGATGAGGATTTGCGTTCAGGTCCCGCGTTGGGTGCCCCTCGGGTTCTGGAGGCACCCGGACTGCGACTGTGGCGGCAGCCGACAGCGCGCCGGTGCACGTCCGTGCACCGGCGCGCGTGGGATTACTTCTGGCTCAGGTCGCGGCGGGCGGCGACCTTGGAGGACAGGCCGTGGATCTGGACGAAGCCCTTGGCCAGCGACTGGTCGAAGGTGTCGCCCTCGTCGTAGGTGGCCAGGTTGAAGTCGTACAGCGACTGCTCGGAGCGACGGCCGTTGACCACGGCGGAGCCGCCGTGCAGGACCATCCGGATGTCGCCGGAGACATGCTGCTGGGTGTCGCCGATGAAGGCGTCCAGAGCCCGCTTGAGCGGGGAGAACCACAGGCCGTCGTAGGCCAGCTCGCCCCAGCGCTGCTCGACCTGCCGCTTGTAGCGGCCCAGCTCACGCTCGATGGTGACGTTTTCGAGGGCCTGGTGCGCGGTGATCAGCGCGATGGCGCCGGGCGCCTCGTAGATCTCGCGGCTCTTGATGCCGACCAACCGGTCCTCGACCATGTCGAGGCGGCCGACGCCTTGGCGGCCCGCGCGGTTGTTCAGTTCGACGATCGCCTCGAGCACGCTGACCTGGCGTCCGTCGATGGCCACCGGCACGCCCTTGTCGAAGGTGACGATGAGCTCGTCCGGCGCCTC
Organism: Nocardia sp. NBC_01730; assembly: GCF_035920445.1. Classification (NCBI taxonomy): domain Bacteria; kingdom Bacillati; phylum Actinomycetota; class Actinomycetes; order Mycobacteriales; family Nocardiaceae; genus Nocardia; species Nocardia sp. NBC_01730. The sequence continues at coordinate 8,640,841 of NZ_CP109162.1, read as the reverse complement.
GAAGTTGACGGTCGGGTCGGAGGTGTAGTCGTAGACGTCTTTCGTCGGAGCATTCCACAGGTCCTCGAGGAAGCCGGTCTCGACGGCACGGCCCCAGACGTTCTGGTCGATGGAGAACGGGGATTTCTTGGTGACGTTGATCGGCAGCGCGTTCTCCTCGGCGAAGGCGATGGCCTTCTCCCTGGTCCATGCGTAGTCGCGGACCGGGGCGATCACGTTCAGGTCGGGCGCGAGCGCGCCGATGCCGACCTCGAAGCGGACCTGGTCGTTGCCTTTGCCGGTGCAGCCGTGCGCGACGGTACTGGCCCCATGGAACTTGGCGGCCTCGACCAGGTGCTTGACGATCAGCGGGCGGCTGATCGCCGAGACGAGCGGGTACTCGCCCATGTACAGGGCGTTGGCCTGGATGGTGGGCAGGCAGTACTCGGTGGCGAACTCGTCACGGGCGTCGACCACGATCGCCTCGACGGCGCCGCAGTCCAGCGCTCGCTGACGCACCACGTTCATGTCCTCGCCACCCTGGCCGAGGTCGATGGCCACGGCCACCACCTCGGCGCCGGTCTCCTTGCCGATCCAGCTGATCGCCACGGAGGTGTCCAGCCCACCGGAGTAGGCGAGTACGACGCGCTCGGACATGTTCTGTGTGCTCCTCGGTTTTCGGTAGGTGTACCAGCAGTATGGCGGGTGTCTGAGCGGTGGGCGCGGCCCGGCCCCGACTCCTCGGGACCAGCCGCGGCGCACCCGCGTCGTTCTACAAATGATTATGCACGACGATGCAATCCCATTCACAACCGGGGGCTAGCGTTTGCGACCGCACCGAACTGACGAACCCGGCAGCCGTGCCTTTGCCTCACCGTCGCTGCGTAGCGAATTGACCGCGCTCCGAGCCTTACTCAGCGACACCGAGAGGCCGTACGCGGAACCCGCCGATGTCGATGAAGTCATCGACCAATCCGAACCCGACCTCGATAGGCCACCGGTAGATGGACTCGGCTGGTCCGCAGGGTCCCGGACGCGCTCGCGAATATCGACACTCTCACACGGATCGTCGACCGCTTCGAAAAGGTGCGGGCGCTCGCCGAGTGAGTGTGGCCCGCGGCGGCCCACCGGCGGGTGAGTACACCTAGCTCCAGGAGAGGGCCAGTTCAGCCAGCGGGCCATTGATCCTGCATGCCGCAGCGAGCTCGACGGCTCAGGCCAGTTGTTCGATCTTCGCGGCGACCTCGGCGCCGGTCAGGGGTTCGCGGGCGATGACAGCGATGGTGTCGTCGCCCGCGATGGTGCCGACGATATACGGCAAGGCGGCGCGGTCCAGGGCGCTGGCCAGGAAGTGGGCCGCGCCGGGCGGGGTGCGCAAGACGGCAATATTGCCGCTGGCGTCGGTGGAGACCAGGAGGTCGCCGAGCAGCTTCGACAGCCGATCGGTGCCGCCGATCACGCCGCGAACGGGGTTGCCGTCCTCGGGAACGATGTAGACGCCCACACCGCCGTCGGCGGCCCGCAGCTTCACCGCACCCAGTTCGTCCAAGTCCCGCGACAGCGTCGCCTGAGTGGTCTCGATCCCCTCGGCGGCGAGCAGCCCGGCCAGCTCCGTCTGGCTGCGCACCGGGTGCGCAGCCAGCAGCTCGATGATGCGCGACTGCCGCCCGGCCCTGGTGCGGGCAATCGCGGCACCGCCCCTACCCTGCTTGGACTGCGGAACGCTCACGACCACACCTCGCCGATGCTCGGCTCTGTCCTGCGCGACTGTCGCTGACGCTCGGCCCCGTCGTGACCGAGCGATGCTCGGCCGCGCCCACAGTTCAGCTCACTCACGACTCCACCTCGCCCGGCTGGGCACGGACGCGCCGTGCGGGTGGTTCGCTCGCCGCACTCGCTCACGCCGTGCTCCCCTGTCGTCGCTCCAGCAGCCAGACCAGCAGCGCCTTTTGCGCGTGCAGCCGGTTCTCCGCCTCGTCCCACACCACGCTGTGCGGACCGTCGAGCACCTCGTCGGTGACCTCCTCGCCACGGTGTGCGGGAAGGCAATGCAGCACAACGGCGTCCGGCTGTGCGTGCGCGAGCAGGCCGGCGTTGAGCTGGAACGGCCGGAACGGGCCGACCCGGTCCAGACCGTCGTTCTCCTGTCCCATGGACGTCCAGGTGTCGGTGACCAGCGCGTCGGCACCCTCGGCGGCGGCGACCGGGTCACCGGTCAGCGTGATGACGGCACCGGTGTCGGCGGCCCGCTTGCGCGCGGCGTCCACGATCCAGGGCAGCGGCTCGAAACCGGCGGGCGCGGCGATGGTCACGTTCAGACCCGCCGTGACACCGCCGAGTAGCAGCGAGTGCGCCATGTTGTTGGCGCCGTCGCCGAAGTAGGCGAGGTTGCGGCCGATCAGGTCGCCCTTGCGCTCGGCAAGGGTCTGTAGATCCGCTAGCACCTGGCATGGATGGAATTCGTTGGACAGCGCGTTCACCACCGGGACCGTTGCGCTGGAGGCCATTTCGTCCAGCCGGACCTGCTCGAAGGTGCGCCACACGATCGCGTCGACATAGCGCGACAGCACGCGGCCGGTGTCGCCGAGCGTCTCCTCCCTGCCCAGCTGGGTGTCGCGGCCGTCGACGACCACCGCGTGCCCGCCGAGCTGGGCGATACCCATCTCGAAGGAGAACCGGGTGCGGGTGGAGTTCTTCTCGAAGATCACGCCGACGCCGCGCGGACCCGCCAGGGGCCGCCGGGAGAACGGTGCCTTCTTCAGGTCGGCCGCGAGCGCGAGGATTTCGGCCTGCTCGGCCGGGCTGACGTCGTCGTCCCGCAGGAAATGCCGTAGCGGCGAGGAGGTCATTGCGCCGCAACCCCTTTCGCGTCCGCTAGCGCGCCGTCCAAGATCTCCGGCAGGTCGGCGACGAAATTGTCGGCCTGGGTCTCGGTGAGCACCAGCGGCGGAGCGAGCCGGATCACGTCGGGCTTGGCTGGGTTCACCAGATATCCCGCCGCCCGCGCCCGCGCCTCGACCTGCGCCGACAGGTCGTCGGTGAGCACGATGCCCAGCAGCAGGCCCGCGCCGCGCACCCGGTCGATCAGTGGGTGCTCCAGCAGTTCGATGCCGTCGCTGAGCCGCTTGCCGACGGACTGCACATGAGACAGCAGATCGGTGTCGTCGATCGTGCGCAGCACCGCGAGGGCAGCCGCCGCGCACACCGGGTTGCCGCCGAAGGTGGTGCCGTGCAGGCCCGGCGTGAGCAGTTCGGCCGCCTGGCCATTGGCCAGCACCGCACCGATCGGAAGCCCCCCGCCGAGTCCCTTGGCCAGGGTGATCATGTCCGGCACGATGCCGACGGCTTGGTGCGCGTAGAACGTCCCGGTCCGGCCGATGCCGGTCTGCACCTCGTCGAGCACCAGCAGCGCTCCGTTCCGCGCGGTGATCTCGCGGGCCTTGGCCAGGTAGTCGAACGGCGGAACCACCACGCCGCTCTCCCCCATCATCGGCTCGAGGAATACCGCGGCAGTGTCCTCGTCGACCACGGCGTCCAGCGCCGCGGCGTCACCGTAGGGCACGTGCACGACGCCAGGGGGCATCGGCTCGAACGGCGTCCGCTTGGACGGTTGCCCGGTGAGGGCGAGCGCCCCCATGGTGCGGCCGTGGAACGCCTCGTCGCAGGCGATGATCTTGCGCCGCCCGGTCAGCCGCGCGATCTTGAACGCCGCCTCGACAGCCTCGGTGCCGGAGTTGCAGAAGAACGCCCGGCCCTCGCCGTCGCCGAAGTGCGCGAGCAGCCGCTCGGCCAGCTCGATGACCGGCTCGCTGGCATACAGATTCGAGACGTGCCCGAGCGTGCCGAGTTGCTGGGTGACCGCCTCCAGGATCGCCGGGTGCGCGTGGCCGAGGCTGTTGACCGCGATGCCGCCGAGGAAATCGATATAGCGGTTCCCGTCCGCGTCGTAGACCACTGCGCCCGCGCCGCGCACCAACGCGACCTTGGGGGTGCCGTAGTTGTTCATCAGCGCGGCGGACCACCGCTTCTGCAGTTCAGCTGTCGTCATTGTTTCGTTCCGTCCAGTGGGCGCGACCCGTTCGGGATGAGCGGGGCGGGCGTCACCATCGTTCCGATTCCTTCTCCGGTGAACAGTTCCAGCAGCACGGCGTGCGGGACGCGACCGTCGATCACATGGGCGGTCGGCACCCCGGCTCGCACGGCGCGCAGGCAGGCTTCCATCTTGGGCACCATGCCCGCATCCAGGCTGGGGAGCAACTCCGTCAGCTCGGCCGTGTCGATGCGCGTCGCGAGCGACGACCGGTCCGGCCAGTTCGTATACAGGCCCTCGACGTCGGTGAGCACCACCAGTTTCTCGGCCCCGATCCCCTCGGCGAGCGCGGCGGCGGCGGTGTCGGCGTTGATGTTGTGCACCACGCCGTCGGCGTCCGGCGCGATCGTCGATACCACCGGGATACGGCCCGCGCCGATCAAGTCGAGCACGGCGTCCGGGTTCACCGCGGTGACGTCGCCGACCAAGCCGATGTCGGTCGGCTCGCCATCCACGTCGACGGTGCGGCGGGTCGCGGTGAACAGCCCCGCGTCCTCACCGGAGGTGCCGACGGCGTACGGGCCGTGCGCGTTGATCAACCCGACCAGTTCGCGGCCGACCTGACCGAACAGCACCATCCGCACCACGTCCATCACCTCGGGTGTGGTCACCCGGAATCCGCCGCGGAATTCCCCTTGCATGCCGAGCTTTTTCAACATCGCGCTGATCTGCGGTCCGCCCCCGTGCACCACCACCGGGTGCACGCCGACCGTGCGCAGAAAGGCCATGTCGGCGGCGAAGGCCCGCTTGAGTTCCTCGTCGATCATGGCGTTGCCGCCGTACTTCACCACGACGATCTTGTCCCGGAACCTCTGCAGCCACGGCAGCGCGTCGGCCAGGACGTGCGCCTTGTCCAGTGCGGAGAGCGTGTGCAGCACCTGACTGGTCATGAGCTGTAGGCCGAGTTCTCTTCGACGTAGCCGTGCGAGAGGTCCGTGGTGCGGATCGTCGCGCGCGCGGCGCCGACGTTCAGCTCGATCAGCACCTCGATGTCGGCGCCGGACAGGTCCACCTCGCGGGCGCCCGGCGCACCGACGCCGTCGACGCACACCGGGTTCCCGTTGAACGACACCGAGATCCGGTTCGGATCGAGCGTGACCGGCGCCATGCCGACCGCGGCGAGCACCCGGCCCCAGTTCGGGTCGGAGCCGAACAACGCCGTCTTGACCAGGCTGTCGCGGGCGACGGTCCGCGCCGCGGCCACCGCCTCGTCCTCGCTGACCGCGCCCGCGACGGTGACCAGCACCCGCTTGGTGACGCCCTCGGCGTCGGCCATCAGTTGGGCGGCCAGGTCGTCGCAGACCGCGAGCACGGCGGCATCGAGCTCCTCCTGGCTCGGGGTGACCTCGCTCGCGCCGTTGGCCAGCAGCAGCACGGTGTCGTTGGTGGAGCAGGAGCCGTCCACGTCGAGCCGGTCGAAGGTGCGCCCGGTGGCATTGCGCAGAGCCTGGTCGAGCTGGTCGGCGGTGACCGCGGCGTCGGTGGTCAGCACCACCAGCATGGTCGCCAACGCGGGGGCCAGCATGCCCGCCCCTTTGGCCATGCCGCCGACGTTCCATTTGTCGCGGTGGTGATAAGCAGCCTCTTTGGGCACGGTGTCGGTGGTCATGATCGCGTACGCGGCGTCCGAACCACCGGAGAGGCCACCACCCATCTCGTGCACGATCTCGGTGACGGCGGGAATCAGCTTGGCCATCGGCAGGCGGTCGCCGATGAGCCCGGTCGAGCAGACGGCGATCTCACCCGCGCCGGTCTCGGTACCCCAATTGCTCAACGCGGCGGCGAGTTCCTCGGCGGTTCTGTGTGTGTCCTGGAATCCGGCGGGCCCGGTGCAGGCGTTGGCGCCGCCGGAGTTCAGGATCACCGCGCGCAACCGCTTGCCGGTCAGCACCTGCTGCGACCACAGCACCGGAGCCGCCTTCACCTTGTTGCTGGTGAACACGCCCGCGGCCGCGTATTCGGGGCCTTCGCTGAACACCAGCGCCAGATCCGGCTTGCCGCTGGCCTTGATGCCCGCGGCGATACCCGCCGCGCGGAAGCCGAGCGGCGCCGTGACGCCCTGGTTGCGCACCAGCTTGCCGCCCGCACTCTCGGTCGATGTCCCAGCGGTTGTCGTCACGGTGCCACTCCTACGGTGGAAAGTCCTGCGGTCTCGTCGAATCCGACGGCCAAGTTCATCGATTGCACCGCGGCGCCCGCGGTGCCCTTGGTCAAGTTGTCGATCGCGCCGATGACGACAAGCAGGCCGGCGTCGGCGTCCACCGCCACCTGCAGCGTGACGGCGTTGGAACCGAGCACCGAACCGGTCTGCGGCAGCACGCCTTCCGGCAGCAAATGCACGAAAGGCTCGTCGGCATAGGCTTTTTCGTAGACGGCGCGCGCCTGCGCGGCGTCGACACGGGTGGGTGCGGTGCAGGTGGCGAGAATGCCGCGCGGCATCGGCGCGAGCACCGGGGTGAACGATACGGCGACGTCCGTGCCGGCCGCCGCCGTCAGGTTCTGCGCGATCTCCGGGGTGTGCCGGTGCGCGCCCGCGATCCCGTAGGCCCGCGCCGAGCCCATCACCTCGGTACCGAGCAGCGCCACGTCCAGCTTGCGGCCCGCACCGGAGGTGCCGCTGACCGCGACCACGTGCACGGCGGGCTCGACGATGCCCGCCGCCACGGCGGGGGCCAGCGCGAGGCTGGCCACGGTCGGGTAGCACCCGGGGACCGCGATCCGGTGCGCGCCGCGCAGCTTGTCCCGGCCGCCGGGCAGCTCGGGCAGACCATAGGGCCAGCTGCCCGCGTGCGGGCTGCCGTAGTACTTCTCCCACGCTTCCGGGTCGGTGAGGCGGAAATCGGCACCGCAGTCGATGATGACCGTCGACTCGGGCAGCTCCTCGGCGATGGCCGCGGACTGGCCGTGCGGCAGGCCGAGAAAGACCACATCATGTCCGGCCAGCTCGTCCGCCGTGGTCGGCGCGAGTGTCCGATCGGCAAGCGGCAGCAGATGTGGCTGCAACTCCCCCAGCGTGGCTCCTGCGTTCGATCCCGCGGTCAGCGCCCCGATGACGAGGCGCCCGGCTCGGTAGGCCGGATGCCCGAGCAGCAGGCGCAGCACTTCGCCACCCGCGTATCCGCTCGCACCAGCGACCGCGACCCGCACGACGGGTACGGGCGGGTGGGGCATATCCGAGGAATCAACCATGTGATGATTATGCATGACTATGCAATCTCATTCACAGACCGGGGGTCGTCCTGGTCGTCCACGCGCCCGTGATACCCGGCCCGAGGGTACCCAAACAGCCCGCCACCGAGCACCGGACGACGCGAGGAGCACGGCATCGAGCACCTCCGGCGGCGGAGTACCCCCGGCGCGCGTGATCCAGGCCAAGTCCCGCAACCGGCGGCACAGCTGCGCGCCCGCCGAGCCGCCGAGGTGGGTGCGGCGCTCGGACCAGTCGAGGCAGGGGCGGACGACCGGACGCCGAGTGGCGCGCAGCGCCTGCGCGGTTGTTTCGGCGGGCGCCGAAATGATCGCGGGATAGCCTCGCGGCATGAACCGAACATGCTCAGTGATCAGCGAGCCCGAGCGACGGCGTGCGGTGCTCGGCCGCGCGTCGGTGCGCGGGGTTCCGTCGGCGTCGACCGGTACGGCGTGGCTGCGCGCGAACGCCGCCCGGTTCTGCGAGGAAGCAGAGCACCAGCGGCGGACTTTGGTGCTCGCCGAGTTGGAGCGGCTTTCGCCTGCCGAGCCCAGTGCGCGCGCCCGCGCGGCGGCGGGCAGCCGTCGATGACCAGAACCGAGATATTCCATGCGCTGCATCACCGCGACGAGCCGCTGGTCCTGCCGAATGCCTGGGACTTCGGTTCGGCGGCGATGCTTGCGGCCGAAGGCTTTCCGGCGATCGGCACCACCAGCCTCGGAGTGGCCGCCGCGGCGGGGCTCGCCGACGGCACCGGGGTCACCGGCGACGAAACCCTCGCGTTGGCGCGACGACTCGCCAGGCTGCCGGTGCCGGTGACCGTCGACATCGAGGGTGGGTTCAGCGACAGTCCGGCCACCGTCGCCGAATACGTCGGACGGCTGGCCGAATTCGGTATCGCCGGAGTGAATCTGGAGGACGGCCGGGCGGACACCGCGCTGACCGGACCAGAACATCAGGCCGAGCTGATCTCCGCGATCAAGGCACGTTCGCCGGAGTTGTTCGTCAATGCCCGCGTCGACACCTACTGGTTGAACCTCGAGCACGGTGCCACCCTCGCCCGCGCCGAGCGGTACACCGCCGCCGGCGCCGACGGCATCTTCGTCCCCGGCCTGGCCGATCCGGACGAGATCGGCCGGTTCGTCACCGCGATCCCCGTACCCGTCAACATCCTCTTCTCGGCGACCGGGCCGTCGATCGCGACGCTCGCCGAGCTCGGTGTCCGCCGGATCAGTACCGGCTCACTGCTGTACCGCGCTGCCTTGACGGCAGCCGTCGACGTCGCGCGCGCGGTGCGCGACAGTACGCCCGTCACCACAGGGGTTCCGAGCTACCGCGAGATTCGCGCCATCACCCAACCCGACTCGTGAGACAAGGGCCGGACGGCCCACGACAACTCGGTCCGGACGGCCCACGACAACTCGGTCCGGACGGCCCACGACAACTCGGTCCGGACGGCCCACGACAACTCGGTGTGGACGTCCGATGGGCGGCGTCCTCTCTACGACCAGCTCTCGACGCTCTCCATAGCCGCCCGCCCGTCCGTCTCAGTGCTTGCGCACCACGCGCTCACCCGCGCCCGGCTTCCAGATGGTGATGTCGAGGTGGTCGACGACGACTTCCACCGTCGAGGCGCCGGTGAGATCGGCGATGTAGAAGTGGTCGAACTCCTGGCCTCGGATGTCGAACCCGCTGTCGTCGAAGAGTTTCTGGGCGAAGCGGGCGTGCACCTCCTTGTCCGGAAGGTCGACGACGGTGCCGAAGAGTTTGGCGTCACCGTCGGACACATTCGTGTCGACGGTGGCGGTATGCAGGCAGAACCGCGGATCACGGGCCAGATCACGGAACTTGGTCGTCCCCGGCATACCGGCGATCACGAGCATCCCCTCGAAGACCCTCGGCTCGATCGGACTGATCCGCGGGAATCCGTCGGAACGGAGGGTCCCGAGCATGCAGAGATTGCCCGCGGCCCGGTGCCTGCGGGTGAAGATCTCGGCGACGCGGGGGGCTTCTTCGACGAATGCGCTCCAAGTGGTCATGGCGACGACGGTACGGCGAATTCATGACATCTTCTGTCAGGCTTTCCGGCTAGTCTCGCGGCATGCGGGCGAGTCGACTGATACAGCTGCTGTTGCTGCTGCAAACGCGGGGCCGTACCACCGCGCCGGAACTGGCCGAGAAACTGGAAGTGTCGGTGCGCACCGTCTACCGGGACATCGAAGCGCTCTCGGCGGCGGGCGTGCCGGTCTACAGCGAGCCTGGCCGCGGGGGTGGCGTGCAGCTGGTGGACGGCTACCGGACCCGGCTGACCGGACTGACCACCGAGGAGGCCGACGCGGTACTCCTGGCTGGATTACCCAGTGCCGCAGCCGATCTCGGGCTCGGCACCGTGCTGGCCACCGCGCAACTGAAGGTGCTCGCCGCATTGCCGCCCGAACTGCGTGGGCGCGCGACGCGCATCGCCGAGCGCGTGCACGTCGACGCACCGGGCTGGTTCCACCGTCCAGACGAGACGCCGACGCTCGCCACGGTCGCCGACGCGCTCTGGCACGACCGCAGGCTGCACGTGCGCTACGGCCGCAAGGACAAGGTTGTCGAACGCCACCTCGACCCGCTCGGCCTGGTCTTGAAGGCGGGCACCTGGTATCTCGTCGCACGCGGCGGATCGGCGGTCCGCTCCTACCGCGTCGGCCGGATTCTCGCCGCCGAGCCGATCATCGAGACCTTCGTCCGTCCCGTGGACTTCGATCTGCGGGCGCACTGGTCCGACGCCGCCGACGATTTCGCACACTCGATGCTGCGCGTCCGCGCGCGCTGCCGGATAGCGGCGACGCACCTGCGGCTGCTGCGACTGATGAACGATCCGGTCGCAGTCGCGGAGGCGATGGCGTCGGCGGGCCCGCCCGATGCCGAGGGGTGGGTGGAGGTGGTCGTGCCCTCGGAGTCCTACGAGGTGCTCGCGCACGGCATTCTGCCGCTCGGTGAATTCCTCGAGGTCCTCGAACCGGCCGAACTGCGCGCCCGGCTCGCGGCAACGGCCGCCGCCATGCACGCGCGCTACTCTAGCGCGTAGATCGACGCCGCCCTGGCGAGCACCGGGGCGGCGTCGGGAACACCCGAGCGGTCAGCGCAGCGACCGGAAGAACTCCCGCACGTCCACGGTCAGCAGATCCGGTGCCTCCATCGCCGCGAAATGCCCGCCGCGGTCGAATTCGGTCCACCGCACGATGTTGTGCTCGTTTTCGGCGAGCTTGCGGATGGACATGCTGCCGGGGAAGATCGCCGCCGCGGTCGGCACGCCGGACTTCTGCTGCGGCGCGCCCCACGCCGCGGACTCGCTGTAGAGCCGCAGCGACGAAGCGAAGGTCCTGGTGAACCAGTAGAGGCTGATGTTGGTCAGCATCGCGTCCCTGCCCACGGCGTCCTCGGGCAGTTCGATGGCCGGATTCGTGTACTGCCGGAACAGGTCGGTGATCCAGGACAGCAGCCCCACGGGTGAGTCGTGCACGCCGATCGCCAGCGTCTGCGGCCGCGTGGATTGCACCATCGCGTAGTCGTAGCGGGAATAGCTTTCCGGGCCGGTCAACGCGGCCAGCTTCGCCTGGTCCTCGGGGCTGTACTCGGATTCGCCACCGCCCCAGGACTGTTCGCCTGTGGTCGTGGATTCGTCTGCGCCACCCCAGGATTCGGCGTCGCCGCTGTCCCATCCCGGGATGGTGATCGGTCCGCTCATGTGGATCCCGGCGAGGCGCTCACCCGCGATGTGGCCCAGTCGGCTCGCAACGAAGAAGCCCGCGTCGCCACCGTGTACGCCGTAACGGTCGTAACCGAGTCGCGCCATGAGTTTCGCGACCACCTCCGCGAACTGCTCGGTCGCGCCCGCACCGGCGGCGGTTGCCACCTCGGAGAACGCGAACCCGGGCAGCGAAGGGATCACCAGGTGGAAGGCGTCCGCCGGGTCACCACCGTGCGCGCGCGGATCGCTCAGCGGTCCGATCACGTCCAGGAACTCGACGAACGAGGCCGGCCAGCCGTGATTGAGCAGCAGCGGCAGCGCATCCGGCTCCGGCGAACGGACATGCAGGAAATGCATCTGCTGCCCGTCGATCTCGGTGACGAACTGCGGCAGCTCGTTCAGCCGGGATTCCGCCGCGCGCCAATCGAATTCGGTGTGCCAATATTCGGCCAGCGGCCGCAGATACGCCACGCGCATACCCTTGTCCCAGCCGACGCCGGGCAGGTCGTCCGGCCACAGCGTGTTCGCGAGCCGGTGGTGCAGATCGTCGATCCGGTCCTGCGGGATGTCGATGTGGAAGGGGCGGATGTCCTGTTCGGTGCTCATGACGACCACGCTAGAAACCGCTTAGGACAGTTTCGGTCCTAAGGTATTGGCATTCTGGACGTCATGCTGGAAACCTCGGCGCGATTGCTCAAACTGCTGGCCCTGCTACAGACCCATCGCGACTGGACCGGTGCCGAACTGGCCGAACGGCTCGGCGTCACCGGACGCACGGTGCGCCGCGATATCGACCGGCTGCGCGAACTCGGCTACCCCGTGCACGCCACCAGAGGCGCCGCGGGCTATCGGCTCGGCGCGGGCGCCGCGCTGCCGCCGCTGCTACTCGACGACGACGAGGCTGTCGCAGTGGCGGTCGGCCTGCGCAGCGCCTCCGGCGGCACCGTGACCGGCATCGAGGAGGCATCGCTGCGGGCGCTGACGAAATTGGAACAGGTGCTCCCGCCACGGTTGCGCCACCGGGTCCGCACGCTGCGCGGCGCCACCCTGCGCGTCGCCGCGCCCGGCGCGACCGTCCCGCCGGACACGCTGATGGCCATCGCGGAGGCGTGCGATCGGCACGAACGCCTGCGGTTCGACTATCACGCACACAGCGGCGCGTCGAGCGTCCGCTCGGTCGAGCCGCACACCCTGGTGCATTTCAGCAGGCATTGGTACCTGGTCGCCTGGGACGTGGACCGCGCCGACTGGCGCACCTTCCGCGCCGACCGGATCACGCCACGAATCCCCACCGGGCCCCGGTTCTCGCCGCGCGATCCGCCGGAAGGTGATGTGGCCGCGTATCTTTCGATGCGATTGTCCGCCCGCTCGTGGCCCTATCAGGCGACGGTGCTGCTGCACAGCTCCGCCGAAGACGCCGCCGACAGCGTATGGCCCGGTATAGGTGTCGTGGAGGCCGTCGACGACCGCAGCTGCCGACTACACGTCGGCGGCGAGTCCCCCGAGGGACTGGTCTGGATGATCACCTCGGTCGACATCGATTTCACCCTGCTGACCGGTCCACCGGAACTGGTCGGCGCGATCCGTGCCCAGGCCACCCGCTGCGACCGTGCGGTGCACGACTTTCCGGCGCCGTAGTTCCGCTGCGCCCGACCTCCGCCGAGCCGGCGCGAAGGCGATATCGACGTTCACCGCAGGGACGAGCCGATCGGCCCGCCACCGCTCGGCCCACCCGCGCCGACCTTCCACGGACAGCTGAGCGTCAGCGTGCATCGACACGCACCTCCCCGACCGGCGTCGCGGTGCGTAGACGACGACCGACCAGGACGACAGCCACCGCGGCGAACGTGAAGGCGCTGCTGCACCACAGCGCCGTGGTGGGGTGGTCGGTGTGGTCGACGACGATGCCGGCAGTGGCGGGGCCGAGGACGGCACCGATGTTGAAGGCCGTGGTGGCCAGCGCACCCGCGATACGCGGCCCGGTAGGCGCAGCGCTCCACATAATCGTCGCGATCAGGGTCGACCCGACGCCGAACGCGACCGCACCCGACACCGTCGCCATGATCGACACGCCGGTCAGCGTGTGCGCGGTCAGAGCGGCAAGCAGCCAGACCCCGACGAGCACCACCGTTCCGACAGTGACGATCCGCCTGCGATAGCGATCGATGTAGCGGCCGGTGAGAGTCACACCGACGAACGAACCGATGCCGAACAATGCGAGCACGACCGGAACCCAACGGCCACTCGCCTCGGGAATACCGGCAGTGATCGTGCCCAGGTAGGTGAAACCGGCGAACGTCGCCGCGTTGACCAGCACACCGACGATGACGACACCACCGACCGGCTGTCTGACCACTACGGCCCACTCGCGCCACATCGACGGACCCCGCGTGTCCGGGCGGTCACGCTCGCGCACGTCACGAGGAACCATCGCCCACACCGGCACGAGCGCCGCTCCGCTGACAATGGCAACGGCCCAGAACGCCGAACGCCATCCCCAGACCTGTCCCAGCAATGTCCCGGCGGGCACACCGGCGATGCAGGCGACAGTCACCCCGGACACGACCACCGAGGTGGCGCGTCCGACCACGGCCGGGCCGACCAACCGCGGCAGAGCAGCCAGCACTGTCGCCAAGAATCCAGCATTGGCGACCGCCGCCACGACCCGGGTCGCCAGCAGCGCCGCGAAATCCGCGGTAACAGCACCGACGACATGAGCCACACCGAACAACGCCAAAAACGCTGCTGCCGAATACCTGACCGGCAATCGGCCTGCCGCCATCACCATCACCGGCGCCCCGAGGACCATGCCGGCCGCGAACAGCGACGTCAGCAATCCCGCGGTCCCGGGCGAGACCCCGACGTCGGCAGCGATCTGCTCCAGCAACCCTGACACCATGAACTCGGACGTGCCCTGCGCGAAGACCGCAACAGCCAGCACGAACACCACAATGGGCATAGAAAGAAAACTCCCCGGATACAAGGGGTGCCACGCGCACAGCACGGCACCCGAGATCGTCGCAGAATCGGGCGAAACATCACCCGACGGCAGGAAACCGACATCGCCCGGCGTTGCGAAATACCCCACCCGTCATCAGTCGCTCAACGACCGGCGGGCCCCGCACTCACAACGCCGCCCAGCACACAGGCCGGACGGCTACCGTCTGGCCGACTCCGGAGAATTCACGCCCACACCATAACAACCCACCCACGTCCAGCCAACGCGGTGACTGCGATGTCATCGCCGAAAACAGCTGGCTTCTCATCCAATCCAGCATCGGCGCAATCGATTTGAGCTGCACGGAGGCCGGAAATCCGGAATGTTGCGGATCGCGACTGCGGGCGCGAACGAGGGTTGCGCCACCACGCCGATGCGGCGCGACGGGTCGCGATCATCTGGGTACGTACCCTGCGTTCGCGGTCGTAGCGGGTCGAGTCGCCGCCTTCGACCGCCATCGACAGGGGCGAGCCCACACAGCACTACTGATGCGGTGTCGAGCGACATCGCCGCGGCACACGTCACTACCGATGTAGTATCAACAGGTGCCCACGAAGCGCGAACTCCTCTTGGACGCGGCGATCGACCTGCTGGGATCGCACGGCACGCGCGCGCTCACCCACCGCGCCGTCGACAAGGCCGCCGCCATGCCGAGCGGGTCGGCTTCCAACTACTTCCGCACCCGCGAGGCGCTGCTGATCGGCATCGCCGAGCGGCTCGAGGAACGCGACCACGCGGACTGGGCGATGCTGAACCGGATACCCACGCCGCGCACGCTCGCCGAACTCGTCGACGCCATGGCGGGCTTCGTCGTCCACGCGGTAGCGACCGATCGCACCGGGACACCGGCCAGATACGCCCTTCTCCTGGAAGCGCAGACGGTGCCCGCGCTGCAGGACATCGTGCGACGCGGGCACCCTCGGCTGACCGAATGGGCGGCGACCCTGCTGGCGAGCGTCGGCGCCGAGCGGGCGGTGGCGAAGATTCTCGCCGACTACCTCGACGGCGCGATCCTGCACCAGGTGGTGAGCCCCGCGCCGGACTTCGACCCATACGGCGCGTTGAACCGGCTGGTACGCGCGCTGGTCGGCGGCGCGCTCAGCTGACGAGCGCGAACAGAATCGCGGCCACCGCGAAACTCACCACCGACAGCACCGTTTCGAGCACGGTCCAGGACTGCAGCGTCTGCTTCACCGTCAGGTTGAAGTACTTCGCGATGATCCAGAACCCGCCGTCGTTGACGTGACTGAGGATGATGGAGCCCGCCGCGATGGCCATGGCGATCAGAGCAATGGCCACCTGCGAGTAGCCCTGCCCCGCGACCAGTGGGGCGACGATGCCGCCGGTGGTCACGATGGCGACCGTGGCCGAGCCCTGCGCGATGCGCAGCCCGCAGCTGATCAGATAGGCCAGCACGATCACCGGAAGTCCGGCCGCGGACATGGTGTCGGCCAGCGCGGTGCCGATCCCGGTGGCGGAGATGACCTTTCCGAAGAACGCGCCCGCGCCGACCACCAGCAGCAGCATGCCGACCGGCCGTAGCGACTCCGCGGTGAGGGTGCTCAGTTCCTGCACGGTGGATCCGCGCCGGACACCGAGGACGAAGAAGGCGACGAGCACCGCAATGAGCAGCGCGACCGCCGGCGTGCCGAGGAAGGTCAGCACCGAAAGAAGCGTGGAGCCACCGTCCAACAGCTGGCTGCCGAAGGTGGCGCCGAGAATCAGCAGCAGTGGGATCGCGATAATGGCCCCGATCACCCAGACCGACGGCGGCCGCACCTCGGTGCTCGTCGCCCCCGCCGCCTGGAGCGCGCCAGGCCCGTCACCGGCGTTCGCGGCGACCTTGTCCTCGGGCCGTACCAGGAACTCGTCGGGTACCTCGACCTGCATCCGCTTGCCGATGTAAGTCCCCCACACCAGACCGGCAGCGATGAATCCCGGTATACCGCAGACGAATCCCATCAGGATCAACCAGCCGAGGCTCACATTGAGCAGCCCGCCGAGCGCGACCGGACCGGGGTGCGGCGGCAGGAACGCGTGCGTCATGGACAATCCGGCCAGCATCGGCATGGCGTAGAGCACCAGCGACCGACCCCCTCGTTTGGCGGCCACGTAGATCAGCGGCGCCAGCACGAAGATGCCGATGTCGAAGAAGACCGGGATGCCGAAGATCAGCCCGAGCAGGCCCATGGCGACCGGAGCGCCCTTGTCGCCGAACAGATTCAGCAGCCTGCCGGTCAAGACATCCGCGCCACCGGAGCGTTCGAGGATCGCGCCGAGCACCGTGCCGAGCCCGATGATGACCGCGATATGCCCGAGAATTCCGCCGAACCCGGTCTCCAGCAACGACTCTCCGGGTTTGATCACGGTGCCGACGATCTTGGTGACGGGCAGCCCTGCGGCCAACGCCAGCCCCAGTCCGGTCAGCAGCAGCGCGATGAACGGCTCCAGCTTGAGCTTGATGATGGCGAGCAGTAGTACGGCAATCGCGAGACCGCAGAGCACCAGCAGCCCTGGGGTGGTGGTGCGCAGCCAGTCGACGGTGGCGCCCATGGGTACCTCTCAATTCATGGATCGAACGAACGACGCCGCACGCGAGGCGATGGCGAACCAGCGGCCCGCGGCGACATCGGAGGGGGCGACGACATCGGTTCCCGCGCTCACGGCGACAGCACCGCAAGCGAGGAATTCGGCGGCATTGCCCACGTTGACGCCACCGGAAGGGATGAACGCCACGTCGGGGAAAGGACCGCGCAGGTCCTTCAGGTAGCCGGGGCCGAGGGCCCTGGCCGGGAAGATCTTCACCGCTGCCGCGCCGAGATCGAGCGCCTGCATGACCTCGGTGGGAGTGAACGCGCCCAGGACGACGGGGATGTCGCGACGCACCGCGACAGCGGCGACGTCCGCGCGCAGGCCAGGGGTGACCAGGAATCGGGCTCCGCTGTCGATAGCGGCCTCGGCCTGTTCGGCGGTCGTCACGGTGCCGACGCCGACCACCGCCTCCTGCACCTCGGCCGCGGCGGCGAGATAGCCGAGCACGCCCGGCGTGGTGAAGGTGAGTTCGACCGCGCGAATTCCGGAGCGCGCCAGCGTATCCGCCAGCGCCACCGGATCGGGAATCTCCGGCGCCCGGACCACGCTGAGCACCCGATCGGCCCGTATCACGTCCACGGCGCTCGCAGCGGTGGTCACACCGTCTCCTTCCGTGCGGCATCCCTGCGCAGCGTGCGGCCTGCGAGATGACCGGTGGGTGCGCCGTTCTCGATCGCGAACTCGCCGTTCACGAGCACATGCCGGATGCCGCGCGCCTGCTGTCTGGGGTTGTCGAAGGTCGCCGTGTCGGCGACGGTCGCCGGATCGAACACCACGAGATCGGCGGCGTTGCCGGGCCGGACGAGGCCGCGGTCGCGCAGCCGGAGCCGGTCGGCGGGCCGTCCGGTCAGGTGGTGCACGCATTCCTCCAGCCCAAGCACGCCGAGATCGCGCGCATAGCGGCCGAGGTACCGCGGGAACGTGCCCCACGCCCGCGGATGTGGGCGGTCGCCGACGAGCAGCGCGTCGCTTCCTCCCATATGCCCGGGATGCACCATGATCGCGCGCACGTTCTCCTCGTGCCCGACGTGCTGGAGAATCGTGGTGGCCAGCTGATCGCGGCGCAGCAGATCGAAGAACACCTCCACCGGCGCGATACCGCGGTCGGCGGCGATCTGGTCGACCGTCTTGCCGACATACTCGTCCAACGTCGCGTTGCCGACGCCGCTGATCTGGATGGTCTCCCATTCGACGGTGACGCCGTGGCAGCCGTCGGAGCCCCGCACGTCGACGTCCACCGTGATGCGCGCCCGAGCGGCGGGGTCCTCCAGCCGCGCCAGCGCGGCGTCCGGACCACCCGACATCGCCCAGCTCGGCAGCAACGCCGAGAGCGTGGTCGAGCCGGGCAAATACGGATAGGTGTCCAGCGTGATATCACAGCCCTCGGCCCGCGCCGCGTCGACGAGCGCCAGGAATTCCGGTGCGCGCCCTCTGTTCACGCCGAAGTTCATCGTGGCGTGTGTGAGATGCAGAGCGCACCCGGTGGTCCGGGCCAGTCCGATCATCTCGGCGTAGGCCGCCAGCGCGCCCGCGCCGTAGGAGCGGGTGTGCGGCGCGTAGAACCCGCCGGAGTCGGCGACCACCTCGCACAGCGCGGCCAATTCGCTGGTGTCGGCATACATTCCTGGCGTGTAGGTGAGTCCGCTCGACATGCCGACCGCGCCTTCGCTCAACCCCTGGGCGAGCAGCTCCCGCATGCGCTGGATCTCGGCCGGGGTGGCCGCGCGCTGTTCGGCGCCGACGACCAGCAACCGCAGCGTGCCCTGCGGTACCAGGTAGGCGGCGTTCGGCGTGATGCCATGGTCGAGCCGGTCCAGGTATTCCGCGACGGTGCGCCAGGAGAAGTCCAGGTCGGCGGGATTGCCGTTCCAGCCCGCGATCTGGCGACGCACCACCGCGAGGGCGGTGTCGTCGACCGGGGCGTAGGACAACCCGTCCTGCCCGAGCACCTCGGTGGTGACGCCCTGGCTGATCTTCGGGAAGTGCCCCGGTTCGGTGAGCAAGTGCAGATCCGAATGGGCATGCATGTCGATGAAGCCTGGGCACAGCACCGCGCCGGGTCCGGCATCCACGACCTGATCGGCGTCGGAAACAGCGCCGGGATCGGTGATCCGCGCGATGCGCCCTCGCTCGACGAGGACGTCGCCGCGGAACCGTGGCGCGCCGGTGCCGTCGATGATGTCGACGGCGCGGAACAGTAAGTCGGTCATGGGTTTCGGCTCATCAGAAGAAGGTGTGCAGGAAGTCGACGACGCGCGGCGTCGCAGCGTCGGCGTCGTCGATCACGGGAATGAGCCGCCATTTGTCGAAGGCGGTGCACGGATGGGACAGGCCGAGGCGCACCACCGTGCCGATCGGCAGTTCCGTCGCGTCGCCATCCGGTAGCCGCAGGAAGGTGTGCTGGTCGTTGAGCGCCGACACCGTGGCGGCCGGGTCCAGTGGAGTGCCTTCCGGTCCCGCAACCCGTTGCGGGACCGGAAGCCCCTCATCGAAGGGAAGATCGCGCTTCCCCGCGTCCAGCAGAGCGAGCCCGGGCTCCGGGCGCGAGAGTGTGCGCGCCCAGCCGTGCATCGCCGAGCGCAGCGGCTTCTCGCCTCGCGGCGCCGCCAAGGGTGAAATACCCGCGTAAAAGCCGTCGTCGTGGATGAGATAGGCCCCGGACCGCAGGACGACCGTGGTCGAGACACCCGAGGCGCCCTGCTCGTCGGCGAGCAGGGCGAGGCGTTCGACGACCAGGTCGGGGTAGGCGCTGCCGCCCGCGGTGACGATCGCCGGGCTTCGGTACAGTCCGGCGGCGTCGATCTCGCGGTGCAGGCGCGCGAGTTCGTCCAGGTAGTCGCGCACCGCGCGGATGCCGTCCGGGGTGCGGTCGTGCGCGAGCGCGCCCTCATAACCGCCCACCCCGGCCAGCGCCAGTCGCGACGCCGCATCGATCGCCTCCGCCACGGCAAGCGCCTGGTCGACGGTGCGCGCGCCGGTACGGCCATGCGGCCCACCGAGTTCCACCAGCACACGGACCCGCTCCGCACCTGGGGCCGTGCTCAGATGCTCCTGCATCAGCGCGACCGTTTCGACGCTGTCGGCCCAGCAGACGAACTCGAACGACGGATCGTTCGCCGATTCCGCCGCCACCCAATGCAGTCCGACCGGATCGACCAACGCGTTGGCCAGCAGCACCCGCGCGACGCCGAAGGATCGCGCGACCTGCGTCTGCCAGATGGTCGCCAGGGTGATCCCCCACGACCCGGAGGCCAGCTGTTCGGCCCACAGCTGCGGGGCCATCGTGGTCTTGCCGTGTGGCGCCAACCGCACGCCTGCCGCGCTCACCCAGTCGGCCATTATCGCGACGTTCGCCGAGACGGCCGACCGGTCGACGGTCAGGATCGGTGTCTCCAGCTGGTCGAGAGTCGGGGCGGTCGCCAGGAATTCGCGCACGGTGTGCCCCCAGGACGCCGGCGGCAGGCCTTTGTGCTCGGGCCCGATGGTGCGGTCCCCGAGTGCTGCTACGACTGCTTGGTCGATCGACACGGCATTCCTTCCAGGCCAGGCCCGTACACATATCCGATAGCTATTGCAATATGTGCAACACTTGTTGCACATCGTGTTTGGTCTGGTTATTCTGCACGGGATGGCCGGTGGCCGCAAGAGCAGAGAGGAGATCGGTGTGACGTGGCTCGAGCCGCCCGGGCCGACGGGCGTTCGACCGTCGCCGCGCCCGCGGGCGGTGACCGTCGGCGAAGGACTCGCGGTGCTGGTGGCCCGGCCGGGCCCGCTGGAGGAGTCCGAGACCTTCAAGCGAACCGCGGGCGGCGCCGAGGCGAACGCGGCCACCGTGCTGACCCAGCTGGGTGTGGCCACCGCCTGGCTGTCCCGAGTCGGCGACGATGGGTTCGGGCGGTATCTCGTGCACCACCTCGCCGAGCGCGGCGTCGACGTGTCGGCGGTTGGCACCGATCCGCGGCGGCCGACGGCGGTGTACGTCAAGGAACGCGGCGGCGGCTCCGGCCGGGCCACCGATCTTGCCGAGCGGGCGAGCCGAATGCTGTACTACCGCACCGGCTCCGCGGCCAGCGCGCTGTCGGCGGCCGATCTCGCCGTACCGCCCGCCGCCCAGCTGCTCGAAGGCTGCGAACTGATCCACTTCACCGGCATCACCACGGCGCTGTCGGAATCGGCGACCGAACTCACCGAGGCGCTGATCGCCCTCGCCCGCGACGACAGGCTCGTGAGCTTCGACCTGAACTACCGCCCCGCGTTGTGGACCGGCCGCAGCACGGCGGCCGAGATACTCGCGCACCACGTGCGCGGCAGTGATGTGGTGTTTCTCGGCGCCGACGAGGCACTCGCGGTGTTCGGCACCGGTCACGCCGACGAGTTGCGCGCGTTGTTCCCCGAGCCGCGACAGCTGATCGTGAAGAACGACAGGCACACGGTCACCGGCTTCGACGGAACGCGGCGCGTCGAGGTGCCCGCACTGACTCTCGACGTCACCGAGCGCATCGGGGCCGGAGACGCGTTCGCGGGCGGCTACCTGGCCGCGCTCCTGCACGGCAGGCCGCTGGAGCAGCGCCTGCGCCTCGGGCACCTGTGCGCCGCGGCCGCCCTCACCGGATCCGGTGACGTGGCCGAGCTCCCGCCGCGCCCAGTACTGGAGCGGCTTGCCGACATCGACGAATCCACCTGGGCCGAGCTGTATTACAGCGACGCCGTGGTCACCGAGAGTAGAGCGTCATGAGCCAGAGTTTGTCGCGTGCGTTGACCATCCTCGTGTCGCTGGGTGAGGACTCCCGGTCGCTGGAGCAGTTGGCGGCACAGCTGGGCGTGCACAAGTCGACCGTGCTTCGCCTGTTGCAGACCATGGAGGCGCAGCGGTTCGTCACCCACGACAGCCAGCACCGGTACATGCTCGGTTCGCGGCTGTTCGAACTGGCCAACCGCACGCTCGAGCAGCGCGACGTGCGAACCCTGGCGCGCCCGCACCTCGCCGCGCTCAACGCCGCGACGAAACAGACGATCCATCTCGCCACCTACGAGTCCGGCGAGGCGGTCTACATCGACAAACTCGATGCCACCCAGAGCGTGCGCATGTACTCGCGCATCGGACGCCCGGCCCCGCTGCACTGCACCGCCGTCGGCAAGGTGCTGGTGTCGTCGCAGCCGCGCGCGGAGTGGCAGGCGATCGCCGAGAAGATCGACTATCACCCCTTCACCGAGCGCACCATCCGCACACCCGAGCACTATGTGCGGGAACTGGAAAAGGTTGCGGCACAGGGCCATGCGGAAGACCACGAAGAGCACGAGAGCTTCGTGAACTGCATCGGCGTTCCGGTCCGCGACGGTACCGGCGCCGTGGTCGCGGCGGTGTCCATGTCGGTGCCGGACATGGTGCTCGACTACGACCAGGTGCTGGCCGAACTGCCGCGGGTCCACGCGGCGGCCGAGGCCATCTCCGCCGAACTCGGCTGGATTCCCAGCCGGGTCACCACCGCGACGAAAGGCCGACCATGAGCGAGAAGATCGCCATCCGCACCACCGACGCGCCGGCACCCGCGCACACCTTCTCCCAGGGCGTGCGCAAGGGCCCGTTCGTGCAGGTCTCCGGCCAGGGTCCGGTGGACCCGGCCAGCGGCGAGTATTTGCACCCGGGGGACGTCGCCGCGCAGACGACCCGGACGCTGCGGAACGTCAAGGCGATCGTCGAGGCGAGCGGCGCCGGGTTCGACGACGTCGTCATGCTGCGCGTCTACCTCACGACCCGCGACGATTTCGCCGCGATGAACAACGCCTACGGCGAATTCGTCACCGCGCACACCACCGACGGCGTGCTGCCCAGCCGCACCACCGTCTTCACCGGACTCCCCCGCCCCGAGATGCTCGTCGAGATCGACGCCGTCGCCATCGTCACCCCTTGATATCTCTTCGCGGCGCCGAGCGGTCAGCCGGAGTTGCGGAGCGCGGTGGCCAGGCCGTTCATGGTCAGCAGGATTCCTCGCCTCACGAGTTCCGAGTCATCACCGGCCCGGAGGCGGCGCAGCAGTTCCACCTGCATCTGGTTGAGCGGTTCCAGATAGGGGAAGCGGTTGTGGATGGACTCGGCGAGCGAGGGATTGTCGGCGAGCAGGTGGTCGTTGCCGGTGATGGCGGCGTGCATGCGGATGGTGCGGGCGTGCTCGTCGCGGATCATGCCGAAGATCTGCTCCCGCAACGCCACATCGTCGACCAGTTCGGCGTAGCGGGCGGCGATGTCGAGGTCGCTCTTGGCCATCACCTGGGCCAGGTTCGACAGCACCGTACGGAAGAACGGCCAGCGACGGTAGAGATCGGCCAGGGTCGCCAGGCGCTCCGGATCGCCGCCGATCCACTCCTCCAGCGCCGTCCCGGTGCCGTACCAGCCGGGCAGCATCACCCGCGCCTGACTCCAGGACATCACCCACGGTATGGCACGCAGGTCGGCGACCGAGTTCGTCGGCTTGCGCGAGGCGGGCCTGCTGCCGATGTTCAGGTCGCCGACCTCGGCGACCGGCGTGGACTGGCGGAAGTACTCGACGAATCCCGGGGTGTCGTGCACGAGGCGGGCGTACGCCGCGCGGGCGCGCTCCGCCAGGTCGTCCATGATTCCGTAGGACGGCTCCGCGTCCGGGCCGAGGCCCTCCACGTCGAGCAGCGTCGACTCCAAGGTGCCCGCGATCAGCGACTCGAGATTGCGATGCGCCGCACCGGGTTCCGCGTACTTGGCCGCGATCACCTCGCCCTGTTCGGTGAGCCGCAGCGAGCCGCGCACCGCGCCTGCGGGCTGGGCGAGAATGGCGTCGTAGCTGCGGCCGCCGCCCCGGCCGACGGTGCCGCCGCGACCGTGGAAGAGCCGCAACCGGATTCCGGTCTCGCGGGCGACCTCGATCAGATCCAGCTCGGCCCGATACAGCGCCCAGTTGGCGGCCAGATACCCGCCGTCCTTGTTGGAGTCGGAGTAGCCGAGCATCACCTCCTGGCGCATCCCCTGTGCCGCCACCAGCTCGTGATAGACCGGAACCTCCAGTGCCGCGGCCAGGGTCGCGGCACCGGCGCCCAGGTCCTCGATGGTCTCGAACAGCGGCACGATGCCCACCGAGCAGCTCGGCGGCCCGTCCGGCTCGCCGGGATCGAGCAGCCCGCCCTCCTTCAGCAACAGTGCGGCCTCGAGCAGGTCGCTGACCGACGTGCACATGCTGATCACGTAGTTGGGCACCGCCTCGGCACCGAGGACCGCCACGGCATCCCGTGCGGCGCGGACAATGTCGAGTTCCTTCGCGGCGAGCTCGCTCAGCCGCGCATGCGGGCCGAGCAGCGGGCGGCGGGTGCGCAGCTCGGCCGCGAGCAGCTCCACCCGCTGCGCCTCGGACAAACTCGCGTAGTCCGGGTGCACGCCTGCCCAAGCCAGCAGCTCGGTGACCACCTGCTCGTGCACCTCGGAATTCTGTCGCATGTCCAGACCCTGTAGGTGGAAGCCGAACGTCTCCACCGCGTGGCGCAGCCGCGCGAGACGGTCGTCGGCGAGCAAGTCGTCACCGCTGCCGCGCAGCGACGCGTCCACCGCGTCGAGATCGTCGAGAACTGCCTGCGGCATCGGATAGGGCTGCGCCCCGACGTCGAGGCCACCGGGCGGAACCTCCCCGATCGCGGCCTTGACAGTGGCGGTCACACGCCCTCGAATATGGTGCAGTGCACGGCGATACGGCTCGTCGGCGTGCATGGTCGGATCGCGGTAACCGGCCGCGGCGAGAGCGGCCACCTCGGGCGTCACCGCGACGAGACGGGCCGAGAGCGACAGCGATTTCTCCAGCTCGACCAGCTCGTGCAGATAGCGCTCGAAGGCGACGGCCGCGGCCCGGTATGCCGCCTGCCGCACGACATCAGCGTTCACAAAAGGATTTCCGTCGCGGTCGCCGCCGATCCACGAGCCGGGACGCAGGATCGGGCACCTCAGCAGCTCGACTCCCGGCCAGCGCGAGCGCAGGGCGGCGCGCACTTCGGCGTTGATCGCCGGGATCACGTCGAACAGGGTGATGTCGTAGTAGCGCAGACCCACCGAGATCTCGTCCTGGATCCGCAAGCGCGCCAACCGGATCAGCGCGGTGTGCCACAGGCTCAACACCTGTCGGCGGATCTGCTGCTCGAAATCGGCGCGCTCACGCTCGGTCTCGGTGTAGCGCTGGCGCAGGCGCATCAGCTCGGTGATCCGGGTCTGCACGTCGAAGACCGTGCGACGGCGGGTCTCGGTCGGGTGCGCGGTGATCACCGGCGACACCAGCGCGTCGGCCAGCAGATCGGCAACCCGGTCACCGTCCAGCGCGGCCGCGTCCAGCTTGCGGTAGGTCGCCGCCAGCGACGAATCCTGCGGCGGCTCCCCGGCCGCCTCGTGCGCGGCGCGGCGACGATCACGCTGGATATCCTCGGCCAGATTCGCCAGCAGCACGAAATAACTGAACGCGCGGATGAGCGGAAGAGCCACCGCGATGTCGACACCGTCGAGCATCTCCGCGACGGCGCTGCGTCCGACCTCCTCGCGGCGCACCCGAAACGCCTCGATACGCACCCGCTCGATCAGGTCGAAGACCTCAGGTCCCTCGTGATCGCGGATGATGTCACCGAGCACGCCACCGAGAAACCGGATGTCGTCGCGCAGCGGCCTGGTGGCGTCCTGTTGCGTCTCGATCGTCGATTCGCCCATGCTCAGACAGTATTGCCCTCCGGTCGGAGACGGTATGCGACGCGGCACACACCGTGCCGGCGCAGGGCATACCGCGCCGATCAACGTTGCTCACTGGACAATCTTCAGCTCCCACGTCACCCTCCTCGGCCTAACCGAGCGCATGCCGCAGTCAGGCCCTGCCGAGGCTGCGGCGGTCAGCGCGGTGCGGGTCATTGGCCGGGGCCCACCAACGTCCGGTCGAAATGGCGGTCCATTGGCGGCTGCGAGCGAAGGCGAGTAGCGATTCGATGTATGCCGGACGGTCGGGCGATCGTCATCGACACGGCCGAACTGATACCAGGGAAGAGCGCGCTGATGGTGATCGCGGCCGCGATCACCGCAAGCATCCTGCGAATCGGTTTCCCGCACCGCCTGCCGGTCCCGTCTACAGCTCCGGCCCCAGGAGGTTTGCTTGCGCTGGGGGTGGACTACACGATCTTCCTCGTTACCCGGACGCGGGAAGGGACTCCAGTGCACGGCACCGAGCAGGGCTCCGGATCTGGTGGCCGAGTCGACTGGCGGTGAGCCCGCCGGAGTAGGACACGGGCTCGGTCCGCCTACACGGTGCAGAGGGGGCGGATGTCGGCTGCGCCGCCCAGGGTCGGTGAGGTCAGCAGTAGGCACGGGTTGTAACCGCGGGCGGCCACAACTGTCTGGATCTCATGCCATCGTGCCGCATCGACGGCCGGTGATCGTGACAGCACGAATCCGGACAAACGCAGCGGATCCCCGACGAGTGCCCAGGAGTAGTCGTCGCCTACGTAGGTGACGATGTAGTTGGTGGGACCGTCGGGGGAGTTTTGAAAGGGCACCTGGGGGAAACTGACGTGCAGCTGGGCCTGACTGGCCGGGTCGGTGATCCGGGCGTTTCCGATGATGCGGTTCGTGGCGCCGGTCCAGGTGGTGCAGCTGTTTTCGACTCGAATGTTGCTCGGGTCGATCAGTTGGTAATTCGCGACGGTGTCGCGGGCGCAGTCGAGATTGTACGGTTGCGGAACGGCGGCGACCTGGTACCAATCTCCAAGGTAGCGCTGCACGTCCAGGGACGCGATCGGGGACAACGGCTGCCAGCCCGTGTCACCGGGCGCGGCAGATGCGGTCGCCGTGGTGGACGCCAGAGCTCCGGCGAGCACCGCGACCGCGGCAATGGCGCGGACGGTTTTGCGGAACCTTTGTACGGAACCGGTTCTGGAGGAATCTGCTCTCATCTGATAGCTCCTCAGAGTTGTTTCGGCTCATGGTCGGAGGGATCGAGTTCCGCACGATCGAGGTAAAAACGATGCATGCCGGCTCGGGAGGTGGATCCTTCAGGTATCGAATGAGACCGCACGGGTATCCGTGCGACGAGCCGCCAAGGCGGCAGCCGTCCATACCGGGCCTCGGCCTGTAGGTCGCGAACAGGGAGAACGGTGATCGGACATGCGGTGTGTAGTTTTTGGAGCCACCGGATACATAGGTGGCCGACTGGTGCCCGAATTGGCGCAAGCCGGTCACCAGGTCCGGGTAGTAGCCCGAACACCGGTCAAGCTGGCGGAGGTCCCGTGGCGGGACCGGGTCGAGGTGGTGCGCGGAGATGTCACCAATGACGATGATGTGCGAGCTGCGGTGGTCGGTCAAGAGGTCGTCTACTATCTGGTGCACTCGCTGACCCGACGCGACTTCGCTGATATCGACCAGCGCGCCGCGCGGACCGTCGGGGCGGCGGCTCGGGCGGCCGGCGTGCGGCGCATCGTCTACCTCGGGGGCATCATCCCGGAACAAACCCCCCTGTCACGCCACCTTGCTTCCCGCGCGGAGGTCGGGGCGATCCTCAGGGAATCCGGCGTACCAACCGTGGAATTGCGCGCGGCGGTGATCATCGGGTCCGGATCGGCTAGTTTCGAGATGCTGCGCTACCTGTCCGAACGGCTGCCCGCGATGGTCGCCCCACGATGGGTGCACAACCGGATCCAGCCAATCGCCGTGCGTGATGTTCTCTACTACCTGGTGCGATCCGCCGAGCTGCCCTCCGACGTCAACCGTTCGTTCGACATCGGTGGTCCGGATGTCCTGACCTATTTGACGATGATTGAAAAGTATGCGGCGGTGGCTGGTCTGCCGCATCGGATGGTGCTGCCCGTTCCGGTGCTCACGCCGTGGTTGTCGGCCCAATGGGTCAATGTGGTCACTCCGGTGCCGCGCGCGCTGGCGGTGCCGCTGATCGAATCACTCGTGCACGAGGTGGTGTGCCACGACCACGACGTCGGCGCCTACATCCCCGAACCCGACGGCGGTCCGACCAGCTATGAGAGGGCCGTCGAACTCGCTTTGGCCCGAATCCGCAATGCGGAGGTCCCGACTCGGTGGTCGGATGCGAGCACTGCGGGCGCGCCGTCGGACCCGCTGCCGAGTGACCCGGAGTGGTCCGGGGGATCGCTCTACGAAGATGTCCGCGAACGGCGAACCCTCGCCGGCCCCGACACACTGTGGGCGGTCATCGAATCGATCGGCGGCGAGAACGGGTGGTATTCATTTCCGCTGGCATGGTCGCTGCGCGGCTGGATCGATCGCGTCAGTGGCGGGGTCGGGCTGCGCCGCGGCCGCAAGGATCCGCACCGCCTGCATCCAGGCGAGGCCCTCGACTGGTGGCGCGTCGAATTCATCGACCGTCCGCGCTTACTGCGGCTCCGTGCCGAAATGCGGGTGCCGGGACTGGCCTGGCTCGAACTCGGGGTCGAACCCGAACCTGGTGGCGGAGCCCGCTACCGGCAACGAGCCGTCTTCCAGCCACACGGACTGGCCGGGCATCTCTACTGGAAGGCACTTACGCCGTTTCACGATGCTGTGTTCGGCGGCATGGTCCGCAACATCATCGGAACCGCCGAACGCGCGCAGGCCACCGGCACGCCCGCGGTCGGAGCCGATCCTTCCGGACATCGAGGTGGTGCGCAGTGATCACTGGGGCCCGGGTCGTGGAACTGGTAGCGGCGGTCGGTCCGGTGGAACTGCTCGACGACGAATGAATCGCTATCGCATCGTATGAATGGGTAGGATGTGACCATCGCGACATCGACGTGACGGCTGATACCGCGTCGGTCGTGGACATCGCGCAAGTCCGCGGCCGGGCAGTCGCAATTCGCGGCGCGGAGCAGTCGGCATCGACACCACACGCAGGATGTGACTAGGCAATCCGGCAACAGATCAGCGAGGAACCTCTGGATGGGTCGATATTTGCTGGCCGCGAGCCCCATACCCGGTCACGTGCTGCCGCTGATGACAGTCGCGTGCGAGCTCCGCCGGCGTGGGCACCGAGTCCGATTGCTCACCGGAGCCGGGTTCCGCGATATCGCGACCGAACACGACGTGCCGCTATCGGAACTGCCGGGTGAAACCCATGTCCTTCCCGTGACGCGGCAACCGGGACGCGGACTGGCCCACCGCTGGTGTATCGGCCGAGCGGAACTGCGATCGATTCTGCTTGCGCCGATGGTGGCGCAATACGCGGCACTGTCGGCTGAGCTGGCCCGCCGAGATTTCGACGCAGTGCTGGTGGACTCGATGTTCAGTGGTGCGATACCGCTGCTCCTGTCCGGCGGTCCCCGGCCGCCGGTGCTGGTCTGCGGAGTCGGACCGCTCACGCTGTCCAGTGCCGACTGCCCGCCGTTCGGAGTGGGCTGGCAGCCGCGACCCGGGCGCGACTACACGGCGATGAACCATTTTGTGCAGCGGGTGCTCTTCCGAACATCACAGGCCAGGTTGAATTCCATTCTGGGAGACCTCGGTATCCGGCCCGCCCCGGTTTTTCTGCTCGATTGGCCGATCCTCGCGGACCGGATACTGCAGTTCACCGTTCCAGGTTTCGAATATCGCCGGCGCGACCTCCCGTCCTCGGTGGTCTTCACCGGACCGGTTCCGGTGTCGGTGTCGACCCGGTTCGAGGCGCCGCCCTGGTTGGATGCCGTCCTGCGCAGCGGGCGTCGGATCGTGCACGTAACCCAGGGCACCTGGGACAACGGCAATGCCGACCAGTTGTTCCGACCCGCGTTGAGGGCGTTGTCGCAGCGCCCCGAGGTGGTCGTGGCGGTCAGCACCGGCGGTGCGAGCGTGCGTCTGGGGCCGCTACCCCCACATATCCACATATGCGATTTCGTCCCCTATTCACACTTGCTTCCACATGTCGACCTGATGATCACCAACGGCGGTTACGGCGGCGTACAGCAGGCGTTGAGTCACGGCGTCCCGGTGATCGCGGCAGGAGATACCGCGGACAAGCCGGAGGTCGCCGCCCGCGTGGCCTATACCGGCGTGGGTATCGATCTCGGCGGTGCCGCACCCGAACCGGCCGATATAGCGGCCGCGGTCGACCGTGTATTCGGTGACGCCGCTTTTCGGGTTGCCGCGGGCCGGCTGGGTATGGAGATGGCGCGGTACACACCCTTCGAGATCATCGCGTCCGTACTCGCGGAGGTGGGAGACCCGGTACCCACGATGCCGGCGAACGAATCCTTGGTGACCACGCGGCAGGAGGAAGAGATATGAGCATGCGCCGGCCCGCTCTCGACGCTGCCGCTGTTTGATAGCCGAGTCGGGCGCACCGCAACACGTCGAGGCGATGATCGACGACCGGGTCGACGCGGCGACCCGTGTCCTGGCGACCGCGCCGCTGGCACGGGACCGGATCGCAGCGCTGGGACAGATGGCACTGCTGTGCACCGCACGAAAGTCCTGACGAGGAGAAACCGATGCGTACCGTGACCGGATCGACGGACCACGTGGTGGTCGTAGGCGCTGGGCTCGCGGGCTTGTCGGCGGCCATCCATCTGGCAGGCCGGGGACGCGAAGTGACCGTCATCGAGCGTGAATCCGGTCCGGGCGGCCGGATGGGGCGGTTGGATGTGAACGGCTACCGCATCGACACCGGCCCCACCGTTCTGACCATGCCGGAAGTGCTCGACGATGTGTTCGCCGCCGTCGGGGAACGCACCGAAGATCGACTGGAACTACGCGCAGTCACACCCGCCTATCACGCGATCTACGCCGATGGCCGCACCCTGGCCGTGCACAGCGACGAGGAGCTGATGGCGCAGGCGGTCAGTGAATTCGCCGGAGGCGGGCAAGTTGCCGGCTATCGACGCCTGCGGGACTGGCTGACCCAGTTGTACCGGACCGAGTTCGATCGGTTCATCGCGGCCAACTTCGACTCCCCGCTGTCGATGCTCACTCCGGCACTGGCCCGCTTGACCGCCCTGGGTGGGTTTCGCCGATGGGACGGCAAGGTCGCCGAATTCATCTCCGATCCGGATCTGCGGCGCGTGTTCACCTTTCAATCTCTCTACGCCGGCGTCTCACCTGTTCGGGCTCTCGCGGCCTACGCGGTGATCGCTTACATGGACACCATGTCGGGTGTCTATTTCCCTCTCGGGGGAATGCACTCGGTTGCTGATGCCCTCGCGGATGCGGCCACCGCGGCCGGGGTGCGTATCCGCTATCAGAGCACGGTCACCGAGCTGACGCGTTCCGGCGGCCGGGTTACGGCGGTGCACACCGATCGTGGGGAGCGAATCGACTGTGACACAGTGGTTTTGACCACCGAACGACATCGCACCTACGAACTGCTCGGCCACCGCTCGCGTCGGCTGCTCACGGTGCGGGCCGCACCATCCGCGCTCGTGCTGCACCTCGGCTGTCGTTCCGGTGAAGCGCCGACCACGCATCACCGGCTGTTGTTCGGCAGAGCGTGGCACGACGCGTTCCGAGAGATCATCACCGAAGGCCGGGTCATGTCCGATCCCTCGCTGTTGCTGACCTGTCCCACCGCAGCAGATCCGAGCCTGGCCCCGCCGGGCCGCGATTTGTTCTACCTGCTGGTGCCGGTACCGAACCTCGAAGCGGGGCACATCGATTGGCCCCACTTCCAGGAGGAATACACCGCGCGGATACTGGATGTCGCCCAGCACCGCCTGGGACGTGATTGGCGCGATCTCGAGGTGCTGCGGGTCGTGACGCCTGCGGACTGGGCCCGCCAGGACATGCTGGCAGGCAGTCCCTTCGCGCTGGCGCACACCTTCGCCCAGACCGGTCCGTTTCGGCCCGCCAACATGATTCGCGGGATCGACAACGTGGTCCTTGCGGGCGGTTCGACGGTGCCCGGGGTCGGTATACCGCCCGTGCTGATCTCCGGGCGGCTCGCCGCCGACCGCGTCACCGGGCACCCACGGGTCCGGAGCGCAACCGGTGCGCCAGCATCGGTGCGCGCCTCGTCCGAAGCAGGTCCGAAATGACCGCCACGGAACTCGACGCCGCCGACATCACCGATCCGGGACTGCGCGAATCGTATCGGTGCTGCCGCACCCTCAACGCTCGCCACGGCAAGACGTTCTTCCTCGCCACCAGATTGCTAGCGCCTGATCAGCGTCCCGCGGTGCACGCACTGTACGGATTCGCCCGCCGCGCCGACGACATCCTCGACGAATTCGATCCCGCCCTGACCGCCGCCGACCGCGCGGCCCGCCTGGCAGTGCTGGCACGCCAATTCAGATCCGGCGACAGCGATGGTGATCCGGTGCTGGCCGCCGTGCTGCACACGGCCGTCCGTTACAACATTCCCGGGGAACTGTTCGATGCATTCCTGGCGTCGATGCGCATGGACCTGACCGTCACCGACTACCCGGACCGCAACGCGCTCGACCGCTACATCTACGGCTCGGCGGAAGTAATCGGGCTGCAACTGCTGCCGATACTGGGCACTGTCGATAACGAAGGGCAGGCTGCCCCCTACGCCGCAGCACTGGGGAAGGCGTTTCAGCTCACCAACTTCCTGCGTGACATCGATGAGGATTTGGCGCGCGGTCGGGTCTACCTGCCCGTTGACGAGCTGGCCGCGCACGGTGTCGACCGGGATCTGCTGATGTGGTGTCGGCGAGAGCAACGCATCGACTCGCGGGTGCGCGACGCGCTCGCCGCTCAACATGCCCTCACCAGGGAAATCTACGATTACGCTCGCGACGGGATCGAACTTTTGGCACCCCGCTCACGCCCGTGCGTGGCGACCGCGCTCAGGCTGTATTCGGAGATTTTGGATCGTATAGAGGACAGCGCTTTCGAGGTGTTCGGGCAGCGCGCCAGGGTCGGCAGGCTCCGACGGGCATACGTCGGTGCCACGGGTCTGGCGCACGCGCAGTGGGCCCGCCGCCGGTGGCCGCGCCGTCCGACGGATGAGGGCCATGCACGCGGTATCAGCGAACCACTCTAGGAGTCGACATGACACAGTGGCATTACCTGTTCGTCCTTCTCGCCTGTCTGGTGATCACCGCGCCACTGGAGTTTTTCGGCCGCGGTGTCTATCGCCGGCCGCGGTTGCTGGTGGCCGCCGTCGTGCCGCCCGCACTGGTATTCGTGACGTGGGATCTGCTCGCTATCGCCGGCGGCGTATGGAGTTTCAACAGCCGGTATCTGGTCGGCGTAATCCTGCCGGGAGCACTACCGCTCGAAGAGGTGCTGTTCTTCCTGGTTGTCCCGATCTGCGGACTGCTCACCTTCGTCGCGGTCGATGCCCTGCTCGGCAGCGACCGCCGACGCCGGTTCCCTGTTGCGGAAAGCCGACGATGAACATCGGTCACCTAGCGTATATCCTTCCCGCCATCACGGCGGTGGCCGTGGTCTGCGTCGCCGAATACGCGGTGTTGCGCACCGGATTGCTGCGGCGACCCAGCTATTGGGTGTCGATGGTCATCGTGCTCGTATTCCAGATACCGGTCGACGGGTGGTTGACCAGGTCGGACGCACCGATCGTCCGTTACAACCCGGATCACATTCTCGGAGCACGGTTTCCGTGGGATATCCCGGTCGAGGACTTCCTTTTCGGATTCGCGCTGGTGACGGCGGTATTGCTGTGTTGGGAGCGGGCACGGCAGCGGCAGGAGGAAGCGCGATCATGACGACCCGGGCGGTGAGCGGCGATGTGGGGAGAGATCGCCGGCGAGTGCGATATCCGGCTGCGCCGGGACGAAGGGATGTCGGCCAGGACGGGCAGCGGCGGCCGCGTGCGGTGGTGGTCGGCGCGGGCATCGCCGGCCTGGCCGCGGCTACCGGCCTGGCCGAACGCGGGTTTCGGGTCGAGGTGATCGAGCGCGAACGCTATCTCGGCGGACGAGTCGGCGGATGGACCGAGACGCTGTCCGACGGCACCACGGTCGGCATGAACCGAGGCTTCCACGCCTTCTTCGCGCAGTACTACAATTTGCGAAAACTATTGTCGCGCAGTGATCCCGGGCTGACCCGACTGCAGCGAATCGGTGACTATCCGCTGATCGACGCCGACGGCCACCGAGACAGTTTCCGTCACCTGCCGCGCACACCGCCGTGGAACGCGGTCGCCTTCGCGCTGCGTAGCCAGACCTTTCGGTTGCGCGACCTGATCCGGATGGATGCCCGGGCCGCGGCACCCTTGGCCGCGGTGTCGGTGCCGCAGACCTACCGGCAGCTCGATCACCTCGACGCCGAAACCTTCTTGCGGCGCATCAACTTTCCTGCTGCCGCGCGTCATTTGGCCTTCGATGTGTTCTCCCGCAGCTTCTTCGTCGCTCCCGGACAGTTGTCGGCAGCGGAACTGGCGGCGATGTTCCACATCTACTTCCTGGGCTCCAGCGAAGGTTTGGTCTTCGACGTGGCTCGGGACAATTTCGATGTCGCCCTGTGGAATCCGTTGGCCGAGTATCTCACCGCGCCGGCCGTTCCCGGTCGTCCCGGCAGTGTCGTTTTCCACACCGGCGTGAGTGTCACCGGGATCGAAAGCGACGGCGCGGGTTTCCGGCTCCATGTCGATACCGGGTCCTGTCTGACCGCCGATGCCGTCGTTCTCGCCGTCGATGTGGCCGGATTGCGTGAGATCGTCGCCGCATCGCAGGGGGTGGGAACAGCCGAATGGCGCTCACAGGTAGCGGAGTTGGCGACTGCCCCGGCCTTCGTCGTCCAGCGCCTCTGGTTGGACAGGCCGTTGCGTCGCGACCGGCCCAGCTTCCTCGCGACCGGCAACCTGGATCCGGTCGACAACATCAGCGTCCTCGATCGCTACGAACGCACCGCCGCCGAGTGGGCACGGCAACGGGGTGGCAGCGTCGTCGAACTGCACGCGTACGCGGCGGCAGAGCAACTACCCGGTGCGCCGGTACGCCAGGAATTGCGTGACCACCTGTGCGCGCGGCTGCACGAGATCTACCCCGAATCCGCGCAAGCCCGCATCGTGGGGGAGCGCACACTGTGGCGTCAGGACTGCCCCCGCTTCGCACCTGGTGATTTCGCACGGCGGCCCGAGGTCGCCACCCCGCACCCTCGGCTGATGCTGGCCGGTGACGGCATCCGGGTCGATCTGCCGGTGGCCCTCATGGAGCGCGCGGCGACTACCGGCTGGATCGCGGCCACCGAACTGGCACGGCAATGGCGGGCAGCCGGTCATTCGCTGCAGACGGTGCCCAACCGCGGCCGCTCGGCCCTGCTGCGAACCCTCGCGATCCGCGAAAGGAGCTCGTCGTGAGCCGTCGGTTGGAGTCCGCCGGATGGCCGAAGAATTCCCCGCTGCGGCGCTTCCCTGCCGAGAAATGGTCGCGACAACGGCCGACCTACCCCGACGCCGATCCTGCGCTGATCGAAGCCGCGCTGCGCTGGTCTCAGCAATTGCCCGGTGGGAACTGGTACGCCTTCGCGGCCAGCCGAGCCATCCGCACCGGCCTGCCGTTCGGGACGACCGTGAACGGTGTCGAGATCGTCGCGTGGCGAGACAGCGCCGGCATGCTGCGAGTCGGTCCCGGTGCCTGTCCACACCTCGGCGCGCCGCTGGGCACCGCACACGTGGAGAACGGCACCCTGATCTGTCGCTGGCACGGCCTGCGGATCAGCGCCGACGGCGCCGCGCGCTGGTGTCCGTTCCCCAGCCATGACGACGGAGTGCTGGCCTGGGTACGTCTGGACGCGGCGGGCGGACAGACACCGACCGAGTCGCCGATCATCGGCACCCGGCCCGACGACACAACGGTACACGCGGTGACCCGATTGACAGGTGTCTGCGAACCCCGAGACATCCTCGCCAACCGGCTCGATCCATGGCACGGCGCATGGTTCCACCCGTATTCCTTTGCCCGACTCGATGTTACGCGAACCCCACCGCGCAAGGGCATTACCGAAGACAACCACCGCTTCCTGCTCACCGTCACTTTCCGAGTGACCCGCGGCCTCGGCGTTCCGGTCGAAGCGGAGTTCACCTGCCCCGACCCGCGAACGATCGTCATGCGCATCGTCGCGGGAGAGGGCATGGGCAGCGTCGTGGAAACACATGCCACGCCGTTGGGACCGGGACCGGACGGCCAGGCCCGTACCGCGGTGGTCGAAGCGGTTATCGCGAATTCAGACCGCCCCATCTTCCGTTTCGCACATCGCGCGGTTCCGCTGCTACGCCCACTGATGAACCATGCCACGGCCCGGCTCTGGCGCGACGATCTGGCCTATGCCGAGCGCCGCTATCAGCTGCGCACCCGCCGGCAATAGGTCTGCGGTCGCGAAGATCGACCGCCCGGCGTCTTGTTCGGCGCAGGGCGACGGTACGCGCCACCGGTAGGTGTCCCCGCGGCGCGTAATCGCCACTGCCATGAGCCGCCAATCCTTCCGTCGTTGCCTAACCACCTTTTCGTCGGCGTCGTTAATCGATGCGCAATCAATGGGTGAAGCGTTCGCGCATCGCTAAGCTGCCAGACGAGCCAACGTACCGGGTCGCAAATTCGGTTCCTGCCGTCACACCGATGCACATCCGATGCAGGGAAGGGCGATGATGGAGATATCGAGATGACAGGCGCACCCCGCAACGGCGCGGCACCCGGATACACTGTCGGTGCCGTCGCCGAACGGCTCGGCGTGCCAACGTCAACACTGCGCAGCTGGACCCAGCGTTACGGCATCGGTCCGCGTGCGCACCGACCCGGACAGCACCGGCTCTACACCGAGACCGACATCGCCGCGCTCGAAAGCATGGTCGCCTTGATACGCCGCGGCGCCGGCCCGGCCAGCGCCGCAGACGCCGTGCGCCAGGCGTTGCCCGGAGATCTGCCCGCCTCCGGCATGATCGACGCCGATGTCCTCGACGCAGTCGTGGATGCCGCCGAACGGCCCGACACCGCTACCCTCGTGACGCTCATCGACCGAACCCTGCAGGGCCACGGCGTCGTAGCGACCTGGAACCATTTGTGCCGACCGGCTTTTCAGGTCGTCGAGAAGCGTCAACACATCGACGGCGGATGCGTCGACATCGAACATGCCTTGTCCTGGGCAGTGTCGACCAGCCTGGCCAGGGTCGACCAGACACAGACCGGCATCACGTCGGCGCATGTCCTGCTCGCCTGCACTCCGGGCGAGTTCCATTCGCTGCCGCTGGAGACACTTCGCGCCGCGCTGAGCGCGCGGGGCGTCGCGGTGCACATGATCGGACCCGACGTACCCACCGATGCCGTGCGCGACGCGCTGTGCCGAACCAAGGCGGCAACTGCCGTCATGTGGTCCCATACGAGATCGACCGCCGACCCCGTTGCGCTCGACCTCGCAGGCAGGGGCGAACGGATCTATGCCGCGGGCCCGGGATGGGACGCTGCCCATTTGCCGTCCGGCGTCAGCGCGATCGATGGTCTCGACGACGCGCTCATCCGACTTTTGAGTAGGCCGACGAGATTCTGAAGTCGGCGTCTTCTGAGTCGAGGAGTCTGCCGACGTCGAGCCCCGGCAACACTCGTTTCGAGTACCGGCTGTCGGGCGACCGCGCGACCGACACCTGCTGACCGCGGAAGCCGGCTCTGCTTCCGGACCGTGGCTGTCACCGACTGCCATTGCGCACCTCTCGGTCTTCGCCCGCTATCAGGCCCGGTACGGGTCTGATACAGTCCGGCCCGGATACATCGGAGGGTGAGAGGGCGGGATGGCGCACCGAATCACGTTGGTCCCCTTGGCGGCAGCACTTGTGCTCGGACTCGCCGCCTGCGGCGAGTCGACCGAGGCGACACCGGCCACGACCACGACGCAGGCCGCGGGCACGAGTGACGTGCCTACCCAGCTGTTCGATCCGTGCACCGGGATACCCGACGACGCACTGACCGCCGCCGGCCTCGACCCGGCGACCAAGCAGGTCGGCGTCGGCGGCGTCCGACAGCCCGGCTGGGAGATCTGCGGGTGGAAGGGCGCCGACTACACCCTCGGCGTATTTTCCACCGGCGGGACCCTTGCCGAGTTCGAGCGCAGACCGGGCAACGTCGACTTCCAGGACGTCACGATCGCCGGACGCACCGGACGCCAGTTCCGGGTGGACGGTGCGGTCAGGGATCAGATGTGTGACGTACTGTTCCCCGCCGGGCAGGGGCTACTGCAGCTGACGCTGGTCAACAAGACCACCGCCGACCCGTGCGATCGCTTGCGGAGCGTCGGCGAGGCTGTCGTCCCGGCACTGCCGAAGTAGAAGACAGTCCTGCCGATGGCATGGACGGACGAACCGACCGTGGTGTACGACGGCAATGCCGCGGTGGCGATCGTGTCGGCGGGGATCGGGTGCGCGGTGCGATACGACCGGCAATGGTCCTGGTTGTGCTGGCCAAGTGCGGACGGGGTCGTTGTCGCACGCGCCTCGGGCGGCCCGGCTCGGCCACGAGAATTGGTCGAGTGCGTCGGGCTTCCCTTCGAACTCGCGAGAAGCCGTGCGGCGGAGGACAAGATCGCCGCGTTGACCACGCCGAGCTGGTGGCAGTTTCTACCGTCCGTTGAGCTACCGGTGCGGGTCGAGCATCCGGACACCGAACGCCCCATCCTGGTAAAGGCAGGCGCGTTGACGTTGATCGCCGCACATCTCGGTGCGGATCCCACTTCCGAAAAGACACTGGGCGATCAGGCTTTCGAGAACAGCACGGCTGCGATCCGGTCAGGCGAGCGCCCGGTGGTATTGGCGTTGGATGCCTCCCGGCCGGGGCAAAGCAACGAACTGGCGTTCGTCCTGGACGGCCACTACACCCTCGCCGCCTACCGGACGCTGGGTCTGGATCCGACGGTGCGGCTGCTCGACTGCATTCCCAGGAGTGAGCGCTTGTGTTGGCATCCGAATGGCCGACCACAGCGGCGGTATACCGCGGATTCGGACGAGTATCGAACGTCCATCGCCACCGCTTCGCGGTTGATCGAGGGGACCGAGGAGCTACGGCATCACTCGCCCGATGAGCTGGTGCCCCACCCGGACGGGCGCGAACTGCCATGCGATTGCGCCGTCGGCCACTGGTCCGAATGCCACACCGGCGATCCACTGGAGTTCGGCCCGGCGGATCTCGATGCCGCGCTGCGGGATCAACCACGCACGGCTCGGCGGGCGCGCCCGCTGTACGCCTCGATCGGCGAGCCCGAGCGGACCTGGCCTGGTGAACTCGTCGACATCTCCGGGGGTGCGGGGGTGATCCGCGTTCTCGGCTCACGGGGGAATCCAGAGGCGAGCGCGCTGTGGTTTCGCGGAAAACCCGCGTTCGCCGAGGCACTGGTCGCGCGCGGGACCTACCTGCGACTGGTGGCTCGGCTGGCGCCCGAACACCGTCCGTCCGGGTTCGATGACCTGACGGACTGGCTTGCCGATCCGGTGATCGAACGGGATTACTCCGGCAAGCCGTTCGTGTCTCGCGAGCTCCTCGACCGACTCGGGCCGTTGTTCACGCTGTTCGAGCCTGGGCAGTACGAAGTCAGGATCGAACAGCACTGGTCACGCCTGGGATTGGGGATCTTCACCAACGAACATCTGCATTCCTGGCCGTGGCCGCCAGGAACCGGCGATCTCCAATATGGCGCCAGTGGCGATTTCCTTCCCACCGACACCTGGCCGCCGCCGGATCTCGACCGAATCGAGTGGTACCGAACCAGGATCCAGTCCGGCGCGGAACCGGTAGCGGTGCTCGTCGCGCCGGGCCCGGCCGGTCCCGAGTATCCCAACACCCGGATGAGTTACCTGTTGGACGGGCACCACAAGGTCGCGGCCGGTGCGCGACTGTTCATCGAGATCGCTCCCTGTCACGATGACGATGTCACCGACGAAGGATTCGCAGCGCTGCTCGAACCGCACCTCGACACTCCGCTGTTTTGGGATAGCGCCACCTGGCCCGGTGTGCCCAGCCTGATCGGACTGTCCCACGGCTACGACCGGCACGGATCCGCACTGAGCGCCGCGGAGTACTACGCACGGTTCGATGTGCGGTACGGAAACCCGGCCGCGCCACAATCCCACGAAACCGCCGCCGACAGTCTCCTCGGCGAGGTGGCCGACCGTCTCTGCGACGTGGCGCTGGCCGAACTTCGCGAAATAATCGACGCGCCCGCCTCGTTCGTATCGCTGCTATTGGACAGTCTGCGAGGAGCGTCGTTGACGACGGCAGAATTTGCCGCGATCGCGGACCTCGTCGATGACATCGATGACCCGCGGCTGATCGCGTTGGACCCGCACCCGGTAGCTGGTGTCAAACGTCGGTGAACTGTGAATCGAGTCCGACCCCACCCTGACCCGCACAGAAATTCGCCGACGAAGCGACGAATCCCCCTACCTCGGCGACTGCTCCGACAGCGACCATTCCGCTCGAGACCGTCCCGCCGCTACCTGCCGGCGAGGATGCCGAGCACCGCGTCGGAGGTGTAAAACGGCGCGAGACGCTCGCGGATCAGCCCGGCCAGGACGCCGTTCTTCTTCGCTCCCTCGATCACCGCGGGCCCGTAGCGCAGAATCTCCTCGGCGACGTCGCCGCCGGTGAGCCCGAATTCGGGCAGCATGGCGGCCACGGTGTAGTCGCCGAACTTGGTGAAGAACACCTCGACGCACTCGTCGACGAGCAAGCCGAAGTACTCCTTCTCGCGGGTGGTGACGGCGATCTCGTAGCAGAGCAGAACGAGCTCGTTGAGGTCCTTCTGACTCAGGTATTCGCGCAGACCGCTGACCGGTTCGTCGGCGTGCAGGTCCCAGAACTCCATCGCGGCGTCGTGCACCGGGGCATCGCGCAGCATCTCACGGATGGCGTTGTTGGTGCGTTTGAGCGCGAATAGCGCGCCCTTGCCCGCCAAGTCGCCCACGAACGTACTGTCGGCCACCTTCTTCGCGCGGTTGGCGGCGGACTGGCCCAACGACATGAGCGAGGAGACGCCCGGGATCTTCTCCGCACGCTCCCGGTTGACCTGCATGAAATCGTTGATCAGCTTGTCGACGAACTTCGAGGCGACGGTGGCCACGAGCGGGCTCTCGGTGAGCCGGTCCAGGATGCGTTCCTGGGCCTGGTGCATGCCGAAGATCTTCTCCAGCAGCGCCTCTACCGGCTCACGCTCGACCACCTGGCCGAGCGTGTAGTCGTGGTTGTCGGCGATGTGGTCGTAGACGGAGTCGGCGAATACGCCGACCATGTCGGCGAACACCGGGCTGCCACCGATCAGATCGATGACGGTGCGAACGGTCTGCTTGGCCTGGTCGACCCCGACGATGTCACGGAAGACCAGGGTGTCGGCGACCTCGAGGACGGATTCGGTGTCGCGCGCGAGCACCTCGGCGAAGCGGTCGCCGGTCACCTCGGCGAGCAGAAATTCCACCTGGGCGTCCAGCAGCCGTTCGGCGATCTCACGCGGCTCGCTCATCGAGTTCCACCCATCACAGTCGTAGTCCGGTGCACCCGGCCCGGATTACGGCTCGTGCGTTTCGATGTCGTTGCCGTGCAACGATTTCCGTATCCGATCCAGGCGTGCACGCGCGGCCTTCTCGCGTGCCTCCCATTGTTCGTCGACACCGCGGCCGGCCGGGGTCTCCCGGTCGAGTTCGCCCATCCCCTGGGCGGTGCCGAAGCGCTGCTCGACCTTATCGCGAACTGACTCGAAAGTAGGAACGCCGGACGACGAATATGCGCCACCCGAGACGGATGCCGGAATACCGGACGGCGGTACTGGTACTGCGGGTACCACAGAAACGTCTCCGACCTGCCCGGACACGTCCGGGGCCGCCGCAGGGCCGGATCCGGCCGCGCCCGAAGTGTCAGGACTCACATCGGCCACGGCTCCCGCATCACCTGTCTCGACGAGGCCGAGCAGCGCCGCGTGCGCCGCCGCGAACCTGGGCCGTCCCGCCGTCGCGACCAGCAGAAGCCCCGCCAATTCCGCGTCGGACAGCGCCGCCAGCCGAACCGCGATCTCGCTGTTGTCACTCATACCGCCAGGCTACGCAGCCGTGACCACCGCGAACGGTTCACAGCCGGACGAGGGCGCCCGCCCAGTCGCGTACGAGGTCGTACCAGGCCGAGCCACCGACGACGATCAGGTCGTTGTGGCCCGCGCCGGGAAACACGACGAGCCGTTTCGGCTCCCGCGCCGCGGCGTAGAGCCGTTCAGCGTGCCGCAGCGGCAGCAGTTCGTCCTGGTCTCCGTGCATGATCAGCACCGGGGCGCGCAGCACGCGGATGCGGCGCTCGCTCGGATAGGCGTTCGGCACAAGCGGTGCGGGCAGGAACGGATACACCGAGCGGGCCGCGTCGCGGATGCCGGTGAACGTGGACATCAGCATCAATCCGGCCGGTGGATGCTCCTGCGCCAGTTCGAGCATGACGCCGCCGCCGAGTGACTTCCCCAGGTACAGCACTCGATCCGGGTCGACACCCGGCTGTGCCAGCAGGGCCTTGCGCGCGGCGCGGGCATCGAGGTAAGTGCCGTGCTCGGTCGGCCTGCCGGTGCTGCGTCCGTAGCCGCGGTAATCGAAGGCCAGCACGTCGAATCCGGCCTCGGTGAGCAGCGCGAAGATCGGCACCCTGTCGCCGATGTTGCCTGCGTTGCCGTGCGCGAACAGGATGTGCCCGATCGAATGTCGCGCGGGCATCCACCAGGCATGCAGGATCTCCCCGTCCGCCGTGCGCGGGGACAGCTCGGTGTAGTCCATCCCGACCACCGCCGGAGTCTGCAGCACCGTCCGCTCCGGCATGTAGGTCAGCGCATTGAGGATCGGACTGGCCGGATGTCGCATGCTCACGTTCTTACTCCCTGTCGGCGCCGCAGTGGCAGGCAGGTCGCGCCGCGCGCCGGGAACGGTGCCAGGACGGATCGGCCCCGCCCACCGGTCCGCCCCACGAGGTCGGAAACCCGAGACGGACGGGAAGTCCGCAGCAGTGCGGGGATAGTCCGCGTCGGGCGCGGTGGTGCGCCTGGAGGACCGCAACAGACATGTCCAGGCGGATGGCCAGGTCCGCGTTCAGGTGGCTGCCGAGCGGGCGCGGTTCCACGGCGGAGACGACGAGACCGTGCGGCCGCGTGGGCAGCACGGTCTCGAAGGCGGTGCGGATCAGCCGCGCAGGACTGCGCCGACGGCGTCGGAAGCCGCGGTGACGGCCGCGTCACGCGCCGCGCTGGCCTCGTCCTCGGTGAGTGTCCGGTCGGTGGCACGGAAGCGCAGCGCGTAGGTGAGCGACTTGCGTCCCTCACCCGCCTGGGCGCCCTCGTACACGTCGAACAGCGCGATGTCTTCCAACAGTTCGCCGCCGCCGGTGCGCAACGCGGACTCCACCGACGCGGCGGGGATCGTCTTCTCGACGCTCACCGAAACGTCCTGCAGCACCGCGGGGAACGGGGACACCGTCGGGACCGGCCGGGATTCCCGCAACGGAAGCGCGTCCAGA
The DNA here is from genome assembly GCF_035920445.1 of Nocardia sp. NBC_01730. Taxonomy (NCBI): domain Bacteria; kingdom Bacillati; phylum Actinomycetota; class Actinomycetes; order Mycobacteriales; family Nocardiaceae; genus Nocardia; species Nocardia sp. NBC_01730. The sequence goes on along the minus strand of NZ_CP109162.1, from coordinate 8,597,868 downwards.
GCGAGTTCGACGGCGCAGGTGCGCGGCGGCAGACCGGAACGCTCCAGCACGGCAGGGTGCAGTTCGCCCGCGTAACCGACGACGGTTCCCTCGACAACCAGCTCGGCGCAACGGCCAGGGTGCCACGGCAGATAGGCCGCGGCGCGGCGTTCGATGGTCACGCCCGCCGCGTCGGCGACCGCGTCGGCGAGGGCGAATGCGTCGGCGGCTTCGGCCGGGCGGCCCTCGCCCCACGGCCCGCGCGGTTCGCGGCGGCCGGTCAGGACAGCCGCCACGTGCACCGGCTGGGCGGGCAGCGAATCGAGCAGTTCGGCGATCTCGTCGTCGGTCGGACGCCGATCCACCGGCAGCGCCTCGACCGGCCTTGTGTTCGGTCCGGGCAGCACGACCTGCGCGATGCCGTAGACGGCGAGGTCACGCGCACCGCGCGAAATATTGCGTGCGGCCACCTCGAGCAGACCGGGCAGCAAGGTGGTGGCCAGCTCGGCACGCTCGACGTCGAGCGGGTTCACCACTCGGGTGGTGGCGCGGCGCGGGTCGTCGACGTCCAGACCCCAGGTGTCGAACACCCCGGCGGGCAGGAACACCGGCGGCGGTACCTCCACGCAGCCCGCGAATGCCAGCGCACGGCTGACCGCGCGGCGGCGGCGTTGCGCCGGGGTGAGACCACGTCCGGCCGGCGCGGTCGGCAGCACGGACGGGATCTGTTCGAGCCCCTCCAGCCGCAACACCTCTTCCACCAGGTCGGCGGGCTGGGCCAGGTCGGGGCGCCAGCTCGGGGGTGTGACCACCAGCTGGCCGTGCCCGGCGTCGCTGACGCCGACCTCGACGAGGCAGCCGATCTGGGCAAGGCGCCGCGCCGAGGTCCCGGTCGGGTAGATGACGCCCGCGACGCGGTCGGCCAGGTCGATGTCGATGCGGATCGGCTCGGCAGCCCGAACCGGGGGGCGGATATCGGTGAGTACGGATTCGACTGTGCCACCGGCGATTTCGGCGAGGAGTGTGGCGGCTCGGTCGAGTGCGGCGACGTTGATCTCGGGATCGACCACCCGCTCGTAGCGCTTGCCCGCCTCGGACACCAGCTTGTGCCTGCGCGCGGTCCGGTAGACCAGCAGCGGATTCCAGGTGGCCGCTTCCAACAGGATGTCGGTGCTCTCGGCGCCGACCTCGGTGCTCGCGCCACCCATCACGCCGGCTAAGGAGACGACGCCGGAATCGTCGGCGATCACCACGTCTTCGGCGTCGAGCACCCGCTCCACATCGTCCAGGGTGCGCAGCGTCTCGCCATGCTTCGCGGTGCGGACCACCAGCCCGCCCGACACCTTCTCCGCATCGAAGGCGTGCAGTGGCTGACCGAGCTCGAGCATCACGTAGTTGGTGACATCGACCGCGGGCGAGATCGGGCGCACGCCCGACAGCAGCAGCCTGCGCTGCAACCACCAGGGACTGACCGCTTTCGGGTCGATGCCGGTGACCCGGCGCGCCGCGAAACGGGTGCACTGGGAGCTCGGCTCGACCTGGATCGGCCAGGCCTCCTGCTCGTCGGCGGGCAGCGTCCGCACGGCCGGGTCGGCGTAGTCGAGATCGAAACCGCAGGCCAGTTCGCGGGCCAGGCCGCGCACCGAGAAGCAGTAGCCGCGGTCTGGGGTGATGTTCAGCTCGATGACCGTGTCGTCGAGGCCGAGCAGTTCGTTGGCGTCGATGCCCGGCTCCGCGGTGCCCGGCTCCAGTACCAGAATGCCGGAATGGTCCTTGCCGATGCCGAGTTCGGCGACCGAGCAGATCATGCCGTTCGAGACGTGGCCGTAGGTCTTGCGCGAGGTGATGCGGAACCCGCCGGGCAGCACACCGCCCGGCAGGACGACGACCACCAGGTCGCCGACCTCGAAGTTCCGTGCGCCGCAGACGATCTCCTGCAGCGCGGGAAGGCCGACGTCGACCGTGCAGAATCGGATCGGCTTCTTGAACTCCGTGAGCTCGGTGATCTCCGCGACCCGGCCGACCACCAACAGCCGCGCGGTGTCCGGTCCCTCCCCGTTCCCCACCGGGTCACCGGTGACCCGCTCGAGTTTGTCGACCTCTTCGACTTCCAAACCCACCCGGACGAACCCCGCGTCGAGCTCTTCCGGCGACACCGACCAGTCGGGGTTGGTGCGCTGGATGATGTCGGTCAGCCAGGACTGCGCTACTCGCACTTGACGTTTCGCTCTCTCGATCGAAGGGTGAGGTCAGGACCGGATACCGAAGGGCAGCGTGAAACGCACGTCGCCTTCGACGATGTCCCGCATGTCCGGGATGCCGTTGCGGAACTGCAGGGTCCGCTCCATGCCCATACCGAAAGCGAACCCGCTGTACACCTCGGGATCGATCCCACTGGCGATCAGCACCTTCGGGTTCACCATGCCGCAGCCGCCCCATTCGACCCAGCCCGCGCCGCCCTTCTTGTCCGGGAACCACACGTCGACCTCGGCAGAGGGCTCGGTGAACGGAAAGTAGTTGGGGCGCATGCGCGTACGGGTGTCTGGACCGAACAGCGCCCTGGCGAAGGCGTCCAGGGTCCCGCGCAGGTGCGCCATGGTCAGGCCCTTGTCCACCGCCAGACCCTCGACCTGGGAGAACACCGGCGTGTGCGTGGCGTCCAGCTCGTCGGTTCGGAAGGTGCGCCCGGGGCAGACCACGTAAATCGGCAGCTTGCGTTCCAGCATGGAGCGCACTTGCACCGGGGAGGTGTGTGTGCGCAGTACCTGGCGCGAACCCTCCGGCGCGATGTGGAAAGTGTCCTGCATGGTTCGGGCGGGGTGGTCGGGCAGGAAGTTCAGCGCGTCGAAGTTGAAGTGCTCGGTCTCCACCTCAGGGCCCTCGGCGACCTCCCAGCCCATCGCGACGAACACGTCGGCGATCTGCTCGGAGATGACGGTGATCGGGTGCCTGGCGCCGACCGGCGTACGGCGAGCGGGGAGCGTCACGTCGATGGCCTCGGCGACCAGCACTGCGGCGTCGCGCTCGGCGAGCAGCGTGGCACGGCGCGCCTCGAAAGCCTCGGACACCCGGCCGCGCGCGATGTTCACTCGCTTTCCGGCGTCGGCCTTCGCCGATTTCGGCAGACTACCCAGCGCGCGCTGCGCCAGGGCCAGCGGCGCCCTGCCGCCGAGATGCTCGGTTTTCGCGACCGCGAGCGCATCCAGATCGCCGGCAGCGGCAAACGCCTTCTCGGCGGCCGCCGCTGCCGCGGCCAGTGCCTCCTCGGTCAGCGCCGCGTTCTGCTCGCCTGCGTCGATGTCGTCGGCCACGATGCTCCGTCTCTCCCCTGGGGGTCGGTTCGCGGGCACAGCTGATTGCCTACCCACATTGCTGCTGGTCGAATCGTATTCGATGCCTCGTAGACAATTCACACGGATTCCCCCGCTATCACGGACCAAATGGTCTCTCAGCTGCCGCGGATCCGGGATTCGCCCGCGAAACGCGCTGATGACGCGCCTCGCCGCCACGGAAGACTGGTCTCGTCACGACGAGAGTGTCCGGACAGCAATACGGTTCCGGACCCTCGGCAACTGCGCTCGTGTGCCTATCTCCGGACACCCCGTACCCCTCGGTGTCACCGACGCTTCTGTGCGCCCTCCCGCCGAGCAGCGGAAAGGACGCACAGATCGGCACTCAGTCCGCCGAGACCACCCGACGCGGCAGCAGCAGCGACGCCAGCGCACCCACTGCCACGATCGCCGCGCCGACCCATACCGCAGGCACCAGCCCGTCGACGTAACTCTGCGGGCCGAGGTAGGAACCATAGGAGGCGAATACCGAAGCCAGCACTGCAACACCCATCGCCACGCCCACCTCGCGGATGGTGTTGTTGGTACCCGAGGCCATGGCCCGGTCCTCCGATGAGGCACTGGCCATCACGATGGTGGACGCGGGGGCGAAGGTCAGGCCCATACCCACACCCGCGAGCAGGAACGGCGCGACGAATGCTCCATAGTCGATGTCCACCGATGTGATCGCCGCTATCCAGGCCAGCGCCGCGGCGAGCAATCCCTGACCGGTGCTGATCAACGTGCGCGCACCGACCCGGTCGACCAGCAGGCCCGCGATCGGCGCCACGATCATGGGGGCCATCGTCCACGGCATCGTGCGCACTCCTGATTCCAGCGGGCTGTAGCCCTGCACCACCTGGAAGTACTGCGCGAGCAGGAAGATCGAACCGAACACCCCGACCGAGAAGGCGAATCCGACGACGTTGCTCACGCTGAACGCCCGGGAACGGAACAGCCGCAGCGGCAGCATCGGCTCCGGCGCGCGCAGTTCCCAACCGATCAGGCAGGCCAGCAGTGCGGCGCCGCCGATCAGCGCGGACAAGACGCCCGCCGAGGTCCAGCCGTCGTCGGCGCCGTGGATCACGCCCCACACCACTGCGAGCACGCCGCCCGCCGACAGCAGCAGACCGACCGGGTCGAGGCGCCGGTTGCCGCCGTGCGACTCGGCGAGCACCCGCGCGGCGAAGGGCAGCACCGCGAGACCGACAGGCACGTTCAGCCAGAAGATCCAGTGCCAGCTCAGCCCGTCCACCACGGCCCCGCCGATGAGCGGACCGAGCGCGATACCGAGACCGGCGAGACCGCCCCAGATGCCGATGGCCGCGTTGCGCATCCACTCCGGAACGGCCGCCGAGAGCAGCGTCAGGGACAGCGGCATCACGGCCGCCGCGCCGAAGCCCTGAATCGCTCGTGCGGCGATCAGCATGCCCGGTCCGGTGGCCAGTGCACAGGCCGCGGACGCCAGCGTGAACAGCGCGATGCCCGCCAGAAAGACCCGGCGCCTGCCGAGCCGGTCACCGACGGCCGACGCCGTGAGCAGTAGCGAGGCGAAGGACAACGTGTAGGCGTTCACGAACCACTGCAGGTCGGCCAGCGAGGCGCCCAGCTCGGTGCGGATCACCGGCAGCGCGTTCGTCACGACCAGGTTGTCCAGCGTGACCATGAACATCGGGATACCGACGGCGACCAGCACGGCGGCGAGCGCCCGCCCGCCGATCGCGACCGTGGGTGCGGCGACAGGTGCCGCGGCAGATCGGAGAGTCTCGGTCATGTCCCGTCCTTGTTGTAATTGACTGATAACTAACCGTTCGAAGAGTATGCATTGACTGATAACATGTCAAGATCCGCACGAAGCAGAGGAGAAGAGAACTCCCGATGGCGCATTCGACCAGAACCAGGATGACCGCCGCCGAACGCGGCGAGCAGGTGCTGCGTGCGGCCGTAGATGCCTTCGCCGAGTCCGGTTACGCGGCCACAAAGACCGACGAGATCGCCAGGCGCGCAGGCGTTTCGCAGCCATACGTGATACGACTCTTCGGCAGCAAACAGCAGCTGTTCCGCGCGGCCCTGCACCGCGTGTGTGACCGGATCGAGGAAATCTTCCGTTCGTCACGCGCAGAGGCAGGCCCTGGCGCGAGCCCCGATGAAGCGCTGCGCGCGCTCGGCAACGGCTACTCGGTGTTTCTGGCCGAGCGAGAACTGCTCCAATTGCTGCTGCACGGGTTCTCGGCCAGCGCGGACCCGGCGATAGGCGACGATGTCCGTGCGCGTTTCGGCCGGATCTACGCCCTGGTGCGCGAACTGACCGGCGCACAGGAATCCGAGGCGCGGCGGTTCCTGGCCACCGGGATGCTGCTCACGGTGATGAGCGCGATGCGTGTCGCAGGGCCGGATGCGGTGCCTGCGGTGTGGGCGGCGGAGATTTTGGCGGATCTGAGCGCGAACGGCGATTGAGGAGGCGCGGGCCGTCTCACGCGCTAGCCGCGGTTAATGACGATCGAGTCTGCCCGCTGAAGGCCATTGACCAGGCGTGCGTCCGTTCTCGCTATCAAGCCGGATGCGCGCACGCGTTGGTCCCACGCGATCCCAGGGAAGACGCGCGACGTCAGGAACCGGCGCGGTAGCGAACACGGGAGTTCGCGTAGAGGCAGATCGCCGCGGCAGTGGCCAAATTCAGGCTCTCGGCACGGCCGCGAATCGGGATGCGGATGCGATGATCGGCGCGAGACGCGACGACGGGGTCCAGGCCGTGCGCCTCATTGCCGAACAGCCAGGCGACGGGTTCGGTGAACAGCTCGTCGGCGTCGTCCAGGTCGACTTCGCCGTTGGCGGCGGTCGCGAGGATCGTGATGCCCGCGGCCACAAGCGAATCCACCGTCTCGCCGACATCCCGGTGCCGCGCGATCGGCACGTGGAAAATGCTGCCCGCGCTCGCACGCACGCATTTTCCGTTGTGCGGGTCGACGGCGTCTCCTGCCAGCACCACCCCGTCGGCGCCGACCGAATCGGCGACCCGGACGAGTGTTCCGGCATTGCCCGGCTCGGCCATCTCGACGGGAACGGCCAGCATCCGCGGGCCCTGCTCGAGTATCCGCGCTAGGGGCACGTCTATGAGGTCGCACACCGCGACCAGTCCCGGAGCAGTGACGGTTTCGCCGAGATGCTGCGCTGCGCGATCGCTCACCAGCGTGCTGCGCACCCCCGCGGCGGCCGCACCGGCGATCAGCGCGTGCTCACGCTCGGCGGCAGCCATCGAGTAGAACAGCTCATGCACTCGCCCGGTGCTCAGCGCCGCGGCAACGGCGTTGGCTCCCTCGGCAAGGAATCGGCCCGCCTTCCTGCGCTGCGCGCCGCGCTGCAGCTTGACAGCGGAAACGACCCGCGGATTGCGCTCGCTGAGCGCCTCCACGGGTCGTTCCGAAAGTCGTCCGTGTGTCAACCGATTTCCGCGACTCAGGCAGCCGGGGCGTTGACGTCCTGCGGGAGAGCGGCCTTGGCGATCGCCACGAGACCGGCGAACGCCTCGGCGTCCGACACCGCGAGCTCGGCGAGGATCTTGCGGTCCACCTCGACACCGGCGGCCTTCAGGCCCTGGATGAAGCGGTTGTAGGTGATGTCGTTGATCCGCGCCGCGGCGTTGATGCGGGCGATCCACAGCTTACGGAAGTCACCCTTGCGCGCCCGGCGGTCACGGTAGGCGTAGGCGAGCGAGTGCAGCTGCTGTTCCTTGGCCTTGCGGTACAGCCGCGAGCGCTGGCCGCGGTAACCCTTGGAGGCCTCGAGGATGGAACGGCGCTTCTTCTGAGCGTTGACGGCCCTTTTGACGCGTGCCACTGGTCAGTCCTGTTCGATCTGGGGGCGCGGGCGGCGCCCGAAATTGGTCGGGGTGGCGCCGGAGAATCTCCGGTCGCGGTGTGCTGGTAGCTAGCCTGCGCGATGGCGCAATCAGATAGCGAGCAGCTTCTTCACGCGACGGACGTCGGCAGCCGCGACGACCTCCGTGCCGTCCAGACGACGAGTCCGGCGGGTGGGCTTGTGCTCGAACAGGTGGCGACGGTTCGCCTGCTGGCGAAGCAGCTTGCCTTTACCGGACACCTTGAATCGCTTCGAGGCGCCGCTGTGGCTCTTCATCTTCGGCATGGATTCCTCTATCTGTCGTTCCGGCGGCCCTCACGGACCGCCGGTGCTCTGATCGGTGTTACTGCGGAGGCGCTGCCGTCTCGGCCCGCTCCGCGGCCGGTTCACCGGCCGGTGCGGCGCTGGGCGCCGGGCGCGGGGCCGACTCCTGCTGCGCCTTCACCCGCGTCTTCGCACCCTTGTGGGGGGCGAGGACCATGGTCATGTTGCGACCGTCCTGTTTGGCCGAGGTCTCTACGAAACCCAGCTCGGCAACGTCGGAGGCCAGCCGCTGCAGCAACCGGAACCCGAGTTCGGGCCGGGACTGCTCGCGACCCCGGAACATGATCGTCACCTTGACCTTCGACCCCGCCTCGAGGAAGCGGACCACATTCCGCTTCTTCGTCTCGTAGTCGTGGTCGTCGATCTTCGGGCGGAGCTTCTGCTCCTTGATCACGGTCTGCTGCTGGTTCTTCCGGGACTCACGCGCCTTCTGCGCCGTCTCGTACTTGAACTTGCCGTAGTCCATGATCTTGCAGACCGGTGGACGGGCATCCGGGGCCACCTCGACCAAGTCGAGGTCGGCTTCGAGGGCGACGCGTAGTGCATCTTCAACACGCACGATCCCAACCTGCTCGCCGCCAGGTCCGATGAGCCGGACTTCGGGAACACGGATGCGATCGTTGATGCGGGTCTCAGTGCTGATGGGGCCTCCTAGGTCAAGCGGTGTGGTCGGACGACCGCACGCAGTAACTGCAACCCCTGTTCAACACAAAGGCCCCGGTGCGCTATTCCGCACGGGGCCCGGTGTCGACCGATCGCCGACCGCGAAAACACTCGGGTCGACCCTTGTGCGGCGGCTCTCCCGCGAGAACCCCGGCACAAGAAACCCGCCCCATAAGGACGGGTGACCGGACCGTCTGACCCGTACGATCGCTCGTCGGCAACGGTGGGAGTCGGGCTCCACTTATCAGGCCCCGGGCAGGCCCGGGGCGGTCGTCAGCGGAAAGTCTAACATTCTGTTCGGCTATCGCCGAATCGGGACGAAAACCACTTGCCGAACCACCCGGCGCGTGCCACGCTCCCCCGATGCCCACACCGCCCACACCACGCCGTGACCTGCTGCGATGGCAATTCGACCTGACCTGGTCGCTCGCCGGAATCCACCTCGACACGCTCATGCAGGACGACTTCCTCTGGGAGCCCACCGACCTCGTCTGGACGGTACGACCGGATCCCGAAGGCGTATGGCGGCCGGACTGGGCCGATACCGAACCCGACCCCATGCCGGTCCCGACCATCGGCTGGCTCACGTGGCACATCGGCTGGTGGTGGGGCACGGCCATCGACCACGTCGAGAAGCGCACCGCACCAGCGCGGGAGGACGTGCACTGGCCCGGCGACGGCGCCGCCACCATCACCTGCCTGCGCGATCTACGCGAGGAGTGGGTGCGCGTACTCGACGGACTCACCGAAACCGATCTGGACCTCCCGTCCGCCTATCCATGGCCCGCCGACGCTGGGCTGACCATCGCACACCTGGCGGGCTGGGTGAACGCGGAGCTGATGAAGAACGTCGCGGAGATCGGCCACCTCCGGATGCTGCGCGCGGCGTCGCTAGCCTGAAGGGCATGACTGAAGAGCTCGACACCTCCGTGCGCGAACTGGCCGACATCCCCGCGGTCGAGGTGATCAGCCGCGCCGCCGTGATGCTGATGAGCTCGGCGGCGGAGAAGCTCGGGCTCGCCGACGAGGATCCGGCCACCAGCCCGCGCCGCGACCTGGACGAGGCGCGGCGAGTGATCACCGCACTGGCCGGGCTGGTCACAGCCTCGGTGGAGTATCTCGGCCCGCATGCCGGGCCGATCCGCGAGGGGCTGCAATCGCTGCAACGCGCCTTCAGGGAGTCTTCCGCGCACCCCGACGAGCCGGGCAAGGGCCCCGGCGAGAAGTACACCGGCCCGGTCTACTGACCGCGCCGATCCCAAACTGTGCTGCGCGATCTCCAAGAAAATGTCCGAGGAACTGGGTCGAGGTGATCGCCGAGCACACCGGCACCGATCCGCAGCGGGACCACTACCCGCGGCTCATGGCGGGCGTGACCGCCGCAGTCGGCGAACCGGCCATGCCGGCCTACTTGCAGAACTCCAGCAGCCCGTCGGTACCGCTGGTAATTTTCGCGACCGCTTTCGGATACTGTGCGCCGGAGTCGATCGAACCATCGGCGTCAGCGCGTGTTGCGTTGTCGGACAGGCGATCAGCGTCGAGGTAGACGTTGCGCGCCAGCGGCATTTCCGGACGTTCATGACGTGCGTTGATGGGTGTGTGGCTATTCGGCGCTGACCGGATACGAGCCGGACAGCCGCTTCTCATTCCAGTGTTCGTAGTGTGACGAGATTACGTTTCTATGGCGGGTCAGCGAAAACTGACGTCATTGGCTTCCCGGATCAGCGCTGCGGCGAGACGTGCATAGTCGGCGGCCATATCTCGCGATGGGACGGGCCGGTTGTTGGTCAGCCACCACGTGACGGTCTGCAGGAACATTCCGCCCAGGAGTGTGGCGACGAGGTCGTCCACCGGCGACGGCAGCGGCAGGTGTTCTATGGTCATCGAGGTCACAGTGTCCTGGATGCGTGCGGCGAACCACTGGCTACCCTTGCGTCCGAGCAGGGCGCGGTAGACCCGATCGTAGCGCGCGACGTCGTCGAAGAAGGTCTCCAGTCTGCGCAACCGGTCGAATTCGGAGTTGCCACCGCTGCTGTCGGTGAGCGCCGCGGCCGCCTCGTCGAAGATCTGTTCGACGAGCTGATACTTGTCACGGTAGTTGCGGTAGAAAGCGGCACGGCTCACCATCGCCCGTTCGGCGATCTGCCCGACGGTCACGCGGTCGAATCCGTGTTCCTCGATGAGTTCGACAAGCGCTTCCCGCAGCAGGGTCCGGGTACGTCGCACCCGAACGTTCTCCCGTGAGTGAGACACTTTCGGCTCCTTGTCTACGTCGAGACGACACGGCGCAGCTGTGACTGTTGCCGTGCCGTATCTGCCACAACCATTGGCCATGGACAGTATGCCCAGAGCGAGACAGTGCGTCTCGGTCGGAAGGACTTCAAAGACCGTGTCAACACAGCTCGAGCCGTGGACAGCCCCGCTGGCAGATTCCTGAACAGCGACGACCCGCAACAGCTCGCATCCAGCAGTCGGAGCATCCAGCACAGCAGGCCAGCAAATCCGCGAGCCTCGGCAGCTGCAAAATACGCCCCACCGTCCTGGGCATCCAGCGCACCAACCCCCAGACACCTACAAACTTAGGGAGACCAATGAACCGCGAATCCCAGGAGACATCGTCGATGCGTGCCGTGGAGCACGACTACTACGGGGCGCCCGACGTGCTGACGGTCCGGCACGTGGCCCGTCCGGAACCCGGCCCGGGGGAAGTGCTGGTCCGTGTGCGTGGATCGGCCGTGAACCCCGCGGATACGAAAATCCGTTCCGGCGCACTCAAACTCATGTCCGGACGACGCTTCCCCAAGCGGACGGGAGTCGAATTCTCAGGCGAGCTCGCTGCGGTCGGCTCGAAAGTCACCGGCCTCACAGTAGGCCAGCCCGTGTGGGGATTCCTCGGCGATGCGTCCGGAAAGTACGGAGCCGCAGCCGAATACGTCACCGCCGACGCCCGAGCGATCGGCCCGGCGCCGACCACGATCGATCTGCTGCACGCGGCAGCACTTCCGACCGGCGGCGTCACCGCGCTGCTTGCCCTGCGGGACGCACTGAAGGTGGCCCCCGGCCACGACCTACTGGTCGTCGGCGCCAGCGGCGGAGTCGGCAGCACAGCCATCCAACTAGGCGTAGCGATGGGCGCCGAAGTCACCGCAGTAGCGAGTTCTGCCAATCACGACCTCTGCCGTGCACTCGGCGCCGTGCACACCGTCGACTACGCCGACGCGGCCGGTGTGACAGGACAGTTCGACGCGGTCCTGGACTGCCACGGAACATCGCTGGGTACCTACCGTCGCCTGCTGCGACGACGCGGCAGAATGCTGAGCACGGCCCCGCGCGCCATCAGGTACGCGCTATTCAGCACAGTGCTGGCGGGACCACGAGTCCGTCTGGTCATGGCGAAATCGCGCCGCGCCGAACTGGCCACTCTCGCCGAGTATGTCGACTCCGGCCGCCTCCGCCCGGTGATCGACGACGTGTACCCGCTGCACGACATCGCGAAGGTGCACCTGCTGGTCGAATCCGGGCATGCCCGCGGCAAGCGGGTGATCGCCATCGACAGCAACTGACCCCGTGAGCGCCGACCGGTGCGGCCGTGTCTGTCGGCGTCATCTTCTCGTACCCGAGCTGACCATGCCGGACAGACGTCGCGTTGCCGAACTCCTGCACAAGCGCCCGGCGCTGCTCGATCTGACCAGCGGACGTTTCGCCGACGCCGCACAGGACTGGGCGCGACCGCGTCGGACCGGCCGATGTGGTCCAAGCCGAAGGAACTCGCCGAGCTGATCCACACCATCGCAAACCGCTGACGCGGCGGAACGAGGAAAGGCGGCGCGGCCACCGCATTCGGTGCACCGCGCCGCCCGAACGGGGCGTGTCAGCCGACCGGCGCCGCCTTCTTCGCCACCCGCTTCGTGGTCTTGGCCGCCGTCGGCTCGACTGCCCGAGACTTGGCCGCGGTTGCCTTGGCCGGTGCCTTCTTCGCCGGGGCCTTCGGCGCGGACGACTGGGCAAGCACATCGCGCAGGAACTGACCGGTGTAGCTTTCCGCAACGGCCGCAATATCTTCCGGAGTTCCTTGGGCAACGATGGTGCCGCCGCCGGTACCACCCTCGGGACCCATATCGACCACCCAGTCGGAGGTCTTGATGACGTCCAGGTTGTGTTCGATGACGATCACGGTGTTGCCCTTGTCGACCAGACCGTTGATGACGCCGAGCAGCTTGCGGATGTCCTCGAAGTGCAGACCGGTGGTCGGCTCGTCGAGGATGTACACCGTGCGGCCGGTGGAGCGCTTCTGCAGCTCGGCGGCCAGCTTGACGCGCTGGGCCTCACCGCCGGAGAGGGTCGGCGCGCTCTGGCCGAGGCGCACGTAGCCGAGGCCGACATCCACCAGCGTCTTGAGGTAGCGGTGGATCGAGGTGACCGGCTCGAAGAACTCGGCGGCCTCTTCGATGGACATGTCGAGCACCTCGGCGATGGTCTTGCCCTTGTAGTGCACCTCGAGGGTTTCCCGGTTGTACCGGGCGCCGTGGCATACCTCGCACGGAACATAGACGTCCGGCAGGAAGTTCATTTCGATCTTCAGCGTGCCGTCACCGGAGCATGCCTCGCAGCGACCGCCCTTGACGTTGAACGAGAACCGGCCCGGCTGGTAGCCACGCACCTTCGCCTCGGTAGTGGCCGCGAATAAGGTCCGGATCTTGTCGAACACGCCGGTGTAGGTGGCCGGGTTCGAGCGTGGGGTGCGGCCGATCGGCGACTGGTCCACCTGCACCAGCTTGTCCAGGTGGTCGAGCCCGTTCACCCTGGTGTGTCTCCCCGGTACCTGCCGTGCGCCGTTGAGCCGATTCGCCAGCACCGTCGCCAGGATGTCATTGACCAGCGTCGACTTGCCCGACCCGGACACGCCCGTGACCGAGGTGACCACGCCGAGCGGAAAGCTGACATCGATGCCCTTCAGGTTGTGCTCGTTCGCCCCGACCACGGTGAGCTGCCGCTTCTTCGCAATCGGGCGGCGCACCAGCGGCACCTCGATCCGCTCGCGGCCCGAAAGATACGCGCCGGTCAGCGAATTCGGATCGGTGAGCAGCTCCTGGTAAGGCCCGCTGTGCACCACCATGCCGCCGTGCTCACCGGCCAACGGTCCGATATCGACCACCCAGTCCGAGGCGCGGATGGTGTCCTCGTCGTGCTCGACCACGATCAGCGTGTTGCCGAGATCGCGCAGCCGTGTGAGGGTTTCGATGAGCCTGCGGTTGTCGCGCTGGTGCAGGCCGATGGAAGGCTCATCGAGCACGTACAGCACGCCGACCAGGCCGGAACCGATCTGGGTGGCAAGCCGGATCCGCTGCGCCTCGCCGCCGGACAGCGTGGCCGCCGCGCGCGAGAGGCTCAGGTATTCCAGGCCGACGTCGAGGAGGAAGCCCAGCCGCGCCTGCACCTCCTTGAGCACCTGCCCGGCGATGGCGGCCTCGCGCTCCCCCAGGGTCAGCGAGTTCAGGAACTCCGAGCAATCGCCGATGGACAGCTCGCTGACGTCGGCGATGGACTTGTTGTCGCCGTTCGCGGCGATGGTGACCGCGAGAATCTCCGGACGGAGGCGGGCGCCGTTGCACACCGGGCATGGGATATCCCGCATGTACCCGTCGTAGTGCTCCTTCATCTGTTCGGAGTCGGTGTTCTCCATGCGCCGCTGCAGGAACGGCATCACGCCCTCGAAATCGGCGTAATAGGAGCGTTTGCGGCCGTAGCGGTTGGTGTAGGAGACGTGCACCTGGTCGGCGCTGCCCTCCAGTACCGCCTTGCGCGCTTTCAGCGGCAGGTCCTGCCACGGGGTATCCATGGAGAAGCCAATGGACTCGGCGAGGCCGGACAGCAGCCTGGTGAAGTACTCGGCGGTCTGGCCGCGCGACCACGGGGCGATCGCGCCCTCGTTCAGGCTCAGTGCCGGGTCGGGCACGACCAGGTCCGGGTCGACCTCCTTGCGGATGCCGAGGCCGGTGCAGTCCGGGCAGGCGCCGTAGGGCGAGTTGAACGAGAACGAGCGCGGTTCCAGGTCCTCGATGTCGAGCGGGTGACCGTTCGGGCAGGCCAGACGTTCGGAGAAACGGCGCTCCCGGTCGTGTGCGTGCTCGTCGCGGTCCACGAAGTCGAGCACCACGATGCCGTCGGCCAGCCGCAGCGCGGTCTCGATCGAATCGGTGAGGCGCTGCTTGGAATTCGGCTTCACCGCAAGGCGATCGACCACGACCTCGACGTCGTGCTTCTCCTGCTTCTTCAGTTTCGGCGGATCGGTGAGCGGATACACCACGCCGTCGACCCGGACGCGGGAATAGCCCTGTGTGTTCAGCTGGTCGAACAGGTCGACGAACTCACCCTTGCGGGTGCGCACCACCGGAGCGAGCACCTGGAACCGGATGCCTTCGGCCATGGCCAGCACCTGGTCGACGATCTGCTGCGGGGTCTGCTTGGCGATCAGTTCGCCACACACCGGGCAGTGCGGCGTGCCCGCCCGCGCGTAGAGCAGGCGCAGATAGTCGTACACCTCCGTGATGGTGCCGACGGTCGAGCGCGGGTTGCGGTTGGTGGACTTCTGGTCGATCGAGACCGCGGGCGAGAGGCCCTCGATGAAATCGACGTCGGGCTTGTCCATCTGACCGAGGAACTGCCGCGCGTAGGCCGACAACGATTCGACATAGCGCCGCTGGCCCTCCGCGAAGATCGTGTCGAAGGCCAGGCTCGATTTGCCGGAGCCGGACAAACCGGTGAACACGATGAGGCTGTCGCGGGGCAGTTCCAGATCGACCCCCTTCAGGTTGTGCTCCCGAGCTCCACGCACAGTGAGGCGTTCCGCCACAAGCCGTCCCTTCTCATTCGTGTTCAGTGTCCAGACATACCCCCGCCCGCCATGCTAAGCGTGGGCACCGACAGGTTTCGCGGACCGCCCGCCACCTCGATGAACGGCGGGAGCCGGGCCGCAGAAAGCGGCGGATTCAGCCGGGAGACAGGCCGGACGCCTCCGTAGGATCGCCCGCCCGGCGCCTCTGGTCAACAGCTCGGCACCGCCTGCCATTCCGACGGACTCGCCGCGCGGTCGTGCCGCGCCTGTTCCCAGCCACCCGATCACGCCGAGCCGAGGCGCCACCTGGTCACGCCGAGGCGGTGACGAGTGAAGCATGGTCAGGCCGCTCCGAGCACCACGACGGAATTGTTCCCGCCCATACCCAGCGAGAGCTTCGCGGTGATACCCCCCTCGAACGGGGCGGGGCCGTCCAGCAACCGCGGGTGAGCGGGCGCGACGATCGGTGCCGCGGGAATGACGCCGCGGTCGTAACCCAGCGCCGCCGCGGCCACCTCGACCGCGGCCGACGCGCCCTGGCAATGGCCAACCAGCGGTTTCAGCGCGTAGAGGTGCGGGCGGTCGGCGAACAGGTGCGCGACCAGATGACTTTCGGCCACATCGCACTGCCTGGTACCGCTGCCGTGGGCGTTGAAGTAGCTCACCTCCTCGGCGCTCACCCTCGCGTCGGCGAGCCCGCGACGGGCGCAGTCGAGGATCTGCTCGTGGCTCGGGTCGACGGAGACCACGTGGTAGGCATCGTTGGTCATGGCGCCGCCGAGCACTGCGGCGTAGGGCCGGTCCACCGAGCGGGTCAGGACGAAGGCGACCGAGGCCTCACCGATACTGAACCCGCGGCTGCCCTCCTGAAACGGCCGACACGCGTCCAGTGGTTCGGCGTCGGTGACCGCCGCACCGAGCCCGACGAAATGCTCCACCATGTCCGGGCTCGCGGACATGTCGGTGGCCACGCAGATCACGTCGTCGGCCAGTCCGGCGTTCAGCCAGAGCTTCGCGGTGATCAGCGCGACGTTGGCCGAACTGCACGCCGCGGACACGTTCATCGCCGGACCGTGGAAACCGAACTCCTGCAGTAGCACCGAGATCGGGGTGGACGGCAGCAGCCGAAGATAATCGCGGGAGCCGCGATGTCCGTGATCGACAACGTAGAAGTCGTGCCAGTTCGCCACGTCACCCAGCACGATCGCGTGCAGCAGCCCGACCGTTCGGCCCGGCCGCCAACCCCGGCTTCGCGCGTCCGCGATCGCCTCCCGCGCAGCGTCGTGCAAGGCACGCCCGTATCGGCTGGTGCTCACGTCGTGATCGCCGCCGTCGGGCACCAGCGACACCCAGGCATCCTCGTCCCGCTCCGCCCCGTAGCCGCTCTGTATGGACGCCGCCGACTTGCCGCTCAGCAAACCCTGCCACAGGATTTCCCGCCCCCAGCCGTACCCGGTCACCGCACCGAGCCCGGCGATGGTCATATGATCTTGATACACCGGTCTGTCGTTTCCGGACCGAATGGCGTTGGCGCCCGACATAGCATCGCTCCTTCACCGGCTCCCCGGAGCGACCAGCGGTCGGCCCGACTTCCGCGTGGGACCCGGTTTGTCATGATCACCAGACCGAACCGGACGAAGTGCCCGAAATGTGACCTGAGCAATCGCGTCGACGGTGTGATCTTGTACACGTCGATACCAGAATAATCCCGTGTTCCAATGGCCATAAGGGTCGACGATCGGGGGTTCGAGTGGGTGACGACATGGCAGCCGCCGCGGTTGACGCCGCCGAACAACTGGCCGAGCGCTACCGTTCCCTGGTCGAGCACACCCCCGACGGGATCTGTGTGCACGAGCGGGGCACAGTGGTCTACGTCAATCCGGCGACCATCCGCATGCTCGCCGCCGAGAGCGTCGACGAGGTGATCGGGCAACCGCTGACCAAGTTCGTCGATCCGGCCTCGATCCCCGCGATGCTGGACCGCATCAGCACCCTGACCACGGCGGGCGCCGCATCCGAGCCGACCGAGATGATGCTGAGGCGGGTCGACGGCGTCAGCATCCCTGTAGCGACCGTATCGGTGCTGACCGCCTGGCAGGACCACCTCGCCTACCAGGTGGTCATTCACGACCTCACCGCCCAGCGGCACGCCGAGGACGCGCAGCGCCGGGCCGAACAGTACTTCACCACGGTCGTCTCCCAGCTGGAGGAAGGCGTCGTGGTGATCGATCCGGAGGGGCAGATCGAATCGATGAATCCGGCGGCCAAGCGCATCTTCGGCACCGAAGGGCCCGACGAACAAGTGATCGGCCACACCATCCAGTCGCTGCCACTGGTACTGCTCGACGGGAATGCCCAGCCGCTGCCGCCGAGCCGCCACCCCATCGCGCGGACGCTGGCCACCGGCGAGACCATCACCGGCTATGTCTTCGGCGTCGACCGGGTGGACGGACAGCGGCTCTGGCTGTCCGGCAGCAGCCGCCTGCTCAACCCCGGCGATCCGCGCTCGTCGGCGGTCTCCTCCTTCGCCGATATCACCGAGTTCCGAGCCAGCAGGCGGCAGTTGGAGTACCAGGCCACGCACGATGGACTCACCGGGCTGGCCAACCGCTCGCTGATCCTGTCGCAGCTGGCGGCCGCGCTGGCCACCATCGAGGAGCTGCCGGTTTCCACCGTGCTGTTCATCGACCTGGACGGGTTCAAGTCGATCAACGACACCCTCGGGCACGCTATCGGCGACACCGTGCTGCAGATCGTCGCGCAGCGGCTGCAGCACGCGCTTCGCAGCGACGACATCGTCGGTCGACTCGGCGGCGACGAGTTCCTGGTCCTGCTGTCCGGCCGCACCCGCCAGGTCGACATCGACATGCTGGTCGCCCGGCTGCGCAACACCATGGCCGAGCCGATCGTCGCGCGGGGGCACCGCATCGAGGTGAACGCCTCAATCGGCGTCACCGCGCTGAAGATCGGCGACCGCCGCACCCCCGAGGCCGTGCTGCACGACGCGGACCTGGCGATGTACCGCGCCAAGCCGCCGGGACACCGCGATGGTGCCGTCGCCAAGGGCCAGAACAACACCCACGTGTCCTGACCGGGTGCCACTCATACGGCTGGTCGCACACTTCACCCTGGTGCGATTCGCCTGGCCTAGGAACGGGGCGCTCCGTGGGCATGACCTGCGGTTACGGCAAGCGTGCCGCGATCACAGTAGACTCGACAACTCTGTTTTCCGAGCGTTCACGTGCCCGTCCCGGGCACCGTGCTCCCAGCTCATCGCGGTGACAAGGAGTTAGTTTGCCCGACCTCACACAGGACCGTGCGGCATCCGCGGACACGGGCAACAACGAGCCGTTGTCAGCCCCTGAGGACGGGCACGAGCGGACCCGAGAGACCGAGCGGGAACAGGCCTACCTATCGGTGCTGTACGACCGGCTCGACGAAATGCGCGACTACGCGCGCAACCGATTGCGCACCGTACTGCTGGAAACCGGCGGCACCCCGCAGGCCCGCAGCGAGCGGGAGTCCTTCAGCCAGCTCTACACCGAGGACCTCGCGAAATACGATGCCGCGGAACACGGTCTGTGTTTCGGTCGCATCGACCTGGACGGCGAGCAGGAGGAGTACCGCTACATCGGCAGGCTTGGCATCCTCGACGAGAACGACGACTACGAGAGCCTGCTGCTGGACTGGCGCGCACCGCTGGCCCGTCCGTTCTACCTGGCCACCACCGCGACGCCGGACGGCGTGACCCGGCGCAGGCACATCCGGTCGCGCAACCGCACGGTCACCGCGATCAACGACGAGTACCTCGATCTGGACACCGCGCGCAGGGCGGGCGTCACCACCTCCGACGGCGGCGTCGGCAGCGAGAGCGCCCTGCTCGCGGCGCTCAACGCCGCCCGCACCGGCCACATGAACGACATCGTCGAGACCATCCAGCACGAGCAGGACGCCATCATCCGCTCGGAGCACAAGAGCGTGCTCGTCGTGCAAGGCGGTCCTGGCACCGGCAAGACCGCCGTCGCGCTGCACCGCGCCGCCTACCTGCTCTACACCTACCGCAGGCAGCTGGCCAAGAGCGGCGTGCTGATCATCGGACCGAACGCGACCTTCCTGGACTACATCGGCCAGGTACTCCCCTCACTCGGTGAGACCGGCGTGCTGCTGTCCACCATCGGCGACTTGTACCCGGGAGTGCGGGCGACCCGGGAGGATTCCCTGCGCGCCGGCGAGATCAAGGGCTCGCAGGCGATCATCGAGGTACTCAAGCAGGCGGTTCGTGACCGCCAGGAGGTACCCGCCGAACCGATCCTGCTGAGCTTCGACGGCTATCGAGTCACGTTGGACCGCAAGATCGTCACCAGGGCCCGCGGCCGCGCCCGTTCCTCGCGCAGGCCGCACAATTTGGCCAGGCCGATCTTCGCCGGTTCGGTGATCGATGCGCTGACCGACCAGCTCGCGCAGACCATGGGCGCCGACCTTTCCGGCGGCCCCAGCCTGCTCAGCTCGACCGACCTCACCGAGATCAGGGACGAGATGCGCGCCGACCAGGAGATCCAGTCCGCCATCGGCAGACTCTGGCCGATTCTGTCCCCGCAGGAGGTCCTCGCCGACCTGCTCGCCGCCCCCGAGCGGCTGGACCGGGTCGCGGCCGCGCTCGACCCCGCCGACCGTGCTGAGCTGGTTCGTCCGGACAACGGCACGTTCAGCGCGGCCGACGCGCCGCTGCTGGACGAGCTGGCCGAGTTGCTCGGCGTGGACGACGCCGAGGAGCGCGAGCGCGCCCGCCGCCGCTGGCGCGCCCAGCTCGCCGAGGCGCAGGACGCGCTGGACATCTTGACCGGCTCCGCGCCGCAGGACCTGGAAGACGAACTCGATCCCGAGATACTGATGGCCTACGACCTGATCGATGCGAGCCAGCTGGCCGAACGACAGGACGTCCGCACCCGCCAGACCACCGCGGAACGCGCCGCGGGCGATCGCACCTGGACCTATGGGCACGTCATCGTGGACGAGGCGCAGGAGCTGTCGGAGATGGCCTGGCGCATGGTGATGCGGCGAATCCCGAATCGGTGGATCACTGTGGTCGGCGATGTCGCGCAGACCGGCGACCCGGCGGGCACGTCGTCATGGCAGCGGATGCTGGAACCCTATGTCGCCGCACGGTGGAAGCTGACCGAGCTGACGGTCAACTACCGCACACCCGCCGAGATCATGGCCGTCGCCGCGGACGTGCTCGCCGCGATCGACCCGGCGGCGGTCGCGCCGCGCTCGGTCCGCGAGACCGGCACCGTGCCGCGCGCGTACCGGGTGGCTCCAGGCGACGTGCACGCGGAGGTCGCCCGGCTGGTCGCCGCCGAATCATCCGGGCCGGGCACCACAGCGGTGATCGCGCCGCACGCGCTGGTAGCTCGGCTGGACGACCTCACGGGCGAGTCGGTGCGGGTGCTCACCGTGCACGATGTGAAGGGCCTGGAGTTCGACGCCGTCTACCTGGTCGAGCCGCAGAGCATCCTCGACGAATCGCCGCGCGGACTCAACGACCTGTACGTCGCGCTCACCCGCGCCACGCAGCGGCTCGGCGTGGTGCACAGCGCGCAGCTACCGGACGTGCTCGGCAGGTTGTGCTGACGACTCACGCCGAAAAACGAAAGGCTCCGTGCCCCATCGCGGAACGCGACGAGGCACGGAGCCTTTCGTCGTAGCGGGGCTCAGCGCACGGTGTGCACGATCAGCACATCCGAGCGTGACTTGCGCGCCACGTCGGAGGGCACCGAGCCGAGCAGCCGGCCCGCCAAGGTGTTCAGCCCCCGGTTGCCGACCACGAGCAGGTCGGCCTCGACCTCCTTGACCAGCGCCAGCAACGACTCCACCGGCTCGCCGACGATGGAGCGCTCGATGATGTCCGCCGCGCCCGCGGCGATGGCCTTGTCCCGCGCGACGCGCAGGATCTCGTTGGTCGGGGCCGAACCCCGCACCTGGTAGGCCTCCTCCTTGAGGACATCGGTGGCAGCGGCGAGATCGCGATCATCGGTCGGGTAGTACGCGCAGGCCACGACCAGGGTCGCGGTGGAAATTCCAGCCAGAGCGGCGGCCTTCTCGACGGCGACATACGACGAGTCCGAGCCATCGGTTCCGACGACAATGGTCCGGTAGGCGGTCATTCTCTCCTCCAACTATGCGGTGGGTCGGGTGCTGCGTCCGATCTAGTCCCGGCAGATCGGGGCGTGGGCGCGGCGATTGGGCTCGACCATAGCGGCAAACGGTACGGAAATATCAGAAATCGCAATACATCACACTCGGGGTGTTCAACCATTCCTGCCACGGGTTCTCCGGCGAATGTCAGAAAGGCGCAACCAACCAGCGCCGAACCGATTTCGGCATCCGAAACCTGTGATTTCACACAATCGAGACGAACAGTGTTGCACCCGTGGGATATTCGTCACACAGTGCGGTCCATCGGACGAAGATCGGCCCGTACCACCGCGTGAGTCACGCACCGGGACGGGCCGATCGAGCTGGACCAGCGCGCCGCTACGGCCACTTCCGGTAGTTTGCCCAGAAAATGCCGAGAATCGCTCCGATGATGTCCATGCGTTCCTCTCCCCGCCGTAAAAGGACGTGCACTATTAGGCGGCAGGTCGGCCTAGAGGTTGAAAAGTGGGCCGGTGATGGTCAATCCGAGATCGTCGACATGCGCGAAGAACGCGAACAGCATCAGGGCGGCGCCCGCCAAGGCGACGTCCTTGTTGAACATGACCATCTCGCCCTGTTTGGTTTCCGCGTCGGTCTCCTTCCAGAACGGATGCATCAGGAAGGCAGTCGGCAGTAGCGACACCACCAGCAGCAGCGACCCGAGATCGGCCCACACGCCGAGAAGCACGCTCAGTCCGCCCAGTGCGAACACCGCGCCCGAGGCCAGCACGGCGTACTTCGCCATGGGGATCCCCCGACTCTGCGCATACCCCGCCATCGCCTCCGTCTGGGTGAAGTGCCCGATCGCGGAGCCCAGGAAGAGGAAAGCGAACAACACCCGTCCGATCAACACCACGACATCCATGTCCCACTCCTTGTCGGCTGATGGTCGATAGCGCAACTTTCGACTGCGTGCCCGGTTACCCATTCCCGGATCCGCCGCAGGATCACCGGAATCGATCCATACAGCAACTAATTACTGGTCGGCATGACCTTTGACGTTACCTCGTTACGTGAACGTAGCGAATTCTTGGCGTATTCCAGCGGAGCCATTCCGACCTCCGCGGTGAACTCACGCGAGAAGTGCGCCTGGTCGAAGTATCCCAGGTCGGCGGCCAGTGCGGCCAGGTCTTCGGTGCGGCCCTTGGCGAGCAGGTCGGCGCCGTCCTGCAACCGATAGCGGCGCAGTACCCATTTCGGCCCGGCACCGACGTAACGGCGGAACATGCGCTGCAGGGTGCGCGTAGGCACACCGAAGCGGTCGGTGATCTGGTCGACCCTGGTCAGCTCCAGATCGTTGGCCATCGCGTCGACAATGCGCAGCACCAGCCGGTAGGTCGGGTCGTCGACCGACGGCCTGCCCGCGAGGAACTCCTCGACGACGGCGCGGCGTTGCCCGTCGGTGGGCACATCGAGCACACGCTCGGCCAATCCCGCCGCCTCGGGCATGACGTCGGCGAGGTCGACGGAGTAGTCGCGAAACGAACCGACATCGAGTCCGGTGAACGCGCCGAAACCACCCGCCCGGAAGCGAATACCGAATGCTTCCCCGAGCCCGCTGAGCTCGCGGACGTATTTGGTGGTGCTCACCCCGTTCACGAATCCGCCGGTGCGTGAGTCGGATCGCTCGAAGGTGACGTTCACGCTCGGATACGACAGCACCTCGGCGCGATACGGCGCTCTGCCGCGCAGATCCCAGTGCACTGACCAGTACCACTCGACATAGCGGTCCATTGCCGGACTCGGGACCAACCGGGCCAGCGATCGGTGCTTGGCCTGTTCGTCCGGGTGCAGGATGCCTTTGGTATCGGCGGGCACGGCCGGATTGCGGGCCCGCCCTGGCTCGGCGGCAGGCGATTCAGCGCGGCCGGGCACGGTGTCGCTTTCTTACAAGACCCGCAAACCACGAGCGGCAAGGGTTGATGCCATGACGAACACAGTGAACCCCATTGCCGACGGCTACCACTCGATCACCTGCTTCCTCGCGGTCGGCGACGGCAACAAGGCCATTGATTTCTACACCGCCGTCTTCGGAGCCGAGGTGCTCAGCCGCAATGATCTGCCTGACGGTCAGCCCGCGCACGCGGAGTTGAAGTTCGGTGACTCGACTCTGCAGATGGGCATGCCCATCCCGGACAACGGCGTGCTCGCCCCGAACGGCGAGTGGGTGCACACCTCGATCGTGCACTACTGCCCCGATGTCGACGCGGTCGTGCGGCGCGCCGTAGAACACGGCGCCCGCCATGTCGAAGAGCCGCAGACCTTCGTCACCGGCGACCGCTTCGGCGTGATCATCGATCCGTTCGGCCACCGCTGGGCGGTGCTCACCAAGGTAGAGGAGGTCTCCCGCGAGGAGGCCGAGCGCCGGGTGAACGAGTGGATGGCCGCCAAGGCCTGACGACCCCGCTGCCTCCGCGGCCACACGGTGCCCGGTCCGCGGAGGCAGAGCCGTTACGGCACAGCTCAACTCAACCCGGCGGCATCCATGCCGCGCAGCTCCTTCTTCAGGTCCGCGATTTCGTCGCGCAACCGGCCGGCGAGTTCGAACTGCAACTCCCTGGCCGCGTTCATCATCTGCGCCGTGAGTTCCTTGACCAGATCGGCGAGTTCGGCGCGCGGCATCGACTTGACGTCGCGGCCCTCGTACACCCCCGCGCTCACGGCCCGGCCCGGCTCACCCTGGGCACGGCGGCCGCGGCTGGCATTACGACCGGAACCGCCGACCTCGACCTCGGTCTCGTCGGCTTCTCGGTACACCTGGTCGAGGATGTCGGCGATCTTCTTGCGCAACGGTTTCGGGTCGATGCCCATTTCCTCGTTGTAGGCGACCTGCTTGGCGCGACGGCGTTCGGTCTCATCGATGGCGAACTGCATCGAATCGGTGATCTTGTCGGCGTACATGTGCACTTCGCCGGAGACGTTGCGCGCCGCCCGGCCGATCGTCTGGATCAGCGCGGTGGTGCTGCGCAGGAAGCCTTCCTTGTCCGCGTCGAGGATCGCCACCAGCGACACCTCGGGCAGGTCGAGACCCTCGCGGAGCAGGTTGATGCCCACCAGCACGTCGTACTCGCCGAGCCGCAGCTGCCGCAGCAACTCGACGCGACGCAGGGTGTCGATCTCGGAGTGCAGGTAGCGCACCCGGATGCCGAGTCCGAGCAGATAGTCGGTGAGGTCCTCGGACATTTTCTTGGTGAGCGTGGTGACCAGTACCCGCTCGTCGCGCTCGGTGCGCTCCTTGATCTCGTGGATCAGGTCGTCGATCTGGCCCTTGGTCGGCTTCACCACGACTTTGGGGTCGACCAGGCCCGTCGGCCGGATGACCTGCTCGACCACTTCGCCACCGGTCTGCCCCAGCTCGTACGGGCCGGGAGTGGCCGACAGATACACCGCCTGCCCGATCCGGTCAGCGAACTCCTCCCAGGTGAGCGGTCGGTTGTCCACCGCGGACGGCAGCCGGAAGCCGTACTCCACCAGGTTGCGCTTGCGGGACATGTCGCCCTCGTACATGCCGCCGATCTGCGGGACGGTGTTGTGCGACTCGTCGATAACGAGCAGGAAATCCTCGGGGAAGTAGTCCAGCAGTGTCGCGGGAGCCGAGCCGACCGGGCGCCCGTCGATGTGGCGCGAGTAGTTCTCGATGCCGGAGCAGAACCCCACCTGCCGGATCATCTCCAGGTCGTACTGGGTGCGCATGCGCAGCCGCTGCGCCTCGAGCAGCTTACCCTGGCGCTCCAGCTCGGCGAGCCGCTCCGCCAGCTCGGCCTCGATGTCGCGCACCGCGCGCTCCATCCGATCCGGACCCGCCACATAGTGGGTGGCCGGGAAGATGCGCAGCATGTCGACTCGGCGGACCACGTCGCCGGTGAGCGGGTGCAGATAGTACAGCGCATCGATCTCGTCACCGAAGAACTCGATGCGGATCGCGAGTTCCTCATAGGAAGGGATGATCTCCACGGTGTCGCCGCGCACGCGGAACGAGCCGCGGGTGAACGCCATGTCGTTGCGCGTGTACTGCACGTCGACCAGCAGCCGCAGCAACGCGTCGCGGTCCACCTCGGTGCCAACCTCCAGCTGCACCGAACGGTCCAGATACGACTGCGGTGTGCCGAGGCCATAGATGCACGACACGGAGGCGACCACCACAACGTCGCGCCGGGACAGCAGGTTGGAGGTCGCCGAGTGGCGCAGGCGCTCGACGTCGTCGTTGATCGAGCTGTCCTTCTCGATGTAGGTGTCGGTCTGCGCGATGTACGCCTCGGGCTGGTAGTAGTCGTAATACGAGACGAAGTATTCGACGGAGTTGTTGGGCAGCATCTCGCGCAGCTCGTTGGCCAGCTGGGCCGCGAGGGTCTTGTTCGGCGCCATTACCAGCGCGGGCCGCTGCAGCCGCTCGATCAGCCATGCCGTGGTGGCCGACTTGCCGGTGCCGGTGGCGCCGAGCAGCACCACGTCGCGCTCGCCCGCTCTGATCCTGCGCTCCAGCTCCTCGATCGCGGCAGGCTGGTCGCCCGCCGGCTGATGTTCGCTGACCACCTGGAACCGGCCGTCGACGCGCTCGATCTCGCCGACGGGACGGAACTCCGAGTGCGCGAGCGGCGGCTCGCCCGCGGCCCTGCCCTCGTAGCCCTCCGCCGGAATCTCGGTTGCGAATGCCATGCTCATCAGCCTAGGCCCAGCCACCGACAGATTTCGCGGCCCGTGCGACGGCGGCCCGTGCGACGGATCACGGCCGCCGCATCGGCTCGATACGGACGCCGCGGCGAGGCCGTCGGAAACGGCGACCACCGGGTGCCCGGCGCCGGACCGGAATCCAGTCGGCAGCACGACGTTCGGAGCGGGTGCGCACAGCGTTCTCACAGTCCAGGGGAGTACTATCGACGCAAACCGCCATCTGCCCGAAATGTCCGTTGCGGCAACGTATTTCGTATTCGGAAACACATCGGGAACCCCGCGGCGACCCCGTCTCGGGTGTAACCTGAATTGGTTATTCGGATGTGGTGAAGGACAAGAGCTATGACTGGTCTGATTCCATTGCTCGTCGCCGTGCCGGCCGTCACCGGCCTTGCCGGGTATGTCGCAAGAGATCTCCGCGCGGTGGTTCCCTCCACCGCGATCACACCACCCGGCCCGGCCACCCCAACCCCACACCGGCCCAGAGTCGAGTTCTTCAACCTCGACCACCTCACCAACACCGACGCCAAGGGCTTCGTCCGGCCGGTCGAGCGTTTCCATGTCGAGCCGTGGGGCCTGTACATGGCGCGCGCTGTCGACGGCCCCAGCTCACACTATCTCGAATCCTGGCTGCTGCCAGGGCTTTCGCTGCGCGCGACGGTCGCGCGGCGCAACCCGGCACACCACAGGGACCCGGACTATCGCCTCGACATCGGCGAGTTCACCCAGCTCGGCCCTAAGCGCTGGAAGGCGGTGGACCACTACTTGGACATCGTGGTGCGCCGCGGCCGCACTGCCGAACTCCTCGGCGTCGGCGAGTTGCTCGCCGCGCACGCGGCCGGCCTGGTCGACACGGCGCAGGCGCACCGGGCCGTCGAGCGCGCCACGGCAGCGCTGGACGGGCTGGCCGCGCACGACCACTGCGTCGAGGAGTGGCTCGCCACCCACGGCATCACACTCACCTGGTTGTAAACCCGCCGGTCACCGGCGCTCGACTCGACGGAGTCGTCGCGGCGGTAGATTCTGGACGCATGACGCAGGCACCTTCCGTCGACGTGCACCGCCCGAAAGTGGAGTACTTCAACCTCGCGGACCTGACCAACACCGACCCGAAAGGCTTCGTGCGGCCGGTCGAGCGGTACCACGCCGAGCCGTGGGGTCTGTACATGGCGCGCACCTCGGATCATCCACAGTTCCACTACCTCGAGTCCTGGCTGCTGCCGGAGCTGTCCATCCGCGCGACCGTGTTCCACTATCACCCGGCCCATCAGCGCGACCAGGACTACTACCTCGACCTCGGCGAATTCAGCGTGGTCGGGCCGAAGAAGTGGAAGTCGGTCGACCACTACCTGGACATCGTCGTGCGCTCGACGCGCGAGACCCAGCTGCTCGATGTCGACGAGTTGCTCGCCGCGCATGCCGCCGGCCTGATCAGGCTCGGCGAGGCGGAGGCCGCCATGCAGCACGCGGCCGCGGCGATCGACGGCATCGCCGCCAACGGCCACACCTTCGAGGGCTGGATGGAGTCCCTCGGCATCACCCTGACCTGGATGTAGACGCCCTCCGATCCGACGAATGGCACCCGGCATGGAGCGAATCGTGGTGCGCCCCAGCCGGGTCCGGCCTGACGGACTTCCCGATGCCATGGACGGCAAGAGCACCATGTCGTTCCACCTGCTGACGCCCCGTCCACTCAGTCACGAGGACGGCGCCGAGGAAGGCTGGGGCCAGAGCCTGGACCACCTCGCCACGGCAGTGCGGCGCTAGCTGTCCCGCAAGGCGCGCGCGAAGGCCGCGTCGAACCAGGGCTCCTTGACCTCGTAGTAGGCCAGCATTGCCTCTTCGCCAGTCAGCCCGGCCGCCTCGGCCTCTCCCTCGCGCTTCACCTCGAGGTACTCCGCGCGAGCGGCGGCGTCGGCGCGCAGCCAGTCGCGAAAACGCAGCGCGAACTGTTGGCCCGGCGTCCCCTCGACCCGCACGTGCACGTTGGCCAACCGGCCCGGGTCGGCGTTCTGGTGGAACCGCTTAGCCCACAGTGCGAGGTCGGCGACCGCCGGATCCTGCGGAGTGGGCTTAGGGTTGTCGCTGGTGTTCTCCGGCCGCGCCGGGAATCCGGCCGCGCCGAGCGCGTCCCGCAACCCGTCGGCCGTGGCCAGGTCCGCGACCGTGATCTGCAGATCGATCACGTCCTTGGCGGGCAGGTCCGGCACGGAGGTCGAGCCGATGTGGTCGATCCGTGACGCGGCCGCACCGCAGGCCACCCACAGCCGGGCGATCAGCCGCTGCGCCTGCGCGGGCCACTCCGGATCCGGGGGCACGATCCGCACCGTGCTGCGACGGGCGGGCGTCCCGGTGCGCAGGTTGCGTTCGAAGGGCACCAGCCGCTCGTCCCACAGCCCGCGCACCACGGCGGCGACCTCGCCGGGACCGCCGCTGTTGTCGAGCAATACGTCGGCAACGGCGCGCCGCTGCTCGTCGGTGGCTTGCGCCGAAATGCGCGCCCGCGCATCGGATTCGGCAACGCCGCGAAATTCGGCTAAACGGCGAATACGCGTTTCGGCGTCGACATCGACCACTAGAACGAGATTCATCAATGACGCGAGACCATTTTCCACCAGCAGGGGAATATCCTGGACGACAATGGCGTCCGACGGCGCTGCGGAAATCAATTCCGCGGTGCGCTTTCCGACCAGCGGGTGGGTGACGGAATTCAGTTTCGCGCGTGCCACGTCGTCACCGAATGCCTTGGCCGCGAGTGCGGGACGATCCAAGGTGCCATCCGCGGCAAGAATGCCCGCACCGAACGCCTCGACCAGTGCCGCGAGCCCCTCGGTGCCAGGCGCCACCACCTCCCTGGCGATCAGATCGGAATCGATGACCACCGCGCCGAGGTCTGCGAGTGCCCGCGCCACCGTCGACTTGCCCGCTCCCATGCCTCCGGTGAGGCCGACCCGTAACATTCGACCAGTCTTTCATCCGGGCGCCGACCGGCCGTCCGCTGCCCCGACCCAGCCGTACGCACGCCTTGCCGTCGGCATGGTTCGGACACTGGAGCTGCGCCGCCGGATGCGATTGGCGGCCATCGGTGGTGTAATCCGGTGGATTACCCGATGCGTTCACGTATTTCACCACTCCGGCTGCCATTTGCCCGATCCGTGACTGCGCCGAGACCAATTCGCAACATTTCCGGCCGGTTCCGGTTTGCCAGCGACAACTTTCCGACACGCCGAGGCAATTACGTCCGTAAAATACTCTGTCGAGCTGTTTGGTTCGGCTAATCTTCGCCGTGGCGCTCCAGGCCAGCACCAGCAAAGCAAAGGAACATCATTGGGCACCAGAATCAACCCGACGGGTCGCCACCGCCTGGGTAGGGCGGGTCGAGTGCACTGCATTCAGATCCCCGCCGTCGCCGCGGCGCTAGCCGAGCACCGCCGCTCATGGTTCACCGCGTTCGTCAGTCCCGCCCGACACAGTTTCGGGACCCTGCGGAGACGTCCGACCGCACCCGCGGTCCGTTGGGTACCTGCCGCCGCGGCCTGAACTCTCCCGTAGACGGTGGCCCAGCCCTCGCCAGGCTGGGCCATTCGTATGCGCGAACGAGGCCGCTGGGCCTGCGCCGCACCGGGGCTCGGCTCCGTCGTGCGCGATTGCGCGCCGGGTCCTCGGTTCCCGCACTGACGCTCGCGCACGAAACGCGGCCTACAGCCCGAGCGAGCGAACCAGGTCGAGCATCTCGGTGCGAAAAAGCTTTGCGGGATCCTGCGCCTGCGGACGCAGGTGACCGTACACCTCGAGCGCGATCAGGCCGTGCATCCGACCCCACATCCGCAGGGCGAGGCCGATCGCCGCGGGCGGCAGTGCTGGGAACTCGGCGCGGACATGCTCGACCAGGCCCGCATCGAAGTCCGACCATGTGGAGTCGCCGATGGTCTGCCGTGTCGCGGCGCGCGGCCATGCGGCCGCCGCGAGTCCGATCAGGCCGGTGCACGCACGCAATTCGGCTTCCGCGGCCGGGCCGCCCGGCGGCGCCTGGTAGCCGGGCACCGGATCACCGTAGATGAGCCGGAACTCGGCGGGCCGCTCGACCGCCCAGCCGCGAACGGCTTCACCCCAGGCCATGATGCGCCCGGCCGGGTCGGCCCCGGGAACGGCGTCACGCGCCGACTCCAGCCGGTCGACCAGGGCCGTGTACACGTCGGAAATGAGTGTGGAGATCAGGTCGTCGCGGGTGGTGTAGTAGCCATAGATCGCGCCGGCAGTCATGCCCATCTCACGAGCGATGGCGCGGAGCGAAATGGCATCGGGACCGCCTTCGGCCAGCAGGCGCATCGCGATCGTCTTGATATCCCCCGACGCCTGCTCACGCAGGCGCTCTCTACGACTCTTCACGACCTCGGCCACGGTTGACACTCTACAGCGTTTGGCTAATATCAGCTGTGCTGTTACTGAACAGCGTGTAGTAACTCACCAATGTTTAGGGAGTGCTGGTGGATATCGGAGTTTTCGGGGCGACCGGCGTCATCGGCGCGCGTGTCGTCGCCGAGGCACAGCGGCGTGGGCATCAGGTCACCGCGTTCACGCGCGATGCCGCGCGGTTCCCCGCCGAGCGGGGGAACGCGGCGTGGACGGTCGCCGATTGGCTGGATGCCGACAGCATCGCGTCGGCCATCGCGGGCGTGGACGTGGTCGTCAGCGCGGTGAACGCGGGACACGGCATCGCGGACACCATCGCCAACGCGGGCAATTTCGTGGCTGGCGCACACGCGATGGTCGCCGCACTCAACCAGCAACCGCGCGTGCGGCTGATCACGGTCGGCGGCGCGGGCAGCCTGGAGGTCGCACCTGGCGTGCAATTGCTCGACACCGGAGATGAATTCATCCGTAGCCTCACCGACGTCCTCGACGTACCGGCGGAGTACGCCGACGTCGTGCGTGCGCTGCGTGATGCCTTGAACGTCTATCGGTTGTCCAATCGCAATTGGACCTACCTCAGCCCGTCGTCCGGCCGGATCAACCCCGGCGCCCGCACCGGCCGCTTCCGCGTCGGCGGCGACCAACTGCTCGTCGGTGCGGAAGACATCTCGGCGGAGGACGTCGCGGTCGCCCTCCTGGACGAGGTCGAGCAACCCCGATTCATCCAACGCCGCTTCACCGTCGGCTACTGAGCGAGGGCATGACCACGGAACTAGGACTTACCGACGAACAGCCGTCGTCACAGGGGCGGGCCGCGGCATATGCCTGGCAATCACACGGGCGTTGGTCGCGGAGGGCATGCGAGTGGTCGGTGCCGCGCGCACAATCACCCGATGAGTTTGCGTGCCACCGGTGCCACCGCGGTCTGGGTCGACCTGCCACCACCGAGGGCGCGCGAGCTCGTCGAGCAAGCGCTCACCGGAATAGGCGGCATCGACGTGCTGGTCAGCAACGACGGCGGCGCGGACTTCAACGTGCTCGCCGACGGCCCTGATGGAAAGATCGCCGCGGCCAACGACACTCAGGGGGAGGAGTTCCTTCCGCAGTTGCCCGCCGCCATCGGTATGACCACTGGGCGCTTGATCGAGCCGAGGAGGTCGCCGCACAGATCACCTTCTCAGCCTCCGACCACGCCCGCAGCATCGTCGGCGCCGACCTGGTCATCGGCGGCGGCGCGTTGAAGCCATCTGACCATCCCAAATGCGACCCGCTGTCGCCCTGCTGAGCCCTCCGGTCCGTTTTTGTCGGACCCCTCCGGCACAATCAGAGCCGGTCGGACGTCGATCGAGTTGCCACTCAACGTAATCCGCAACTCGAACGAGGGAGGCACCATGCCCGATGTCCATGCTTCGACGCCCGACCCTGGTGACCCGCGCACCGTCGACCACGATCGGCTCATCGCGCTGGCGGTCGAGATCGAACGGCACCGGTATCTGCTGCGCCACGCGACGGAGGACTACCGGTGGCGGGCCGAGCGGCGGGTCGAGCATCTGGACCCGCCGGATCGGGAGTTGCGGCTGCGGCAGGCAGAGCAGCTCATCGCGGCGCTGATGATCGACCCGATCCGGCACAGCACACTGGATTTGGATGCGTATCGGGCGATCCGGGACGGAGTGCCGGTGGTGTTCGACACCGAGCGCAGGGTGTATGTCCTGCGTCGGCCCGGACTGGATCCGCTGCCGATCCGCCCCGGCCTGCCGGAGCATCGGCTCGGCGTGATCGCCCGGCTCGCCGCGCTCGGTCTGCGCTTGGAGGAGATTCAAGTCGTCGCGCTCACGACAGCGCAGATGGTGGCACCGCACGAAGCGACCGAACCACCGCCCGATCCCCCCGAGGTGCGCCGCGGGACGACGAAGCCCTCGCGCGGCATACGCAGGCCACATCGGCGTAGGCGCCCCGCAGGGCGGTAACGGTGGGCGATCGAGCCGCGCGGCGCATTCCTGATCCGATCAACGGCCTACTCGGGGCTGTCGTCAAGTCGGAGTGGCTGTGGACAGCCCCGAAAACGATTGCGCCCCAACCGGTTTCCCGGTTGGGGCGCAATCGTTCAGCTGATGCCGATCAGGCGTTGCCGGACAGCTTCTCCCGCAGGGCCGCCAGCTGGGCGTCGCTGGCCAGCGAACCGCCGCTGGTCTCGGCCTGGCTGGAGGAAGCCTGCGCACCGCTCTCGGAGGAGTAGTTCGATGCACCGCCGCCGTTCGCGGCCTCGGCCGCGGCGTCGGCCGCCATCTTCTCCATCTGCGCGGTGTGCATCTTGTGGCGACGCTCCGCCTCGGCGTAGCGGCCTTCCCACTCCTCGCGCTGCTTGTCGAAGCCCTCGAGCCACTCGTTTGTGTCGGGGTCGAAGCCCTCGGGGAAGATGTAGTTGCCCTGTTCGTCGTAGCTGTCGGCCATGCCGTACTTCGACGGGTCGAACTCGGCGTGGTAGTCCTCGTTGGCCTGCTTGAGGCTCAGCGAGATCCGACGACGCTCCAGGTCGATGTCGATGACCTTGACCATCGCATCGTCACCGACCGCGACAACCTGGTCCGGAACCTCCACGTGGCGCTCGGCCAGCTCGGAGATGTGCACCAGGCCCTCGATGCCCTCTTCGACGCGCACGAACGCACCGAACGGAACCAGCTTGGTGACCTTGCCCGGCACGATCTGGCCGATCGCGTGAGTACGGGCGAACTGACGCCACGGGTCTTCCTGGGTCGCCTTGAGCGACAGCGAAACCCGCTCGCGGTCCAGGTCGACGTCGAGCACCTCGACGGTGACCTCGTTGCCGACCTCGACAACTTCGGAGGGGTGGTCGATGTGCTTCCAGGACAGCTCGGAGACGTGCACCAGACCGTCGACGCCACCCAGGTCCACGAAGGCACCGAAGTTGACGATCGAGGAGACCACACCCTTGCGGACCTGGCCCTTCTGCAGCTGGTGCAGGAACTCGCTGCGCACCTCGGACTGGGTCTGCTCCAGCCAGGCGCGGCGGGACAGCACCACATTGTTGCGGTTCTTGTCCAGCTCGATGATCTTGGCCTCGATCTCCTTGCCGACGTACGGCTGGAGATCGCGGACGCGCCGCATCTCGACGAGCGAGGCGGGCAGGAAGCCGCGCAGGCCGATGTCGAGGATCAGGCCGCCCTTGACGACCTCGATGACGGTGCCCTTGACGGCCTCGTCCTTCTCCTTGAGCTCTTCGATGGTGCCCCACGCACGCTCGTACTGCGCCCGCTTCTTCGACAGGATCAGCCGGCCTTCCTTGTCCTCCTTGGTGAGAACAAGCGCCTCGACCTCATCACCCACGGAAACGACCTCGTTAGGGTCGACGTCGTGCTTGATGGAGAGCTCACGAGAGGGGATGACGCCTTCGGTCTTGTAACCGATGTCGAGCAGGACCTCGTCGCGGTCGACCTTGACGATGGTTCCTTCGACGATGTCGCCGTCGTTGAAGTACTTGATCGTGGCATCGATGGCGGCGAGGAAATCCTCGGCGGAGCCGATGTCGTTGACGGCTACCTGCGGCGAGGTGACGGTGGTGGGCATATGTCGGTTTGCTCCGGACGGATTGTGGTCGGTTGCGGACATTGGAACTTTCGGTACGCTGCGAACTCACCGCGAGGTGTGAAGACGGACACTTAGGAAGGTACCGCACGCAACTCGCGTGGAATGCAGCACGGGTCGAACTTCGGTACGGTTGTACGGAAGACACTCGCGCGTTCAGCGTACGCGACCTCGGTCCGGCCGGGCAAACCGGCAGTACCACCACGCCGATAGGCTGACGGGCGTGTCGGAAGATCGCCATGCGCAAGCCAATGCACTACTCGGGACGGCGGGCACGACCCGGACCAGGATCGGATCGGACGCCAGCCAGCTGGCCAGCCGACGCTGGTGGGATGCCGACGCCGCGCAATACCACGAGACGCACGCGGATTTCCTCGGCGTCGACTCACCCGGAGGCGAGTTCGTCTGGTGCCCAGAGGGCCTGCACGAGGGCGACATGCACTTGCTCGGCGACGTGGCGGGCAAGGTCATCCTGGAGATCGGCTGCGGTTCCGCGCCGTGCTCGCGCTGGCTTGCCGGACAGGGTGCGGTGCCGATCGGACTCGATCTATCCCGAAGCATGCTGGAACGCGGGAAGGCGGCGATGGCGCGCGGCGGGCCGCGGGTGCCGCTGGTGCAGGCGGGCGCCGAGGCCCTTCCGTTCGCCGACGCCTCCTTCGACCTCGCGTGCTCGGCGTTCGGCGCCATCCCGTTCGTCGCCGACTCGGCGCTGGTGATGCGGGAGGTGGTCCGGGTGCTGCGGCCCGGCGGGCGCTGGGTGTTCTCGGTGAATCACCCGATGCGCTGGATCTTCCCCGACGATCCCGGCCCGGCGGGCTTGACGGCCAAGATCCCCTATTTCGACCGCACCCCTTACGTCGAGGTCGACGACGAGGGCGTGCCGACCTACGTCGAGCACCACCGGACCATCGGCGATCGGGTTCGCGAGATCGTCGCGGCGGGCCTGCTACTGGAGGACATCGTCGAACCGGACTGGCCGGAATGGCTCGACCGCGAATGGGGGCAGTGGAGCCCCCTGCGTGGCGAGCTCTTCCCCGGCACCGCCATTTTCGTCACGGGGAAGCCGTGAGCGATGCGGGGTGATGCCGATCGGAAGCCGATCGACGAACCGGCACCGTCGGCCGCCCTGGAGCGGTGGCGCGCCCGGCTCGCGGCCCGCGGCCGGCCGATGTCGGCCGCGGGCCACGAGTTCGAGGCCTACCGCACGCTGCACCCTACTTCGAATTCGGTTTGCGCCCGGCCTGTTCCAGCGCCAGCCGCAGCGCGTACTCGATCTGCGCGTTGATGCTGCGCAGGTCGTCGGCCGCCCACTTCGCGATGGCGTCGTGGACGGCCGGGTCCAGGCGTAGCAGCAGTTTCTTGCGCTCAGCCATGGGCTGCCGCCTCAGGAGTAGAGCGAACCGGCGTTGACGACAGGCTGGGTCGGCCGGTCACCACACAGGACGACGAGCAGGTTCGACACCATCGACGCCTTGCGTTCCTCGTCCAATTCCACCATGCCCTCCCGGGTGAGCCGCTCCAGTGCGAGACCGACCATACCGACCGCGCCATCGACGATCTGGGTTCGCGCCGCGACGACCTGGGCGGGCTGCTGGCGGACCAGCATGGCCTGGGCGATCTCGGGCGCGTAGGCGAGGTGGGTGATCCTGGCCTCCAGCACCTCGATGCCCGCCATCTCGGTGCGTTCGCGCAGTTCGACGGTGAGCTCCTCGGCGATCTCGGCGCCGTCGCGCAGGCTGGTGCGGTCGGCGTCGTGCGCGTCGTACGGGTGTGTGGTGGCGAGATGGCGCACAGCCGCCTCGGACTGGGTCTCGACGTACACCTCATAGTCGTCGACGGCGAACGCGGCCTTGAAGCTGTCCACCACTCGGTAGACGACCACGGCGGCGATCTCGACCGGGTTGCCGTCGGCGTCGTTGACCTTGAGCTTCTGGGTCTCGAAGTTACGCACGCGCAGCGAGATGCTCTTGCGGTCGGTCAGCGGGATCACCGAGAAGAACCCGGGCTCGCTCACCGAGCCGACGTACCGTCCGAAGAACTGGACCACCTTGGCCTCGTTCGGGTTCACCACGGTCAGACCGGTCGCGAGCAACAGCAACACGACCACGACGACCGTCGCGAGCACCGCGCCGATCACGGCGGGCACGTTGCCGTTCCTGGCTCCCGCGGCGAAGCCGAGCACGGCACCACCGCCGAACAGGACGGTGAGCACGAGCCACCCCAGCAGCACCACGAAGCCGTTGACGCGGAAAGCAGATCGAAACTGCATGACATCCTCCCAATATCAGAGTGATATCAGAAGGATAGCATCTCGGTCGCAGCGCCACACCAGGGTGCGACGGCGCGGTGCCCGTGCTCACCCTGCGGCGGGCCGGATGTTGCGGTTGAACCGGAACAGGTTGCGCGGGTCGTACTTCGCCTTGATCGCGGCCAGGCGCGCGTAGGTGCCGGGCAGGTAGCCCGCGCGGGTCTGCGCCTCGTCGGCATCGGCACCCGCGCCGTAGAGGAAGTTGAGACTGTGGCCGAGGGTCCACGCAGCCAGCGCGGCACGGACTCGAGCCTGCGCCGCAGTGCCTTCGGGCCCGGTGATGACCCGCACGATGTACGCGGCGTCGCGGTGGTCCACCGCGATGCCGACATCGCCCGACCGGGCCAGCGCACCGCCGAGATGGCGGACGTCGACCACCGCGTCGACGCCGGACTCCGGACCCGCGGCGGCCAGCAAGGCGGCGGCCACCTCCTCGGTGAACGCGCCGAGCAGCGCGTTGGTGGCCTCGTAGGCATGCGGGTGGTCGGGGTCGCTATGGATGGTGTGCGACTCGGTGTATGGCATCGCGCGCAAGTCGTCTTTCAGCCGTTCTCCGACGGCCCGCAGCGGCGCGACCAGGCGCTCACCCTCCTCGGAAGAGCCGTTGAAGGCGATCCGGAACGACGCCACATAACGGCCGCGGAGCGGCGCGGGGACCTGCGGGATGTCCGGAAAGGTGAGCATGGTGACCGTCGAGGTCAGTTCCTCCGGCACGGTCGCGGTCCACTGCCGCCAGGCGTCCAGTGCCCGCTCGATCAGCGGCGTGTCGAACACCAGCTGTCCGCCGTACACCATTGCGACCGACAACAATTCGACCTCGAGCGCGGTGACGACACCGAAGTTTCCTCCACTGCCGAGCACGGCGCCGAACAGCTCGTCACCGGGTACCAGCCTGCGCATCCGGCCGTCGGCGGTGACCAGCTCGATCGCCCGCACCCGCTCGGCCGCGTAGCCGAATTGACGCGCGAGCAGCCCGACACCGCCGCCGAGCAGATAGCCCACCACACCGACCGAGGGCGACGAACCGTTCAGCGGTGCCAACCCGTGTTCGGCCGCCGCCTCGACCAGCGCGCCCGCGCGCACTCCGGCACCGACGTGCGCGATACGAGTCGCCGGGTCGACCCGGAGGCCGGTCATCCGACGCGTGCTGATCAGCACTCCCCCATCGGCCGCGACCGACAGCCCGTGCCCGGTCGCCTGCACGGCGATCGGAAGGTCGTGGCGCGCGGCGTATTCCACGGCGGCACGGACGTCCTCGGCGTGCACAGCCCCGACGATCAGGGCGGGCCGGTGCGCATAGGCGGTCTGAAAACCGGCGATCTCTTCGTCGTAGCCCGGGTCGCCAGGGCGGAACACAGGGCCGGTGAAAGTGTCGATGGCCTGTACGGCGTTGTTTCCCATGCCTCGACGATGCTCCATCCGAAACAAGAAGTACAACAGATAGTTCTTCTGGAATCTATAATCAACAGTTATGGAACTGCGGCAGCTTCGCTATTTCGTGACGGTCGCGGAGGAGGCAAACTTCACCCGCGCCGCCGCCCGGCTACATCTTGCCCAGCCGGGGCTGAGCGCGCAGATCCGCCGGCTCGAACGCGAGCTCGGCCAGCCGCTGTTCGACCGCGGCGGTCGCACGGTGACGCTGACCGAAGTCGGCGCCGAAGTCCTACCCCATGCGCGGGCGGCGCTGGACGCGACCGAGCGCATGACCCAGACCGTGGACGAATTCACCGGCCTGCTGCGCGGACAGGTCCGGGTCGGCCTCATCTCGGGAGCGGCGGTCGACGAATTCGATGTCGCCGCAGTGCTCGCCGATTTCCACGACGACCATCCCCAGGTCGGCATCAGCCTCACCGAAGACACGTCCGAGCGGATGCTCGCCGCCCTCGCCAGAGGCGAACTGGATGTCGCGCTGATCGGATTGACCGGCGCGGAAATGGAACCCGGCATCGGCATCGATGTGGTGCTGGAGACACCGGTGGTCGCGGCAGTCGCGGCGACCGACACAACCTTCGATGCCCAGGTCCCGCTCACCGCGCTGCGCGATCGGCCCCTGATCTGTCTGCCCGCGGGCGCCGGAATTCACGGCATCTTCTCTCGCGCCTGTGCCGCAGCGGGATTCGAGCCGAGCATCGCGTACGAGGCGGCTGCGCCTCCGCTTTTGCTGCGCCTGGCCGCGCACGGGCTCGGCGTCGCCGTGGTGCCCGAACTCACCGCGCGTGAGGCGGCGGCCTTCGGAGTGCGGACGCTGCGTATCGTCGAGCCGGAGCTGCGTGGGCGCCTCGCCCTTGCCTGGCGCACCGACCGTCCCAGCGGCCCCGCCGCCAAGGTGCTGCTCGGCCAGCTACGAATCGGCTTGCACGCCAAGGCGTGACACCAACGCGGTCGGATGGCGGCACCGGTACTCGCCAAGTGCCATCCGACTACGTTCTTCCGGTGTCAGAGCAGTCGGGAGAGGAACGCCTTGGTACGTTCGTGTCGCGGGGCGGCCAGCACTTCGCGGGGCGGACCCGCCTCCACGACCACGCCGCCGTCCATGAACACCAGCTGGTCGGCGACCTCGCGGGCGAATCCCATCTCGTGGGTCACCACCACCATCGTCATGCCCGATTGCGCGAGTTCCCGCATGACGGTGAGCACCTCGCCGACCAGCTCCGGGTCCAGCGCGGAGGTCGGTTCGTCGAAGAGCATGAGCTTCGGATCCATGGCCAGCGCACGGGCGATGGCCACGCGTTGCTGCTGGCCGCCGGACAGCTGCGCCGGGTAGGCACCCGCTTTCTCCGCCAAGCCGACTCGGTCGAGCAGCTCCCGCGCCCTGGTCACCGCGTCCGCCTTACGGATCTTCTTGACCTGGGTGGGGGCCTCGATCACGTTCTCCAACGCCGTCCGATGCGGGAAGAGATTGAAATGCTGGAATACCATGCCGATTTCGCGGCGCTGCTTGGCGGCGTCGCGTGGGTGCAGCTCGTAGAGCTTGCCGTTCTTCTCCCGGTAGCCGACGATCTCGCCGTCGACGTACAACCGGCCCGCGTTCACCTGCTCCAGGTGGTTGACGCAGCGCAGGAAGGTGGACTTGCCGGAGCCGGAGGGCCCGATGACACACAGCACTTCGCCGCGGCCCACCTCGAGCGAGACGCCCTTGAGCACCTGCAGCGCACCGAAGTTCTTACAGACCCGGTCCGCGACGATCATCGGAGGGGGCGTGGTCTTCTCGATGTCGACGCTCATTTCGCCTTCACCACCTGCTGGGCGTCGGCGAGCTCCTGCAGCTGCCTGGCGGTCAGCTGCCGCGAGACGCCGCGCGAGTAGTAGCGCTCCAGATAGAACTGCCCGACCATCAGCACGCTGGTGATGGCCAGGTACCAGGTAGCGGTGACCAGCAGCAGCGGAATCGGCTGGAAGTTCACGCCGTAGATGTCGCGTGCCCGGCCGTAGAGGTCGGTGGACAAGGGGATGGCGGTGACCAGCGAGGTGGTCTTCAACATGCCGATCAGCTCGTTGCCGGTCGGGGGGATGATCACGCGCATGGCCTGCGGTAGCACGGTCCTGCGCATGGTCTGGCCCCAGGACATGCCGAGCGCGATGGACGCCTCGCGCTGCCCCTCACCGACGGAATTGATTCCGGCCCGGACAATTTCGGCCATGTAGGCGGCCTCGTTGAGGCCGAGACCGATCACGGCGAAGGTGAACGCGGCCTGCAAGCCCTGCACATCGAGCTGGAAGAACTGCGGCCCGAACGGAATACCGAGATCGATCTGGCGGTACAACGAGGGGAATAGTCCCCAGAACACCAACTGCACGAAAACCGGTGTGCCGCGGAAGATCCAGAGGTACACCCACGCCGAAGCCCGCAACACCGGGTTCGGCGACAGACGCATCACGGCGAGCGCCGTGCCGAGCACGACCGCGATGGCCATCGCGAGCACGGTCAACTCCAGCGTGACGATGGCGCCCGAGGTGATCCTGCGGTCGAACAGGTACCTCGAGTAGGTATCCCAGCGATACGCCGGGTTCGTCGCTGCGCCGTAGACGAACAGCGCCACCAAGACCAGGATGACCGCCGCTGTTATCCAGCGACCGGGTCTGCGCAACGGAACCGCTTTGATCGGCTCCGGCTCCCGCGTCGCGTCCGCCCCGCCGGCCCCTGATTCGCCAGGCGTCGGGCGAGTGTCGTTCGTCGCCATCGATCAGCTCACGGCGCCGTTGATGACGGACGTTGTGATCGCGCCTTCCTGGACACCCCAGTTCTTCGTGATCTCGAGATACTTGCCGTTGTCCATCAGGTGCTGGACCGCCTTCTGCAGCACGGCGGCCAGCGGCGCGCCCTTGGCGACCGCCCAACCGTAGGGTGCGGAATCGAACACGGGGCCCGCGTTCTGGATCTTGCCGTCGCTCTGCTTGATCGCGTACGCCGTCACCGGGGAGTCGGCCGACATGGCGTCGACCTGACCGAGCATCAGCGCGTTGGTCGCGCCGCTCTGTTCGTCGAACGGCTTGATGTCGATGGCGGGCTTGCCCTCCGCGACGCACTTGGCGCTCTTGGCGGGCACCTCGTCGGTGTGCTCCACCGTGGTGGCCTGCACCGCGACCTTCTGACCGCAGGCGTTGTCCGGGTCGACCTGCTTGCCCTTCTGCTGGGCCCATTGGACCCCCGCGTTGAAGTAGGTGGTGAAGTCCACCTGCTGCTCGCGTTCCTTCGAGTCGGTGATCGACGACATGCCCACGTCGTAGGTACCAGCCTGAATCGCCGGGATGATCTTCTCGAACGCCGACTCGACGTACTCGGCCTGCACACCGAGCACGGAGGCGATCGCATCCATCAGGTCCACGTCGAACCCGACGATCCGGCCGCTGGCGTCCTTGTATTCGTTGGGCTGGTAGGGGATGTTCACGCCGACGACGATCTTGCCGGACTGTTTGATCTTGTCGGGGAGCTGCGCCGCGATCTCGTCGACCTTGTCCACCTGCACCTTGGCCGCCGTAGGCCCGGACTCCTCGGTGTTCGTGGTACAGCCCGTCAGCACCAGCGCGCCCGCAGCGAGCACACCCATCACCCGCAGGGCGCGCCTGCCAAGTACCGATCGATCAGACACAGCAGCCCTCCACATTTCGGATATACGAAACCAGGGTGTCACCACCCGTTGGCAATCTAAGCGACCGAGGCGCTTTTTGCTGGACAGTAACGGAAGAGAAACACGAAGTCGTGGCAAACCCCTGGTGCCCGCGTGCGGTACGCCGCGGGAACACCCTACCTCGTCAGGCCTTGACCTGCAGTTTCGAGATGCAGCCCATCCGATGCGTCGGTCTCGGATAACCGCCATAGGACAGAGTCGTGCCGGCCGATGGGATGGAATCCAGCCGGGAGGTTTGCGGGATGGGGTGTTCTAGTTATCTCCGGAGCGGCCGGGTTCGCGCGATTGTGGCCGACTAGCGACGGTGCGGCGCCGTGCACTACCTGCGCCATGGCCTTGATCGCCGAGCAGTTCAGCGAGGCGGCCAAGCCGAGCGATCCACTCAACTCCCCCGCCAGGTCGGACAAGATTTGACTTCCTCCGGTTCACGCGCTCCACCGGCATTTTCCCCCCTCAGGGAACCGGAACGACGGTGGCCAGCGGCGAGACGACCGCCACGACACCCGCCAGGACCACTCGGGTAACCACGCCGACCGACATCGCGATGTCCGGGGTCGGCCGGAACTCCCTGACCCGGCGAACATCTTGCGGCCGGCGTCGAAGCCCTCGCTGTTCTCGCACGATTACCAGGTCGGTGTACGGCGTGGCCGCGTGCACGCCCGCGAATGCCCGCGCCGGACGGATGTTGGCGTAGAGGCCGAATCGCTTGCGGACTGCGCCGCCTGGCGCGACGGCGGCACGCCGGAACCGACCCGCGGGCACGACGGATGCGGCTACCTTTTGGAGACCATGGTGCAGTCGGTCGAACTACTCCTCGATGAGGCCGCCGACGCGGAGATCCGCCGTCAGTGGCGGTTGCTCGCGGAGGCGGGCCTTCCGAGCCAGGCCGCGAACACCGCCGAATCGAACCGCCCGCACATCACCGCCGCGGTGGCCAGGCAGATCTGGCCGCGCATCGAGCGGGCGCTGGACGAGCAGATCTTCCCGCCGATCCCGGTGCGGCTCGGCGGGCTACTTGTGTTCGGTGCGCGCCATCCGATCCTGGTGCGGATGGTGGTGCCCTCCGAGCCGCTGCTCGCGCTACATCGGCGGATCTTCCACGCGATCTCGCCATGCCCCGGCATTCCGGGCAACGTCCATCCGGACGCATGGACCCCGCACATCACGCTGGCCAGGCGGGTACCCGCGCCCCAGCTCGGCGAGGCGATTCACGCCGTCGCGCGCGATCGCGATTTTCCCGCCACCGTGCTGGGTATCCGTCGGTGGGACGGCGAACAGCGGCGCGAGTGGCGGATCGGTCGTGGCGGCCGTGGAAGATAACGAAAGCAGCCCGCGTTACAGCTGGCACACCGAATACGAGAGGACGTCATGGCCACCCAGACCCTGACCCAGCAGAACTTCGATGAGATCGTCACCGGAAACGACGTGGTACTCGTCGATTTCTGGGCCGATTGGTGCGGTCCGTGCAAGAGCTTCGCACCGACCTTTGAGGCATCCTCCGACAAGCACCCCGACGTGGTGCACGGAAAGGTCGACACCGAATCCGAGCAGGGCCTCGCGGCGGCCGCCAACATCCGCTCCATCCCGACCATCATGGCCTTCCGGGAGGGTGTGCTGGTGTTCGCGCAGCCCGGCGCGCTGCCGCCCGC
The DNA here is from genome assembly GCF_035920445.1 of Nocardia sp. NBC_01730. Classification (NCBI taxonomy): domain Bacteria; kingdom Bacillati; phylum Actinomycetota; class Actinomycetes; order Mycobacteriales; family Nocardiaceae; genus Nocardia; species Nocardia sp. NBC_01730. Next base: position 8,554,909 of record NZ_CP109162.1, on the reverse strand, counting down.
CGCGCTCGAGGACCTGGTCACTCAGGTCAAGTCGCTGGACATGGACGACGTGCGCAAGCAACTCGCCGAGCAGCAGGCCGAAAAGTAGCTTCGCGGCGGCGCCGGAAATCCTTGCGCCGCAGTGGAACCGAGTCGGGCACGGACGCGGATGCCCTACGGCACAAGCCGTACCCGGGCCCGACTCATGTCTCGACGCCAACAGCAAGCGCCGCGGGCGTTTCGCGGGCCCCACGCACCGCGGCCTATATCACTGAGCGCCGAGCAAGTTGACGCCCGCGATCATGGCACGGACCGTCGATTCAGCGCCGTCGTCGGCGAGCGCCGCACCCCAGCCGCGCCTGCCATCGCACTCGCACTGCACGAACGTAGCGGTGCCTTCGGCGGTGCGCCGCTGGTGAAACTGCAGGATCTCCACTGGGTAGCCCTCCTCATAGAGAGCCGAGGTCATCGCCGCGACCGGGCTGCCGGTGGCGATGACAGTCTTCGGATAGCCACCGAATTCCAGCGTCGCGGTGAACTCGGCGGTGCGGCTACCCGCGGGAGACCAGTCGCCGAGCCGAATCGGACCGCCGTGGTCGCAGTAGCGACTGTGGAACTCCGCCGAGGTCAGACCAGTGCATTCAGCGCGAAGGCCCTTCGGTGCGGCGGTATGGAACGTGTCTGTATCCAGAGTCAGGATGGTCATTGAAAGTAGGTCTTCCCGAAGAATGTCGCGGTTCAGTTGACAGAGGGGACCAGCACTAACAAGTCGAACAGCCCGCAGCGAGGGGCCGGCCCGAATCAGACCCCGCTACGGCGGGCTACTACGAGGAGTCGCCGCCACGTCACCATCGCGGTGAGCGGATCTAGCCCGGCGCCGGCCCCGGGCTCGGAGGCGGTAGCCTGCGAAACCACAGAGGGCCCGGTGAGCGACGCCATCGGCTCAACGCTGTCGCGGTCTGCGACATGGAGCGCTGCGCTACGGCGGGCGGCGGGATTCGGCACGCGCTTGAGAATAGGGACATCGCGCCGCGATGGCAACTACATTCTGCGCCCGATTTGTCTACTGGCGAGTATCGTTCGCGCAGTTCAGGCGACCGCGGGACTGCGAAGGTACTGTCAGTGGACATGGGTCTCCTCGCCATGACCATCCCTGGCCTGTCCATCCTGCTCATCGGGCTCGCCTTTGTCGAAGTCACCTGGAACAAGCTCACCGGAAGCCGCGTTCTGCCCTGGACCCGCAAACGATCGGGCCGCCCGGTCTCGGCCGTGGGCTTCGAGGAGGTGACGGCGGTATTCCAGGGTTCGAAGCAGCACGAGTTCGAGCAGCGGATGACGACACTGATGCACAAGGAAGACAAGTCCGACGGCGCGCCGCCACGTGACGAGGTGGATCTCACCTCTGGTTCGGCGCGCCTGGTCCGGCATCAGCCGTAGCGAAACATCGCACATGGCAGCGAGTTCCGGGCGCCTCCACCCGGAACCCGCTCTCGCACTGTGGTGTTCGTCGCTCAGCGGGCGATGACCTCGTTCAGCTTGCCTGTGGCGACATCGAAGACGAAGCCGCGGATCGAGGCCTTATGCGGCACGAATGGGCTGGACACGATGCGCGCGATCGACTGGCGCACATCGGTTTCCGGGTCCGCGAACGCCTCTGCCGACCACTCCGGCTCGAGCCCGGTCTCCTGCTCGATGGCGGCCTTGAAATCATCGTCGGTGAAGGTGAGCATGCCGCAATCGGTGTGGTGAATCAGAATGATCTCCCGGGTGCCGAGCAGCCGCTGACTGATGGCCAGCGAGCGGATCTCGTCGGCGGTGACCACGCCGCCCGCGTTGCGAATGACGTGCGCCTCGCCCTCGGCGAGGCCGAGCACGTCGTAGACGTTGATCCGCGCGTCCATACACGCCACCACGGCGACGCCCTTCGAGGGCGGCAGCGGCAGCGGGCCTTGGAAGGTACTCGCGTAGGCCGCGTTGTTCTCCAGGTACTGATCGGTGACAGTCATCGGCAATCCCTCCGCTTGGCATGCATGCCTCTCTACATGTGACGTGCCTCACGGTAGGTGGTCGAGCATAGCGGGACACGGGTCATGCTCATCGTGATTCGTTTACTGGCGCGGCGGTCTCGACGAGGCGGACCGGTCCGATCGGATCCGGCCTGCCGCGTTGATCGATGGGCTCAGTGCGCGGCGGCGTCCCAGCTGCGGCCGACACCGACGGAGACCTCGAGCGGCACCGACAGGCTGATCGCCGAGGACATCTGCTCGCGCGCCAGCGCCTCGAGCGTCTCCCGCTCCCCCTCGGCGACCTCGAACAGCAATTCGTCGTGGATCTGCAGCAGCATTCTGGAGCGCAGTCCGGCGGCCCGGATCGCGTTGTGCACGTTGATCATCGCGACCTTGATGATGTCGGCCGCAGTGCCCTGGATCGGGGCGTTGAGCGCCATCCGGTCAGCCGACTCGCGGCGCTGCCGGTTGCCCGAGTCCAGGTCGGGCAGATAGCGGCGGCGCCCGAACAGCGTCTCGGTGTAGCCGACCTTGCGCGCCTGCTCGACCACCTCGTACAGGTAGTCGCGGATCCGGCCGAAGCGGTCGAAGTAGACATCCATCTGCTCCTTCGCCTCGGTGTTGCTGATCTTCAGTTGCGCGGAGAGTCCGTAGGAGCTCAGACCGTAGGCGAGGCCGTAGGACATCGCCTTGATCCGGCGGCGCAGCTCCGGGCCGACCTCGGCGATCGGGATGTCGAACGCCTTCGACGCGACGAAGCTGTGCAAATCCTCGCCGGAGTTGAACGCCTCGATCAGGCCCGCGTCGCCGGACAGGTGCGCCATGATGCGCATCTCGATCTGGCTGTAATCGGCGGTCATCAGCGACTGGTAGCCGGAGCCGACGACGAAGGTGTCGCGGATCTGCCTGCCGGTGTCGGTGCGGATCGGGATGTTCTGCAGATTCGGCTCGGTCGAGGACAAGCGACCGGTGGCGGCGATCGTCTGATTGAACGTGGTGTGGATGCGGCCGTCGTCGGCGACGCATTTGAGCAGGCCGTCGACGGTGACCTTCAACCGGGTGGCGTCGCGGTGCGCGAGCAGATGTTCCAGGAACGGGTGCTCGGTCTTCTCGAACAACGACTCCAGCGCGTCCGCGTCGGTGGTGTACCCGGTCTTGGTGCGCTTGGTCTTCGGCATGTCCAGCTCGTCGAACAGCACCACCTGCAGCTGCTTGGGCGAGCCGAGATTGATCTGCTTGCCGATCACTTCGTAGGCCGCGTCGGCGGCCTCGTTGACCCGGTCGGCGAACTGGCGCTGCAGTGTCTGGAGTTGCTCGGTGTCCACCGCGATGCCCGCGTCCTCCAGTGTGGACAGCACGCCGAGCAACGGCAGCTCCATCTCGGCGAGCAGCGGCGTGGATTCGATCTTGCGCAGCTCCTCGTCGAGCGCGTCGGCGAGATCCGCGACCGCGCGGGCGCGCAGCATCTGCGCCCGCGCCAGCTCGGCGTCGACGGTGTCCTCGTCGTCGAGCAGCGACAGCTGTGGGGTCTCATCGGTTTCGGCGCGCAGCTCCCGATGCAGATAGCGCAGCGAAAGGTCGTCGAGGTTGAAGGTGCGCTGGCCCGGACGGACCAGGTAGGCGGCCAGCGCTGTGTCGCTGGTCAGGCCGCCGAGAGTCCAGCCGCGCCCGCGTAGGGCGTGCACGGCGGCCTTGGCCTCGTGCAGCGCCTTGGGCACGGCCGGATCGGCCAGCCAGGTGCCCAGCGCGGCCTCGTCTTCCGGGGTGAGCACGGTGACGTCGATATAGCCGCTCTCGCCGTCGCCCGCCGCGATCGCGAGCGCACGCGCGTCACCATGTCCGGGCGTGCCGGCGCCGATGATCGAGACACCATGGCGCACACCAGGTTTCGCGTGGTCGGCGAGCCAGGCGGCGACCGCGCCGATCTCCAGCGCGCCGCCACTGATCTCGAAACCGGCGTCGGCCTCGGGCGCCGGCGGGGCCAGCGTCTCGAACAGCCGGTCGCGCAGCACGCGGAATTCGAGGTCGTCGAACAGCTGGTGGATTTTGCCGCGGTCCCACGGCGCCTGCGCCAGCTGGTCGGGCGTGTAGGGCAGCGGCATGTCACGGATCAGCTCCGTCAGCTGCCGGTTGAGCACCACGCTGCTCAGGTTGGCGCGCAGCGCGTCGCCGACCTTGCCCTTCACCTCGTCGACCTTGTCGACCAGCGTGTTCAGATCACCGTACTCGCGGATCCACTTGGCGGCGGTCTTCTCACCCACGCCGGGGATGCCGGGCAGGTTGTCGCTCGGGTCGCCGCGCAGCGCCGCGTAGTCCGGGTACTGGTTCGGGGTGAGGCCGTATTTGGCCATCACCTCCTCGGGGGTGAACCGGGTGAGGTCGGAGACGCCCTTGCGCGGGTACAGCACGGTGACGTTGTCGTCGACCAGCTGGATCGAGTCCCGGTCACCGGTGACGATGAGCACCCGGAAGCCCTCGGCCACCGCCCGGGTGGTGAGCGTGGCGATGATGTCGTCGGCCTCGAAGCCGTCGATCGCCATCACCGGGATGCCCAGCGCCCCGAGCACGTCCTTGGTCAGCTCGACCTGCCCGCGGAACTCGTCCGGCGTGGTGCTGCGGTTGGCCTTGTACTCCGGGTATGCCTCGGCGCGGAAGGTCTGGCGCGACACGTCGAACGCGGCGGCGACGTGCGTCGGTTTCTCGTCGCGCAGCAGGTTGATCAGCATCGCGGTAAAGCCGTACACCGCGTTGGTGGTCTGCCCGGTGACCGTCTTGAAGTTCTCCGCCGGTAGCGCGAAAAACGCGCGATAGGCGATTGAATGCCCATCCAGCAACAGCAGCGTCGGCTGGTCACCCGACGCGGGATCGCTGGAGCCGGAGGCGGGGGCGGGACGCGAAGCGGTCGTGGGTGAACTCACGCCCCAGAGTCTAAGGACCGCCACCGACACGGCGGTACGGCGACACCCACCAGCCACACGCCGCTGTGGGGAAGGACCGCACACGCGGAAGCGTGCCCAGAATCGACGGCGCGCGTGGCGCCGCTCACAACATCGCGACCAGCTCGCGCAGGACGGGCAGGCTCACCGACCCCGACCCGAGCACCACATCGTGGAATGACTTGATGTCGAAGTCCGCGCCGAGCCGTTCGGTAGCCGCCACCCGCTGGCGCCGGATCTCCAGCTGGCCGACCTTGTAGGCAACCGCCTGCCCCGGCATCGCGATGTAGCGGTCCACCTCCACGGTGATCTCGCCGAGCCCGACCGGCGCGTTGGCCACCATGAAGTCGATAGCCTGCTGCCTGCTCCAACCCTTCACGTGCAAACCGGTGTCGACCACGAGACGGCACGAGCGCCAGGAGTCTCCCGCCAGCATGCCGAGGCGTCCGAGATCGTCCTCGTACAAACCCATCTCGTCGGCCAGCCGCTCGGTGTAGAGCGCCCACCCTTCGACAAACGCGGTGTTGGCGAACGATTGGCGCTGGAAGCGTGGCAGGTGGTCGAGCTCGTTCGCGATGGTGAGCTGGAGGTGGTGGCCGGGAATCGCCTCGTGGTAGGCCACCGACGCCGTCTCGTAGCGGCCGCGGCCGGTGGGATGGTGCTGGTTGACGAAGTAGGTGCCCGGCCGCGACCCGTCGGCGGCGGGCGGGAAGTAGTACGCCGCCGGCGAATCCGCGGCGAGGAACTCGGGTACCGGCACGATGTCGCAGGATTCCTTCGGCAGCCGGCCGAACCAGTTGTCCATCTCGGCCGTGGCCAGCGACAGCGCCCTGCGCGCGTCGAACATGATCTGCTCGGCGTCGGCATAGCACAGCTCGGGATCGTCACGCAGCCTGGCGAACACCTGGCCGAGGTCCCCGGTGCCGAACAGTCGCGCGCCGACGGTGGCGTACTCTTCGCGCAGCTTCGCCAGCTCGGCGAGGCCGAGTTCGTGGATCTCCTCGGCGCCGAGGTCGGGCAGCGTGGTGTGGTGGCGCAGCAGCCGCCCGTAGATGTCCTCGCCGTCGGCGCCGAGCCAGCACAGCCCTGGCTTGTCGTCGGGGCGGCTCACGGGCAGCAGCTCGTCGTACAGCGCGTCGCGGTAGACCTGGAACGCGGGCCGGATGACATCTCGTGACACCTCGGCCAATTCAGCGCGCCAGTCGGCCTCGCCATCCCAGCCTTCCGGTCCCGCGAAGGTGACGAACGGGTCGGCGGTGTGGTCGGAGGCCAGGTAGCCGTCGAGCTGGTTCAGCGAGCGCTCGATGGTGATCCGCGCGGGTGTGCGTCCTGCCGCCAGACCCGATCGGAACCGATCCACGGCCTGCCCGAGCAGGTCACCGAACTGCCGGTAGCGCCGCACCAGCGCCAGTGCGTTCTCCGGCCGGGGTGCGTTGATCTGCGGCGCCACCATCAGCATCAAAGCGTGCACGCCGTTCATCTGGTCGGACGCCAACTCCACCGGCCGCCACTCCAGGTGCTCCACCGCGCCGCTCAGCTCGGTGCGCAGCAGGCTGCGGGTGATGCGGTCGGTGCGGCCCAACCGGTCGGCGTCGAGGGCATCGACCGCGTGCAGCAGGTCGCGCCAGGTCGACAGCAGCCGCTGCTCCGCCTCGACGGACAGATCCTCGATCCGGTCGTCGAATCGGCGGTCGCCGAGCAGGGTCGCTTCGCTCGGCGCCGCCTCGAGCACGCTGTCCCAGTACCGCTCGGCCAGGCCCATCAGCTCGTCATGACCATCCATGATCACGATCATGCCTCGAGCAAGGCCGCGCGGCACCGAGGTTCGCAGCCCTACCCGACGCCGAGGTAGGCCGACTTGACGGCGGGATCGGTGAGCAGTTCGCGGCCACCGCCGGTCTTGGTGACCGCACCGGTCTCCATGATGTAGGCACGGTGGCTGCGGACCAGCGCCTGCTGCGCGTTCTGCTCGACCAGCAGCACGGTGGTGCCCTGCTGGTTGATCTCACTGATGATCCGGAAGATCTGCTGGATCACCATGGGTGCCAGGCCCATCGACGGCTCGTCGAGCAGCAGCAGCCGCGGCCGGGCCATCAGTGCACGGGCGATGGCCAGCATCTGCTGCTCGCCGCCGGAGAGCGTGCCGCCGACCTGTTTGCGCCGCTCGCGCAGCCGCGGAAACAGATCGAACACCCATTCGAGCGTCCGGTCGTACTCGGCCTTCTGCTTGAAACCCCGTCCGTAGCAACCCATATCGAGGTTCTCCTGCACCGTCATGCCGGGGAAGACACCCCGGCCCTCCGGCGCCTGGATCAGCCCGTGGGTCACCCGCTCGTGCGCCTTCATCTGGGTGATGTCGCGGCCCTCGAACAGGATTCGGCCGCGCGTCAACGGCAGCAGCCCGGACATCGCGCGCATGGTCGTCGTCTTGCCCGCGCCGTTGGCACCGAGCAGGGTGACCAGCTCGCCCTCAGCCACCCTCAGCGAGATCCCGTGCAGCGCTTGGATTCTGCCGTAGTTGACGACCATGCCCTCTACCTCGAGCAGCGGGGCGTCCGCACCGGCGTCGCGCTCGTCCGGTTTGCGGAACACGCCGGCCCGCGGGCGCGGCTCCGCGGCCGTCGGCGGCATGCCCGTGGCCTCGTCCGGCCGGGGCGCCGCTCCCACAGCGGGCGCGCCCTGCTCTTCGCTCGCCTCCCTGCCGGATTCGATGACCTCGGTGTCCGGGACACCGAGGTACGCCGCGATCACGGCCGGATTGTCCCGGATGTACGCGGGCAGCCCGTCGGCAATCTTGCGGCCGAACTCCAACACCACGATCCGGTCGGTCACGCCCATGACGAGCCGCATGTCGTGCTCGATCAGCAGCACCGTGAACCCGTCGTCGCGGATCTTGCGGATCAGGTCCATGAGCGCGGACTTCTCGCTCGGGTTGAACCCGGCCGCCGGCTCGTCGAGGCACAGCAGTTTCGGCTCGGTGGCGAGCGCGCGGGCGATCTCCAGCCTGCGCTGATCGCCGTAGGATAGATTGCGGGCTTTCTCCACCGCCCGCGGCGCGATGCCGACGAACTCCAGCAGCGCCATGCCGCGCTCGATCGCGTCGCGTTCTTCGCGCCGATGCCGCGGTGTGCGCAACGCCGCACCGGGCACCGAGGTCTTGTGCCTGGCGTCGGTACCGACCACAACGTTCTCCAGCGCGGTCATCTCACCGAACAGCCGCACGTTCTGGAACGTGCGCGCGATGCCGAGCCGGGTGATCGTGTTGCGCTTGGTCTTCGTCAGCGGCTTGCCGTCGAAGTACACCAGTCCCGACGCGGGCTGGTAGATACCGGTGATCGCATTGAAGCAGGTGGTCTTGCCCGCGCCGTTGGGTCCGATCAGGCCGAGGATCTCGCCACGGCGGATCTCGAAACTGACGTCGTCCAGTGCGGTGAGGCCGCCGAACTTCACCGTGAGGCCGTCCGTCCGCAGCAGCGGAGCACCGACGGCGGTCTCGATCTCCCGACGCGGCGCGACGACTTCCGCGACGGTCTCGGCATCGGCCAGACCAGGGACCACGGCGGTCACGTCGACCGTGCCCGCGCTCTCCACCTCCGGCTCGGCCGCGTAGCCCGCTGCCATATCCTCGTTGTCGAACAGCGCGTCACCCGCGCCAGGCCCGGTCATCGTCCCGCTCCGATCGGCTCGCTCGGGACCGGTCTGCGTACGGCCTGGTACACCTGCCTGCCGTAGGTGAGCAGCTTCTGCCGCACCGGGAACAGACCCTGCGGACGCAGAATCATCATCACCACCAACGCGAGTCCGAAGTACAGATACTTGAGGTCACCCAGCGACTGCGCACCGCCCTTGCGGAACAACAGCACGCTACCGAGCAGCAGCAGCGCCAGCACGCCGGTGACCACCATGCCGGTGATCACCCCTCGTCGCGGCCACCCGCCGAGCCGGTCGCCCAGCAGCTTCCAGCCCGCGAACAAGGCGACGAACACCACGGCGTCGATGATCAGCAGGAGATACCCGGTCGACTCGTTGCTCACCAGATTCACCGACTGCAACCGCGCGGGCAGATAGGCGATGACGAATGCGCCGAAGATCACCCCGAGTTTGTTGCCCTGGCCACCGATGACCACCGCGCACAGAAACAGCATCGAGTTGATGATGTTGAATCCGGTCGGGTTGATGAACTGCACCTGACCGGCATAGATCGCGCCGGACATGCCGCCGACCGCGGCGCCGATCATGAAGGCCCACAGCTTGAACTTGAACGTCGGAACGCCCATGATCTCGGCCGCGTCCTCGTCCTCGCGGATGGCGACCCAGGCGCGGCCGACCCGGCTCCGTTCCAGGTTGCCGACCAGCAGCAGCACGAGGATCACCAGAACCATGCCGAACCAATACCAGTAGGTGCCGTAGCTGGCGCGATCCAGGATGTTCGCACTGTCCGGGTTGCCGCTGTTGCCGCCGGAGAACACGCCTTCCGGCTTGCTCGCGGACGCGCCGACGTGCGGATAGGCCACGCCGGACAGGCCGAGGCTACCGTTGGTGAGCTCGGTGAGGTTGTCGGCGAGCAGCCGGACGATCTCACCGAAGCCCAGCGTCACGATCGCCAGGTAGTCACCGCGCAGGCGCAGCGTCGGCGAACCGAGGATCAGACCCGAGACCGCGGTCACCGCGACCGCGATCGGCAGGCACGCCAGCCATGCCCACTTCGGATCCAGCCAGCCGCCATCGGTCTGATTCCACGGACTGTTGGGGCTGGTGAGCAGGCCGACGGTGTAGGCGCCGACGGCGTAGAAACCGACATAGCCGAGGTCGAGCAGGCCAGCCTGCCCGACCACTACATTCAGGCCAATGGCCAGCAACGCGTACATCGCCACCTGAGCCATCACCAGACCGAAGTTGTAGGACGGGGTATCCAACAGCGGCGGAGGGAACAGCGGGAGCAGCGCGAGCAGAAAGAGGATCGGGACGCCGACGCCCCACTGCGCGGGCCTGCTGAGACCATCCCACCAGGTACGGAGCGTGTCGCCGAGGCCGTGTCGCCCGGGTTCCGGCGCGGTCTTGGTCGTGTCGGTCATGCGCGTGCCCTTCCGAGACTCTCGCCGAGGATGCCGGTCGGGCGAACCATCAGCACCAGGACGAGCACCACGAACGCGACCACATCTCGCCACTCGGTGCCGAACAGGATCTGGCCGTACTGCTCGACCACGCCGAGCACGAGACCGCCGAGCAGCGCGCCGCGCAGGTTGCCGATTCCGCCGAGCACCGCAGCGCTGAACGCCTTGATGCCGAGAATGAACCCGCCGGAGTAGATGACCCCGTTCGGGATTTTGAGTGTGTACAGCATCGCCGCCGCTCCTGCGAGCACGCCGCCGATGAGAAAGGTCAGCATGATGACCCGCTCCCGCGACACGCCCATCAGCGTCGCGGTGTCCGGGTCCTGGGCCACGGCGCGGATGCCGCGACCGAACTTGGTCCGATTGATCAGAACCTCGGTGACGATCGCGAGCACCACCGCCGCGATCACGATGAGCAGCATGATGTTGGTGACGTCCGCGCCACCGAAGCTGAACTGCACAGTCGGCTCGACGAGCCGAATCGTCTGTTGCGCGTTGGTGCCACCGAGATCGGGATCGATCTTCGGCAGCACGAAGTGCACCAGTTCCTGGAGCACGAACGACATGCCGATCGCGGTGATCAGAAAGCTCAGCGGTTTGGCACTCCGCCTGCGCAACGGGCGATAGGCCACCCGCTCCAATCCGACGGCCGCACCGCCGGATATCGCCATACCCACGATCATCGCCAGCCCGAGATATATGACGGTCAACACGACACCCTGGGTATAGACATCGGGACTGGCGACGAATCCGAAGATCATCAACCCGATCAATTGCCCGAACAATCCGAGCATGAATATCTCCGAGTGGGCGAAATTGATCAGCCGCAATACGCCGTAGACCAAGGTGTAGCCAACGGCGACCAAGGCATAGATAGCGCCGTAGGTCACTCCGTCGACGGTCAGTCGCCAGAAACTATCGATCAACCCTTGATAGTTGAAGTCGATCGAGCCGCCGACGAGTTGTACTGTGTCGGCCAATGCCATTGAATTCATTCGTTTTCTGCCCTCATCCATCGGCCCACCGAACAACAGCACGTATGGGGATTCGCCCCATACGTGCTGTGTCGGAATTCGGGGCTACTTGACCTCGTACACCCAGATCAGTGCGTTCGACAGCTCACCGTTCGGGTCCCACCTGTACTGACGCGCGAGGCCGGCACCGTCGTACGTCCGCACATACTCGAGCAGATCGGGGCGGGTCACCTTGCCGCTGTCGATGCCCTTGGACAGGATCGTGGTCAGGTCGTAGGCCTCGACCGAGTAGACGCCCGGCGCCTGACCGTTGGGCGCCTCGTAGTCCTTGGCGAACTCCTCCGGCGCAGGACCACACGGGCACGACAGCTTCGCGCCCTTGGCCGCACTACCCGCCTGTGCGACGAACTGCGGGTCGTTGGTGCCGTCAGCGGAGACGAAGACCGCCTTCACACCGCCGGACTTCAGCTGCTGGGCCAGCGGGGCGGCCTCGGAGTAGTAGCCGGAGTAGAAGATGGCGTCCGGATTCGCGCCCGCCACCTTCGTGACCGTCGCGGAGAAGTCCTTGTCGCCCTTCTTGATGCTGGCGGCGCAGGCCGGGTCAGCGGCGGAGCCGAGTCCCTCGGTGATCGACCTCGCCAGCCCGGTGCCGTAGTCGGTGTTGTCCTGGATGACGCAGACCTTCTTGTAGCCCTCGGTGTTGACCAGGTACTTCGCCACCGAAGGGCCCTGCACGTCATCATTGGCCAGACCGCGGAAGAAGCTGGTCCAGCCGTTCTGGGTCAGCGTCGCGTTGGTCGCCGACGCGGTAACCGAGACCAGGCCCGCGTCGCTGAGGATCTTTCCGGTCGCCTTCGTCTCCCCGGAGAACCCGGGACCGACCAGGCCGACGATCGACTTGTCGTTGACGATCTGCGGGATCACCTGGGTGGCCTTCTGCGGGTCACCCTCGGTGTCGAACTGCTTCAGCTCGACCTTGCACCCAGGGTTCGCCTTGTTGTGCTGGTCGAGGGCGAGCTTGACGCCGTTCACGATATTGATGCCGAGCGCGGCATCCGGGCCGGTCAGCGCGCCCGCCATGGCGATGGCCGTGCCGGGGGCGCAAGTCGCCTTGCCGTCGCCTGCGGGATCGGCTGCCTTGGCCGTGTCAGCCTTCGGCACTTCCTTGCCCTGCTGGTCGACCTGCATGACCGGCTGGATGGACAGACCGCCCGAACCATTGCTGCCCGACGAATCCGAACTACTGCTCGTGGATTTGTCGCTACAGCCTGTCAGCACCAGCGCGGCGGCAGCGCCGATGACCAGAACACTTCGCGTCGTACGACTCCGGCATGTCGAACTAAGCACGTTTCACCTCTAAGTTCTGTGCTCCCCCGGGATCACCGAGGAGGCCGACCACGTCAGCCCGGTCAGAACATAGCGTTGGTACGTTATTTCCGCATCACATTCGCATCATGCGCGGGACATCGTGTCGAACTCTTGTTCACGATCGTGTTTCGTCCGAGTAAATTCTTCGGCCGATGCCACAAGCCGATGTCACTTGGGAGTCAGATTCTCCAACACGACCTCGGCGACGGCCTTCATCGTCGTCCGCCGATCCATTGCCGTGCGCTGAATCCACTTGAACGCCTGTGGTTCCGAAAGGCCTTGGGTCTGCATCAGAACACCCTTGGCACGCTCCACCAGCTTGCGCGTCTCCAGCCGATCGGCCAGATTCGCCACCTCGCTCTCCAGCGCCGTGATCTCGTGGAAGCGGCTCGCCGCCAATTCGATGGCAGGCACCAGATCCGATTTCGTGAACGGTTTCACCAAGTAGGCCATCGCACCCGCGTCGCGCGCCCGCTCCACCAGATCCCGCTGACTGAACGCGGTCAGAATGACCACAGGGGCAACACGTTTCGACGCGATCTCCGCCGCCGCATCGATACCGTCCCGGCGCGGCATCTTCACATCCATGATGACCAGATCCGGCCGGTGCTCCACCGCGAGATCGACCGCCTGCTGGCCATCGCCCGCCTCGCCGACGACCTGATAACCCTCTTCGGTGAGCATCTCGACCAGATCCATGCGAATGAGCGCCTCGTCCTCGGCGACGACGACCCGCTTCGCCCCGGCGCCCCGCTTCGTGCCGGCGCCCCCAGCTGCTGTGCTCATAGGTAGACCCCTCTGGTTCCGATGCCTGTCCCGACACACCGTGAGACCGCTGTCGCACCACACGACCAACGGCCGGCCATCAGGCTGTCGAGTGATGTAAAGAGTACCTTTCACTTCGGCACAGAACGCATATACCCTGCGCAAACCGCGCCCCTCGCGCTGCCGAAGACAGCCCATTCGCTTCCGGAGCGCAGTACCCGCTATAGTTGCCACCCGGTGCGCCGAGTTGGCGGAACTGGCAGACGCGACGGTCTCAAAAACCGTTGTCCGAAAGGACGTGTGGGTTCGAGTCCCACACTCGGCACCAAGGTAGAACGCGGGTTTTATGATTTCGCCCATGCGCACGCAGACCGCAGCTGCCCGGACTCCCGCGTCCATCGCATCGGCCACGGCGTCGGGATCGCGGCAGGGATTCGTTCGTTGTCTTCGCAGGCGGCCGCGAGGGGTGGACCAGCTCCTCGTCCCTCATCGAACCGTTTCGGCGGCTGGATCGTTGTTCCGCGTAGGGTGAGCGGTAGACCCCCGGCGGAGGTATGCGATGAGGGTGAACAGGACGACTGTCGATCTGTCCGACTATCCAGAACTGGTCGTCATCTACCTGGGGATGCGGGTCAGACGACCACGGGGCATGCTGCGACTGCTCGGACTCGGGCCCAAACTGTATCGCTCACATCAGGATCGACCGGACGGACTGCTTCTGCACGAAGACGTCGTCTGGTCGCTGTTCCCACCACACTGGGGGGCTCGGCAGTACTGGCGCGACCTCGACAGTCTCGAAGCATGGACCCGCTCGGCGCCGCACCGGGACTGGTGGCGGCGGTTCCTGCACGACTCCGGCGGCACCGGATTCTGGCACGAGGCATACTTCGCGCGCGGCGGAATCGACGCCATGTACGACGACATGGACACCCCGACCGGGCTTGCCCGATTCGCGCCTGTGATCGCCTCGCGCGGGCGGGCGTTCTCGACCCGGGGACGCGTCGAGGACAAACCCGCCAAGGTCGCGCCCGTGGTGCCCGAATCCGCACTGTACGACAACGAATCCGAGTAGTCCCGCAGTCACGACAAAGGAACTGCGGCAACTCCACAGTGACGTAAGCCACAGGCCATAGGGCCGCAGGGGCGCCTTTCGACCAGGCCATCGAGCTGGGCTTCGGTGCGGGGCCGCGCACCTTCACGCTGCTGGAAGCGCAGCGGATCGCCCACGTCACTGGCGCACGCACGATCGGCGAGCTGCATCAAGCGCGCAACGACCTGTCGCTGGTCGGCCGAGAGAACATCGCCGACCTGGTCGGGTTGTCGGCGCTGGTTTCTGCGAGGTCGGCGACAGTATCGCCGAGGCGCTCATCCCGCTGCTGCTGGCGCTCGGTTCGCACGAGCAGCCCCGTCCGCGGAATGACGACCGTTCCGGGCTGGTGATCCGGCCCGGTGCGGCGCCCGCGCCGCCAGCGGCCTTTCTCGCCGCGCAGCGCACGCGCTGACCCGCGCTCGGACGCCATCGAAAACACCAGGCAGCACCCCGGCTGCATTTAGTTCCTGCCCCGAGGGTTTACACTGCCCGCGGACAACAACTTCCACCGTTGATGGTTCGACACACGACAGGAATCAGACATGCCGAAACGAATTTCGGATGTTTCGCTCCATGTTTATGTGACACCGCAGACACTCGAACGTGTCGTCGAGACCGTTCGCGAGGTGGTGGACGACCACCTCGCCGAGCGTGACGTGTTCGCCTGGCGCTTCACCCTGCCGGTCGACACCGACGACCCGGCCCACGTGGCCCTCGAAACCCACTGGCGCGAAGTACATCTCGACCGAGTGCCGGAAACCCGGTTCACCTACGAGATCGCACTCAGCCTCGTCGGCGCGCCCGACGAACTGACCGACGACGACGTGGCCGCGCTGGAACGGCAATTGCTGCACGGAATCCACGCCGTCGCGCGGACCGAGCCCGGACAGAAGATCCCGGTCTCGATCCGCGCCTCGCAACGCACCGACGTGGATCTCGACATCGATCTCGAACTGCTGTAGCGGGAACCTACTCCGCCGATTCCCGCCTGCGCACGGGGAAGTGGCGGATGAGCCCCTCCTGCACCGTAGTGGCGAGCAGGTCGCCGCTGCGGGAGTAGAAACGTCCGGTCGCCAGTCCGCGGGAGCCCGCGGCCACAGGAGACTCGGTGGCATACAGCGCCCACTCGTCGAAACGGAAGGGGCGGTGGAACCAAATCGAGTGGTTGATCGTCGCCGCCACGATCCGGTCCAGTCCCCAGGAGAGTCCGTGCGTGGTGATGATCGAGTCCAGCACCGTGGTGTCGGATGAATAGCCGAGCGCGGCAACGTGAATCAGCGGGTCGTCAGGCAATCGGCCGTCCGCGCGCATCCACACCCGGTTGTGGTTGAGCCGCTCCCCCGTGCCCTTCAGGATCCACGCCGGGTCGTTGGTGTAGCGCATGTCGATCGGGTGCGGCGCATTGACGAACATCTCCAGCTTGTCCTCCAAGCCTTCGAAGCTCTCCTCCACTCGCGGCAACGTCTCCGGATCGGGCACGTCCGGCTGCGCGTGCGCGTGTTCGAGTCCCTTGCCCCACTCCTGGAACGCGGCGAGCATGACGAACAGCTCGTTCCCGTCCTGGCTTGCGGTGACTGTCCGGTTGGCGAACGCGCGGCCGTCCCGGTGGCGGTCCACCCGGTACTCGATCGGCTTCTTCACGTCGCCGCCCCGCACGAAATGCGCGTTGACGGCATGCACCGGACGGTCACCGACCGTCCGGCCCGCCGCCATGATCGCCTGCGAGACGAGCTGGCCGCCGAAGGTCCGGCTCCACACCTTCGCGGGGTGCTGACCGACGAACACGTCCTCGTCCATCTGCTCCAGATCGAGCAGGCCGAGCAGCACGTCCAGGTCGGAGCCCTCCGCGGGCGCCTCCTCGATGCCGACGCTACTTAGGGAAGCAGTCACTAATGGTCCTCCTCGCCGATGCGGTGCACGTGGATCAAGTTGGTGGAGCCGACGGTACCGGGCGGGGACCCGGCCACGATGACCACCAGGTCACCCTTTTGGTATCGCTCCATCGACAGCAGTGCTACATCCACCTGGTGGATCATGGCGTCGGTGCTGTTCACCGTCGGCACGATGAAAGTCTCCGTGCCCCAGGTAAGCGCCAGTTGGCTGCGCACTTCCGGCAGTGGCGTGAACGCCAGCAGCGGCAACGGGGTGTGCAACCGCGCGAGGCGGCGCACTGTGTCGCCCGACTGGGTGAAGGCGACCAGCGCCTTGGCATTGAGCCGCTCACCGATGTCGCGGGCGGCGTAGGAGATCACGCCACGCTTGGTGCGCGGCACGTGGGTCAGCGGGGGCACCTGGGTCGACTCGGTCTCCACCGCGTGCACGATGCGCGCCATGGTGCGCACCGTCTCGATCGGGTACTTGCCCACCGAGGTCTCGCCTGACAGCATCACCGCGTCGGCGCCGTCGAGCACCGCGTTCGCCACGTCCGATGCCTCGGCGCGGGTCGGGCGGGAGTTCTCGATCATCGACTCCAGCATCTGGGTGGCCACGATGACCGGCTTGGCGTTCTCGCGGGCCATCTGGATGGCGCGCTTCTGCACGATCGGCACCTGCTCGAGCGGCAGCTCGACGCCGAGGTCTCCGCGGGCGACCATCACCGCGTCGAAGGCCAGCACCACGGCCTCCAGGTTGTCGATCGCCTCCGGCTTCTCCAGCTTGGCGATCACCGGCACCCGGCGGCCCACCCGGTCCATCACGTCGTGCACCAGCTCGACGTCGGACGGGGACCGCACGAACGACAGCGCGATGAAGTCGACGCCCAGCTTGAGCGCGAACTCCAGGTCCTCGATGTCCTTCTCCGACAGCGCGGGCACCGACACGTCCATACCGGGCAGCGAGACGCCCTTGTTGTTCGAGACCGGACCGCCCTCGGTCACCCGGCACACCACGTCGTTGCCCTCGACCCCGGTGACGGTGACCCCGACCTTGCCGTCGTCGACCAGCAGCCGGTCGCCGGGCTTGGCGTCCTTGGCCAGCTCCTTGTAGGTGGTGGAGACCCGGTCGTGGGTCCCTTCGACGTCGTCGACGGTGATGCGGACCTCTTCACCCGTCGCCCAGACGGTCTTGCCCTCGATGAAGCGGCCGAGGCGAATCTTCGGCCCCTGCAGGTCGGCAAGAATGCCCACCGCTCTGCCGAGGTGGTCAGAGGCCTGACGCACCTTCTTGTAGTTCTCGGCATGGTCCGAGTGTTCGCCATGGCTGAAGTTCAGCCGAGCCACGTCCATACCGCTCTCGACGAGTTCGCGGATACGGTCCTCGGTGGCAGTGGCCGGGCCGAGCGTGCACACAATCTTCGTCCGTCGCATCACGGGTAGAGCCTAGTCCCGCCTGATACCTGGGTCGTCGCCCGGCCATGGTGAAAGCTTGATGAAAAATATGAACTATCATCGCGCGACGTGGCGGGCAAGCCGAGTTTCCAGCCGGGTCTGCCCGAATCCGAGGACCAGGCAGATGACCCAGTAGTAGATCGCCGCGACGCCGTACAGCGCGAAGAAGTCGAAGGTCGGCGCGGCCGCCAGCTGCGCGACCCGTAGTAGCTCGGTCACCAGGATGGTCGAGGCCAGCGAGGTGTCCTTCACTAACGAGATGAGTGTGTTGGACAGCGGCGGCACCGCGATCCGCGACGCCTGCGGCAGGATGATCAGCCGCATCATCATCGGGTACGACATACCCAGCGCCTTGGCCGCTTCCCACTGCCCGTCCGCGACACTGAGAATGGCGGCGCGCACCACCTCGGCCGCGTAGCCGCCGACGTTGAGGCTGAACGCGATCACCGCCGCAGGGAACGGGTCGATCACGATGTCGAACTGCGGCAGCGCGTAGAACACGATGAACAGCTGCACCAGCAGCGGCGTGCCGCGAATGATCGAGATATAGAAGCGGGCCGCCGCCGACAACGGCCACATCGGCGACATCCTGGCCAGCGCGACGAACAGCGCGATCACCAGGCCGATGGCGAAGCTGATCGCGGTCAGCGGAATGGTCTTGGTGACCGTGGCCTGCAGCATCGGCCACAGGTTGTGCCAGATGAGATCTCTCGTGGCGGCGTCCATGAACGGTGTCGGCTACCGGCTGACGTCGGTGCCGAAGTACTTCTCGGAGATCTTCGCCAGGGTGCCATCGGCGCGCAGCTCGTCGAGCGCCTTGTCCACGTCGGCGATCAGCGCGTCGTCCTTGCGGGCAGCGAAGGCCTGCCGGCTCACCGCTCCGGTCTTGCCCGCGACCTTCATGCTGGTGTCGCCGGTCTTCTTGGCGTACTCGGCGACGGCGAGGTTGTCGTTGACGGTGGCGTCGACACGGCCGTTCTTCAGCAGCTGGATGGCCTGCACGAAGCCCTCCACGGCTTCGACCTTCGCACCCGCGTCGGTGGCGACCTTGCTCCAGTTGCTCGTGGCCGACTGCGCGCAGGTCTTGCCGTTCAGATCGGCGAGGGTGGTGATGGCGTTGTTGTCGGCGCGGGTGATGATCACGCCCGCCGAGGTGGTGTAGGGCGTGGACAGCGCATACTTGTTTTTGCGCTCGTCGTTCACCGTCACCTGGTTGGCGACCAGCTCGAAGCGCTTGGACTCCAGACCGGCGAAGATGGCGTCCCACGGCGTCTGCACGAACTCGACCTTCTTGCCGAGCTTGTCGCCGACCGCCTGGATCACCTCGACGTCGTAGCCGGTGAGCTTGCCGTCGGAACCCTGGAAGCTGAACGGCGCGTAAGTGCCCTCGGTGCCGACCTTCAGCACGTTCGGGTCGCTACTGCCGCAAGCGCTGAGCCCGCCGGCGGCGACGATGGCGAGCATTGCGGCGGCGAACAGCTTGCGACGCACGGGGTATCCCTCTCTTCGGTGCGTGGAGCTCCACACACGACACGCAAAATCCGGCCCATGCTACGCCCGGACCCGCGCGATGGACAGTATCTCGATCATCATGCGCCGCAGGGTTGTGCTCATTGCTTTCGCACCCACATACGCGGAGAGGCGGGCACGTCGCGCCCGCCTCTCCGTCGTATCGATGCCCGCGGTCAATCTCGCAGCGGGCGACCGTTGGGATCGGGCACCTTGCCGACGAGGATCATGATGCCGTCGATGAGGCCCCAGATGCCGCCGAGGCCGCAGGTCACGATGGTGACCAGCAGCTGGGCGACGCCCAGGCCGGTGTAGCCGAGGTAGAAGCGGCCGACGCCGAAACTACCGAGGAAGATCTGCAGCAGGCCCGCGATCAGCTTCTGCTTGTCCGACAGCGGCACACCGTAGGGGTCCCGACCCCACGGCGCCTCCGGGTCGTTCGGGTTGTAGCCCTGCGGGCCGCCGACGTACGGCGCGGGTGCGTAGCCGCCGGGCTGCTGACCGTACGGGTCAGCGGGCTGACCGTACTGCGGCTGACCGTATTGCGGCTGACCGTACGGGGCAGCAGGTTGGCCGTACTGCTGCTGGGCGTAGGGGTCCGGCGGCGGACTGTACTGCGGCTGACTCGGCGCGTCCTGCGGCTTGTTCAAGTCCGGACCCGTACCGGACGGGCCGTACTGCGGACCGCCGACTCCTGGGTTCTGCTGGTAAGGGTCGGTCACTCATGTCCTCCTCATTCGTGCGGGCACCCTTCTCGGCCCCCGATCTCGATGAACCGCCGAGTTACCGATCCCGACGATCACGAGTCATTGTTACCGGGATCGACCGGGATTGTCGCCTCTGGGCATTCAGCAGTCGCAGGGGTATCGCGGCGCGTCTCTGGTTCGTTGCCGTAGCGGGAAATCCTGGGCATCGGCGGTAGCGGATCCGCGCGTGAGCCGGGTTCGCATCGACCCCGGCTCGGCGGATCAGTTCTCGTCCGAACCCGCCTTGTCGGACTCTCTGCCTCGTCGATCAGTCTCGTCGGAACCGGTCCTGTCGGGTTCGACCGGCTTACCCGATTCGACGGTCTCGCCGGGCGCGGGCGCCTCGGCGTCGGCGGACTCGTTCGCGCGGGACTACTTGTCGGTCTGCGCGCCAGCCTGGGCATCGGACGTCCCCGAGCCGTCGTCGCCCCCGCTGTCGGCTGTGCCCGCGCCCTCGGCTGAGGCGGCTGTGTCCGACGCCTTTTCCGACGCCGCCGTAGCATCGGTTGCCGCAAGCTCCGCCGACGTGGCGGTCCCTACGGCTCGCAGTGCGCCGATCTGCCACGGCCACGGGCGCGGGCTCGCGCCGGGCTGCAACTGCGCGGCGGTCTCGCGTCCCTTCGTCGCGAAGACGAAGTAGGCCACAGCGGCCAGGAACACCACCGCGGAGGTGAACGAGTTGATCCGGATGCCCGCGATCTTGGTCGCCTCGTCGTCGCGCATCAGCTCGACGAAGAACCGTCCCAAGCAGTAGCCGACGACGTATAGCGCGAACAGGCGACCGTGCCCGATCCTGAAGCGCTTGTCCACGAACACCAGCAGCGCGACGACGAGCAGATTCCAGATCAGCTCGTACAGGAAGGTGGGATGCACGATCTTGTCGACCACACCCGTCGAGACGCCGTTCATCAGGTCGAGCTGTCCGTCGTCGCCGACCCGGCGGAAGATCTGCAGTCCCCATGGCACGTCGGTTTCGCGGCCGTACAACTCCTGGTTGAAGTAGTTGCCGAGCCGGCCGATGGCCTGGGCGAGCAGGATCGGCGGAGCGATCGCGTCACCCAACGCGGGCAACGGGATTCGGTACACCCGGCAGCCGATCCACGCGCCGACCCCGCCGAGCAGCACCGCGCCCCAGATGCCGAGTCCGCCCTGATAGATCTTCAGCGCATCGATCGGATGCCCGCCCGAGCCGAAGTACTTCTGCCAGTCGGTGGCCACGTGGTAGAGCCTGCCGCCGACCAGACCGAACGGCACAGCGAACATGGCGACATCCAGAATCGCGCCGGGCTGCCCGCCGCGTTCGCGCCAGCGCCGCTCGCCCCACCAGATGGCGACGATGATGCCGAGGATGATGCACAGAGCATAGGCTCGCAGCGGGAACGGCCCGATATGCCACACACCCTGCGAGGGGCTGGGAATGTAGGCCAGCACGGCGCCGCTGACGCCACCGTCGGCCAGGACACTGTCTGCCAGGACTCGTAAGGTCACGGGGCCACCGTAGCGGAGATCCGCACCCGCGCCGCCACCACCGCACCGCCCCCGCCGCGGCGAGGCTCAGCGCCGCGACTCCGAACGCGGTGCGGATGGTCGACTGACCGCGGGTCGCGACGGCGAGCATCGGTGCGAGTGCAGAATACGACGAGGCTCGCTGCCGGAGCGTGCGGACGGTCGAGGCACAATCGGGCCTGCGAGGGTGGAGGCGGCGCGGTTCGCCGCCTTGCGCTGAGTGCGCTACGACGCAACGGTCGCCGAGCGCACACCGTCGGCAAGCTCGGCGGTGAGGGCGCGGACCGCGTCCAGCCCCTCGCCCGCGGCGCTCACCAGCGCCGAGCCAACGATGACTCCGTCCGAGTACGAGGCGATCTCCGCGGCCTGGGCCCCCGAGCGCACGCCGAGGCCGACGCCGATCGGGATGTCGGAGTTGGCGCGGATACGCGCGCACAGCGCGGGCGCTGCCGAGGACACCACGTCGCGGGCACCGGTGACGCCCATCGTCGAGGCCGCATATACGAAGCCGCGGCTGGCCTCGAGCGTCTTCACCAGCCGCTCCTCCGTGGATGACGGCGCGACCAGGAAGATGCGATCCAGGTTGTGCGTGGCCGAGGCGACGAACCAGTCGTCGGCTTCCTCCGGGATCAGATTCGGGGTGATGATGCCCGAGCCACCCGCGGCGGCCAGATCGCGCGCGAAGCGGTCGACGCCGTATTGGAGCACCGGATTCCAGTAGCTCATCACCACGGCCTGGCCTCCCGCGCCGGTGACCGCCTCGACCACAGCGAACGCGTCGCGGACCCGGACACCACCGCGCAGCGCCTGCTCGGCGGCGGCCTGGATGGTCGGGCCGTCCATCACGGGATCGGAGTAGGCGACGCCGACTTCGATGATGTCGCAACCGGATTCGACCATCGCGCGGACGACCTCGATCGAACCGGCCAGATCGGGGAAGCCCGCGGGCAGATAGCCGATCAGCGCGGCACGGGCATCGGCGCGGCAGGCCGCGAAGGTGTTGGCGAGGCGGGACTGCTGACTCACTGGTGCGTTTCCTTCGGCTCGTTCTCGTCGTCGAACAGCCGGAACCAACGCGCCGCCGTGTCCATGTCCTTGTCGCCCCGGCCGGAAAGATTCACCAGGATGATCGCGCCTGGGCCGAGCTCCTTGCCCAGTTGCAGCGCGCCCGCTACCGCATGTGCGGACTCGATCGCCGGGATGATGCCCTCGGCGCGGCTGAGCAGCAACAGCGCGTCCATCGCCTCGGCGTCGGTGACCGGCCGGTACTCGGCACGCCCGATGTCTTTGAGGTAGGCGTGCTCGGGGCCGACGCCCGGGTAGTCCAAGCCCGCCGAGATCGAGTGCGACTCGATGGTCTGGCCGTCCTCGTCCTGCAGCAGGTAGGAGTAGGCGCCCTGGAAGGCGCCCGGCGTTCCGCCGGTAAAGGTGGCCGCGTGGCGTCCGGTTTCGACGCCCTCACCGGCCGCCTCGTAGCCGATCAGACGGACCTCGGGGTCGTCGAGGAAGGCGTGGAAGATGCCGATGGCGTTGGAGCCGCCGCCGACACAGGCGGCGACCGCATCGGGCAGCCTGCCGGTCGACGCCTGCACCTGGGCGCGGGCCTCCAAGCCGACGACGCGCTGGAAATCGCGCACCAGCGTCGGAAACGGGTGCGGGCCCGCGGCGGTACCGAAGCAGTAGTAGGTGTCGTCGGCGTTGGTCACCCAGTCGCGCAGCGCCTCGTTGATGGCGTCTTTCAGGGTCTGCGAGCCGGAGCGCACCGAAACCACTTCGGCGCCGAGCAGCCGCATGCGGGCCACGTTCAGCGCCTGGCGCGCGGTGTCGACGGCGCCCATGTAGACCACGCAGTCCAGGCCTAGCAGCGCACACGCGGTCGCGGTGGCCACACCGTGCTGGCCGGCCCCGGTCTCGGCAATCACCCGCGTCTTGCCCATGCGCTTGGCGAGCAGGGCCTGGCCGAGCACGTTGTTGATCTTGTGCGAACCGGTGTGATTCAGATCCTCGCGCTTGAGCAGGATGCGCGCGCCGCCCGCGTGCTCGGCAAGACGCTTGCACTCGAACACCGGCGAGGGACGGCCGGTGTAGTCGCGCTGCAGCCGATCGAGCTCGTTCAGGAAGGACTCGTCGATGCGCGACTTCTCGTACTCGACGGTGACCTCCTCGATCACCGCCATCAGCGCCTCGGGGACGTGACGCCCGCCGTAGACGCCGAAGTGCCCGCCCGAGTCCGGCTCGTGACCGCTGCGCTGTGCCACGCCGTCGCTCGCCTGAGGTAGCGACCCCACTCCTGTCACCGGCCCCGCCGCGCGGGCTTGGGGCAAGACGGATGGGTACCCGCGGTCACCAGCTCGGACACAGCGGCCCTTGGATCGCCGCTGGTCACCAGGCCCTCGCCGACGAGAACGGCGTCCGCGCCCGCGCCCGCGTATGCCAGCAGGTCAGCGGTGCCGCGGATGCCGGACTCGGCGATCCGGATGACCTCGGTGGGCAGGCCGGGCGCGATCCGCGCGAACACATCGCGGTCGACCTCGAGCGTCTTGAGGTCGCGGGCGTTCACGCCGATCACGGAGGCGCCCGCCTCGAGCGCACGATCGGCCTCCTCCTCGGTGTGCACTTCCACCAGCGCGGTCATGCCCAGCGATTCGGTGCGATCGATCAGCGAGGTCAGCACGTCCTGCTGCAGCGCAGCGACGATCAGCAGGATGACGTCCGCGCCGTGCGCGCGGGCCTCGTGGATCTGGTACGGGCCGACGACGAAGTCCTTCCGCAGGATCGGGATGTTCACCGTCGCACGGACCGCGTCCAAATCGTCCAGTGACCCGTTGAAGCGGCGGCCCTCGGTGAGCACGCTGATGATCCTGGCGCCACCGTCCTCGTAGGCTTTGGCCAGGCTCGCCGGGTCCGGGATGTCGGCGAGCTCGCCCTTGGACGGGCTGGCCCGTTTGACCTCGGCGATGACGCCGATGCCGTCTTCGAGGAGCGCGGCGCGGGCGTCCAACGGCGCGGACGCCGCGGCGGCCTTGGCCTTCACCG
The DNA here is from genome assembly GCF_035920445.1 of Nocardia sp. NBC_01730. Taxonomy (NCBI): domain Bacteria; kingdom Bacillati; phylum Actinomycetota; class Actinomycetes; order Mycobacteriales; family Nocardiaceae; genus Nocardia; species Nocardia sp. NBC_01730. The sequence continues at coordinate 8,530,554 of NZ_CP109162.1, read as the reverse complement.
CCTGGAAGTCGAGAAGGGCTTCCCGAGCGGCCACATCCGCGCGGACCCCGTCGAGAATCGAGTCGAGTACCGTCATCTGGCTCGAATCCTTTCTGGGGAGACGGACTTGCTACCTGAGAATCCCCCCAGGCGCTGTCTCACCGATGCTGACAAAGAATAAATGGAAGGACCCGCCGCCTTTGCGCCGGGGTTTGTCTTGGACCACGCAGAAGGGCCTGGCACAAGGTAAGACCCGTCACAGCCGCCACGCGGGAACAGCTCAGCGTTCATGTCTGCCCGCTTTGCCGGAGTCCGGATCGCCCGGAGGCGCTGACTCCTCGGTCGGATCGGTGCCCGCGTCCAGCGCGTCCCACAACACGCGCTCCGACAGCTGAGGCGGCGGCTCGGGGTCCGCGGTCTCCGCACGCCGCTGCGTGACCTCCGCCGTGGCGGCGGCGCGCCGGAAGACCGGGTTGTCGTACTTACCGGACAGGCGTCCGGTCTCGGCGGGCATGCGGGTCAACAGTGCGCCCGCCACGAACGCGGCGATCGCGCCGAGTAACGCGAGCGCGGCCGGGAACACCGTCGGCGTCACCTCCCCCACCTGCGCGCGGGCCGGTAGTTCCGCGAGTTTCGCGGCCCGTTCGGCGATCTTGCCGGAGTTGGTCAGCAGCGCGAACGCCGGAACCGCGGTCACCGCGGCGACCAGCGTGATGAGCACGCCGATCACGCGGCGCAGCCAGCCCCTCGTGGCCAGCACGGCCGCGATCGAGGCGAGCAGAACCAGTGCCATCGGCGTCAGCACGCCGAACCACACGCCGCCGTTGAGGTGGTCGGTGCGCGGCTGGGTGAGGCCGTCGGAGGAGGTGAGCGTCACCCAGGTCATCCGGGAGGAGCCCCAGAGCGCGGCGGCGGCCAGGGCGAGCAACACGACGGTGCCGACCGGATACCTGCGGCGGGACCCGGTGTGGGCGCTGGCGGCCGCCCCGGATCCGTGTGGCGGCGGGACGGATGCCCGCCCGGCTTCGGCGTTCACCTCGGTCGCGTGCTCCCTGGCGGTGCCCGGTTCGCCGTCGGGGACGGCCGTCATCGGGCTCCGCCGTTCGCCGCACCCGGAGCCGGAGCCGCACCGTAGGCCCGGACCGTCTCGGCCGCCGCGATCGCCTTCAATACCGCCATCGCCTTGTTGCGCGATTCGACGTCTTCGTAGTCCGGGTCCGAGTCCGCGACAACGCCCGCGCCTGCCTGGACGTAGGCCGTACCGTCCTTCAGCAACGCCGTGCGGATGGCGATCGCGGTGTCCGCGTCACCGGCAAAGTCCAAGTAGCCGACGACTCCGCCGTAGATGCCGCGGCGGGTCGGCTCCAACTCCTCGATCAGCTCCATCGCCCGCACCTTGGGCGCACCGGAGAGCGTGCCTGCCGGGAAGCAGGCCCGCACCGCGTCCAGCGCGATCCGGCCGGACGCCAGCTGACCCGACACCGTCGACACCAGGTGCATGACGTGGCTGTAGCGCTCGATGTGCCGGTACTCGGTGACCCGCACGGTGCCCGGCTCGCACACCCGGCCCAGATCGTTGCGGCCGAGATCGACGAGCATGAGGTGCTCGGCGTTCTCCTTCTCGTCGGCGAGCAGCCCCTTCTCCAGCAGCAGGTCCTCCTCCTCGCTGACGCCGCGCCAGCGGGTGCCTGCGATCGGATGGGTCGTCGCGACGCCGTCCTTCACGGTCACCAGCGATTCCGGGCTGGACCCGACGATGGAGAACGCGGTGCCGCCCTCGCCGTCCGGGATGTGCAGCAGATACATGTACGGGCTCGGGTTCGACGCGCGCAGCATCCGGTACAGGTCCAGCGGCGCACCGTTGTAGTCCATTTCGAAGCGCTGGGACAGCACCACCTGGAACGCCTCGCCCGCCTCGATCTCCTTGACCAGGCGACGAACGCCTGCGCCGAACTCCTCGGTGGTACGCCTGCGCCGGTACCGCGGTTCGGGCTGGTCGAACACCGAAACGGTGGAATCGGCCGGCGCGCCGAGCGCCGCGGTCATCCGGTCCAGCCTGGCCACCGCGTCGTCGTAGGCCGCATCGGCCCGCTCGGCGCTGGCGTTCCAGTTCACCGCGTTGGCGATCAGCGTGATCGCGCCCTCGTGGTGGTCGAAGGCGGCCAGATCGGTGGCCAGCAGCAGCACCATTTCCGGCAGTCGCAGGTCGTCCAGCGTCAGGTTCGGCAGGCGCTCCATCCTGCGCACCGCGTCGTAGCCGAGGTAACCGACCATGCCGCTGGTCAGCGGAGGAAGGCCGGGCAGCCGCTCGGTCCGCAGCAGCTCCAGGGTCTCGCGCAGGGCGACCAGCGGATCGCCGCCGGAGGGCGCGTCGGCCGGGATATGGCCGAGCCAGGCGGCCTCACCATCGACGACGGTCAGCGCCGACGGGCTGCCCGCGCCGATGAACGACCAGCGTGACCAAGACCTTCCGTTCTCCGCGGACTCGAACAAGAAGGTGCCCGCCCGGTCGCCAGCCAGCTTGCGGTAGGTCGACAGCGGAGTTTCGGAGTCCGCCAGCACCTTTCGGGTCACCGGGACAACCCGGTGCTCCGCGGCCAGCTGATGGAATTGTTCGCGGGTCGTGGTGGTGGGAGTGGACGCGCCTGGCATGCGCCCATCATCCCAGGTCGGGCTGACACGCCGGTCGGCGGTGTCGGTGATTACGACAGCACGGTCAATGATCACGACAAATCGGACAGTCGACCGTCCGGTTCCTACGCGACCGCAGGACCTGTGGCGGCCGTCACTACACTCGCTGCGTTCGACGTCGCATGCGGTATCCACCTCGAGAGGAAACAACTGATGTACCCCTCGCAACCGGTAGCGCCCATCCCGGGCCACGGTGCCCCGCCTACCCACGCTCCACGGATGGCAGGCATGAGTCAGATGGGCCACCAGCAGACCACCGGTTCGATCAACGCCCTCGCGTCTTTCGTCACCTATGTCAAAGCGCTGGAGTCCTTGGACAAGAACCACTTTCCTGATGAGTACGCCACGCACAGTGATCGCATCAAGGAACTGAGGCCTTTCCTGCGCGCGCACGGCATCCTCGACGTCATGGCGATCAAGAATCCCGAGGTGGCCGCGCTGATCGGCGCGTAGCCGCACCGCGGCGGACGCGCCGCGCACCCCTCGGCTCGTGCCCGGCCACCGACGCAGGCGATCGCATCGCAGCGGCTCGTCGGCGGGCACGAGCACCAGGAAGCCCCCGTGCGGGCACGGCACCGGCCGCCGAATATCGAATCGGCCGAGCACCCGGTAGTGTTCTCGGTCATGCAGCCAGGACAGCTCGCTCCGCACTTCGAGCTTCCCGACCAGTCCGGCACCCCCCGCTCGCTCGATGCGTTGCTGGCGAACGGCCCGCTGGTTCTTTTCTTCTATCCCGCGGCAAACACCCCGGTCTGCACGGCCGAAGCCTGTCACTTCCGTGACCTGGCCGCCGAATTCGCCGCCGTCGGCGCCACCTGCGTCGGCATCAGCACCGACAGCGTGGAGACCCAGGCCGGGTTCGCCGACAAGCAGCGCCTCGGCTATCCACTGCTCTCCGACTCCGACGGCGCGGTCGCGGCGCAGTTCGGCGTCAAACGCGGGCTACTCGGCAAGCTGGCGCCGGTGAAGCGGCAGACGTTCGTCATCGACACCGACCGCGCGATCAGCAAGATCATCGCCGGCGAGCTGCGCGCCACCGTGCACGCCGACGAGGCCCTGAAGTTCCTGAGCACCAAATAGACGGCGCGACGCGCCGCGTCCACGGAGCCCGGTCGGCACCGATGGTCCGGCTTACGCTGGATTCATGACGTCGACCGAGGTTCAGCCAGGCGGGCGGAAGTCCGTGTGGGCCACGTGGCGCGCGCGGATCATCGGTGGACTCGCGATCCTCGCGGTCCTCGTCATCGCCTACTTCATCCTGGCCGCGTTCATCCCGCGCTGGTGGGCGCAGCGGCTCGCGGACCTGATGGGGGGCAGCTTCGCCAAGGGCATCGGCTGGGGCCTGGTCTACGGCGGATTGGGTACCGCCGTGCCGCTTTTTCTGTTGCTGTCCGCCGTGCTGGTCTGGCGCCGCAGGGCGGGCAGATTCCTCGCGGGCGCTGCCGTGGTCGTCGCGACGCTGGCCGCGATCCCCAATCTGATGACCCTGACCATCGTGTTGGGCGGCAGCAACGCCGCCCATGCCGGAGAACGGATCCTGGACGTCGACGCGCCCGCGTTCCGCGGCGCCTCGCTCGTCGGCGCGATCGTGGCGGCGCTGGTTTTTCTCGCCGTGGTCGGCCTGGTCCTGCTGCGCAAGTGGCGACGCAGGCACCCGAAAAAGTCGACCGGGCAGCCCACCGCACCGGCGCCCACGGCAGACCCCAGCCCGACACACCCCGAGGGCTTGTGAGTGAACACATGTCATACGCCCATCTTTATGACGGTCGAGCGAAGTCATGGCAAACTCGATATCGCGGGTGACTGTGAAGCACGTTTTCAATAATCACTAGCTGACTACAAAACCACGTCACTTGGCTTGAAAGAAGGCACACAGTGACGAAGTGGCTCGACCCCGTCGAACAACGAGCTTGGCGTGCGACTGTGGCGCTGATGACTCGTCTACCAGGCGCTTTGGACACCCAGCTGCAGCGCGAATCCGGCGTGACACATTTCGAGTACTGGGTGCTTACCCTGCTGTCCGAGGAACCGGGGCACCGGCTGCAGATGAGTGAGCTTGCCAACAAAGCAAATGCATCGCTATCACGGCTGTCCCATGTGGTGTCGAAGCTGGAGCGCATGGGCTGGGCGCAGCGGTCGGCGACCGCCGGTCGGCGCGGCGTCCACGCCGTGCTGACCGACGACGGATATCTGAAGGTCGTCGAGGCCGCGCCGGGATATCTGGACGCGGTCCGGAACATGGTGTTGGACGGCCTGGACGACGAACAGACGGCTCAGCTCGCCGAGCTCGGCGAGCGGCTGGCCGAGCACTTGGCCGGCGCACTGAACCAGCCCGCCGGGCTCACCTCTTCCGGTAAGGACGACCAGCGGCCGTCCGGATCCTAGGCAGGCGCGTTCAGGACCGGGCAGACAGCAGCACATCCGAGTCGAAGCAAGTGTGCGTGCCGGTGTGGCAGGCGGCGCCTTCCTGATCGACGACGAGCAGGATCGTGTCGCCATCGCAGTCGAGCCGCACTTCGTGCACGTACTGGGTGTGGCCGGAGGTTTCCCCCTTGACCCAGTACTGTCGCCGCGAGCGCGAATAGTACGTCGCCTTGCGGGTTTCCAGCGTCCGCGCCAGTGCCTCGTCGTCCATCCACGCGACCATCAGCACGTCACCGGTGGCGCGCTCCTGCGCGACGGCGGACACCAACCCGGCGTCGTTGCGCTTGAGACGGTCGGCGATGGCGGGATCGAGACTCATAGCACGGTTATAACAGGCACGCCGTGCGGTGGACGCAGGAGGTTCTCGCTCAGTTCGCGCGGGACCGCCGCAGCTCGCCGAGGACCTGCCAGGTGCGCTGTTCCGCCTCTCCGAGTATTCAGACCGTGCTGCACGCCTTCCCGCGCGGCGGATTTCCGCCAATCGCTACCGGACGACGATTTTCTCCGCCCGCATCGAATCTTTGACCTGGCCGATGGTCAGGTCACCGAAGTGGAACACGCTGGCCGCCAATACCGCGTCGGCGCCCGCGTGGACGGCCGGCGCGAAGTGTTCGACCGCGCCCGCTCCACCGCTGGCGATCACCGGCACCGTCACCGCCGCCCGCACTGCGCGGATCATCGGCAGATCGAAACCGGCCTTGGTTCCGTCGGCGTCCATCGAGTTGAGCAGGATTTCGCCGACGCCGAGTTCGGCGCCGCGCACCGCCCATTCGACCGCGTCGATACCGGTGCCGCGCTTGCCGCCGTGCGTGGTCACCTCCCAGCCGGAAGGAGTGCCGGGCCGGCCGTCCGGCACGGTCCGCGCGTCCACCGACAGCACGATGCACTGCGAGCCGAACCGCTCGGACATCTCGCGCAACACCTCGGGGCGCGCGATCGCGGCGGTGTTCACCGAGACCTTGTCGGCGCCTGCGCGCAGCAGCCGGTCCACGTCGTCGACGGCGCGCACGCCGCCGCCGACGGTGAGCGGGATGAAGATCTGCTCGGCGGTGCGGGTCACGACGTCGATCATGGTGCCGCGGTCGCCTGCGGAGGCGGTGACGTCGAGGAAGGTCAGCTCGTCGGCACCTTGCGCGTCATAGAGGGCGGCCAGCTCGACGGGATCACCCGCGTCGCGCAGGTTTTCGAACTGCACGCCCTTGACCACCCGGCCTGCGTCGACGTCCAGACACGGAATCACGCGTACTGCCAACGTCATTGCCTCACTCCTCCTCCGTGGCCGCAGGGTCGGCGACCGTGCAGATCATCTCGAGCAGTTCTTCGTGCACGCCGGGCGCGGCCGCGAGCACCGAGCCGGACGTGATCGTCCACGGCGCGCCTGCCAGGTCGGTGACCACGCCGCCCGCCGCGCGCACCAACGCGACGCCTGCCGCGTTGTCCCACGGATGGTGCCCGAAGACGATCGCGCCGCCGAGCACGCCGGAGGCGGTGAACGCCAGATCGATACCGGTGGAGCCGTGCATGCGAACCCGGGAGGACAACCTGCTCAGCGGGCCGAGCAGATCGAAGCGGAACTGGCCGGGGATGCGGCCGCGCGAATCCACGTTGAAGGCGCCGAAACCGATCATCGCCTCGGCCAGCTTGCCTTGTGGCAGCGGCGGCAGCGCACGGCCGTCCAGCAGCACCGGGCCACCGGCCACGGCGGCGTAGCGGCGGCCGAGCAGCGGCAGCCAGGTCAGACCGAGCACCGGCTCGCCGTCGCGCACCAGCGCGAGCAGCATTCCGGAGAGCGGATGCCCCGACGAGTAGTTGAACGTGCCGTCGATCGGGTCGAGCACCCAGGTGGCGCCCGAGGTGAGCTGGGGTCCGCCGAATTCCTCGCCGTGCACCTCGATTCCGGTGCGCCGCTCCAGCTCGGCGGAGATGGTGCGCTCCAGCTCCAGGTCGAGCTCGGTCGCGAAGTCGTTGCGGCCCTTGGTGACCGCGCTCGGCGCGCCGATACCCTCGACGAACCGCGGGCTCACCGAATCCAGGATCTCACTCGCCACGGCGAGCATGGACCTCAGCTCGCGGCTCATCTCACCGCGGCCAGCGCCTCGGGCAGGGTGAACCGGCCCGCGTAGAGCGCCTTGCCGACGATCGAGCCCTCGACGCCTTCTGGCACCAGCTCGGCGATCGCGACCAGGTCTTCGATGGTGGAGACACCACCGGAAGCGATCACCGGCGCGTCGGTCGCCGCGCAGACCTCGCGCAGCAGGTCGAGGTTGGGACCGGTGAGCGTGCCGTCCTTGGTCACATCGGTTACCACGTAGCGCGAGCAGCCGTCGCGCTCGAGGCGCTCGAGCACCTCCCACAGGTCGCCGCCGTCACTGACCCACCCGCGGCCGCGGAGCCGGTGCTCGCCGTCGACGATGCGCACATCCAAGCCGACGGCGATCCGATCGCCGTGGCGTGCGATCGCCGTGGCGCACCAGACCGGGTCCTCCAATGCGGCGGTGCCGAGGTTCACCCGGGCGCAGCCGGTGGCCAGCGCCGCCTCCAGGGTCTCGTCGTCGCGGATGCCACCGGACAGTTCCACCTTGACGTCGAGTTCACCGACGACGCCCGCGAGTAGTTCCCGATTCGAACCGCGACCGAAGGCCGCGTCCAGATCGACCAGATGCACCCAGTCCGCGCCGGCTTCCTGCCACGCCAGCGCCGCCTCGCGAGGCGAGCCGTAGCTGGTTTCGCTACCGGCTTCCCCCTGCACGAGGCGCACGGCCTCTCCATTGGCGACATCGACGGCGGGTAGCAGCACAAGACTCACGAGAGCAGCTTAGTGGTTGGCTGCCCGCGTTCGAGCCCCGGGCCTGCGCTGATGGGACCTCGACCACCGGCGCCGGGGCCTGCCGCCGTGCGCGTCCAGGATGCGGGTGAGCAGCGTGGCCAGCGTGCGACGGTCCGCGGAGGAGAACCCGGCCAGCGACTCGTCCTTGGCGCCCACCATTTATTGGCGACACCCACAATCTGATACATTGGCGGTACCAACATTGGAGTAGCCAACTTTCAGTTCGAAAGGCACCATCGATGAACAAGATTCGCCGGACCCTCCCCCTGCTGGCCCTCCCACTGGCCGCCATCGCCGCCGCCTGCACCACCCCGGCCGCCGCGAACACCCCGGCCCACGAGCTGCGCGACCTGCTGGACCGCCACCAGATCACCACCCTGGTCGACCGGCTCGGACGCACACTGGACGAGGGCCGCTTCGACGACCTGCGCGCGATCTACACCTCCGACGCCACCGCGAAGACCCCCGGCGGCACGGCCGACGGCCGCGACGCACTGATCGCCCAGGCGAGCCGGAACCACACCGACGACAAGCGGATTCAGCACTTCATCAGCAACGTGATCATCGATCTTCGCGGCGACGCCGCGGACATCCGGGCCAACCTCATCGCTACTTTCGCGCCGGCGGCGACGAACGGGACGATTCCACAGCCGCAGTACACCCTCGGCGAGATCTACCGCTTCGCCGCGGTCCGCACCGCGGAGGGCTGGCGGCTGTCCCGGGTGGAAACCACCCCGATCTGGTCCACCGGCACCCGTCCGTGATCTGCGCGCGGCGAGCACGCGCGCGGTAGCAGGCCAGGGCGGCGAGCCGCTGCGAAGCCGGGTAGAACCCTGCGGACGGCCGGTGCGGTCGGCCACGAGATCGCCGCGGACCGGTATCGTTTCCGCGCGGCGATCACCCCCGGTCGCCGCTTCCACCTCGCACTGAGGAACTGAATGTCACGAACGACAATCGCTGCCACACTGCTACTTTCGGCAGCCACCTGCTCCGCCGCACTCACGGCCGCGCCCGTCGCCGCCGCGGCGCCGCCCGAGGAGGCACGCTTGGCCGGATGCGAATTCGGCACAGCGGCAACGACATACGACTACGCGCGGTTCGGCGACCACGCCCGCAGAGTGCGTGAGCTGAGCACCGGCGACTTCCGCGCCGAGTTCGAGAACTTCCGCCCCAACATCCAGTCCGGCGCGGAGGCCGCGCACGCGCGGGCACAGGCCGACTCGGCCGACTGCCGCGTCGTCTCCGGCGACGACAACCGAGCCGAGGTGGCCGTCGACGTGGTGCGGACGGTGACGAGCGACGAAACCGACGGTATGCCCCAGACCGGCCGCGTGTCGATGACCGTCACGGTGGACAACGTGGACGGACGCTGGCTGGTCAGCAAGGTCCAGTCGAACTGAGCCGGTGGCGATCCCGCGCGCCAGGCGCGCGGGATCGTCTACAGCGACCGCACCCAGTTCGCCAGCAGGTGAGCGCCCGCGTCGCCGGACTTCTCCGGGTGGAACTGGGTCGCCGACAGTGCGCCGTTCTCCACCGCGGCCAGGAACGGCACTCCGTGCTCGGCCCAGGTCAGCTTGGGCGCGGCGAAGTGCTCGCTGGGCGGCAGATCCCAAGCCTGCGCGGCATAGGAGTGCACGAAGTAGAAGCGCGTGGCGGAATCCAGGCCCGCGAACAGGACACTGTCGGTCGGGGCCGAGACGGTGTTCCAGCCCATGTGCGGCAACACCGGCGCGGACAGCCGTTCGACGGTGCCCGGCCATTCGGCGCAGCCGTCGGTTTCCACGCCGAACTCGACCCCGCGTTCGAAGAGGATCTGCATGCCGACGCAGATACCGAGGACGGGGCGCCCACCGGCCAGCCGCTGGCCGATCATGCGCTCGCCCCGCACTTCCCGCAACCCCGCCATGCACGCGGCGAAGGCGCCGACACCGGGCACGACCAGACCGTCGGCGGCCAGCGCGAGTTGCGGGTCGGCGGTCACCTCGACCCGCGCGCCCACCCGGGCCAGCGCCCGTTCGGCGGAGTGCAGGTTGCCGGAGCCGTAGTCGAGCAGCGCGACCGATTTCGTGGTCATGCCTCCGCCTCGCTGGCGCTCGGCTCCGACATGACCACGATCGTGGCTGCGTCGATGCTTCGCTCGCTTCGCTCACTCATGCCTCCGCCTCGCTGGTGCTCGGCTCCGACATGACCACGATCGTGGCTGCGTCGATGGTTCGCTCGCTCACAGCGTTCCCTTCGTCGACGGGACACCGCTGACCCGCGGGTCGAGTTCCACCGCGGCGCGCAATGCCCGTGCCACCGCCTTGAACTCGGCCTCGGTGACATGGTGCTGGTCGCGGCCGTAGAGCACGCGCACATGCAGGGCGATGCGTGCGTTCAGCGCGATCGACTCGAACACGTGCCGGTTCAGCACGGTGGAATACGGCGCTCCGGGGCCCGACCCCGGAATCACGGCGTGCAGCAGGTGTTCCGGCTCACCGGTGTGCACACAGTAGGGACGGCCGGACACGTCGACCGCGGCGTGCGCCAGCGTCTCGTCCATCGGGATGTAGGCGTCACCGAACCGGCGGATACCCGCCTTGTCGCCCAGCGCTTTGCCCAGCGCCTGCCCGAACACGATCGCGGTGTCCTCCACCGTGTGGTGCGCCTCGATCTCGATGTCGCCCTCGGCGCGCACGGTCAGATCGAAAGCGGCATGCGCGCCCAGCGCCGTCAGCATGTGGTCGTAGAACGGGACGCCGGTGGCGATCTCGGTCCTGCCGGTGCCGTCCAGATCCAGCTCGACGACGATGCTGGATTCCTTGGTGACCCGCTCCACCCGTGCGGTCCTACTCATACTCAATTCCAATCGCGTTGTCGCCGAAGGTCTCCCGGCGCTGGTTCATCGTGACGTGAGGTCCGTGCCGACCAGCGTGCCGCTGATCTTCAGCAGTTCGTCGTTCTCGGCGGCGAGGCCGATGGTGGTCCTCAGGTAGCCGGGAATGCCGACGTCGCGGATCAGCACGCCGTGGTCCAGATACCGCTGCCAGGTGCGCGACGCGTCGGTGAAGCGGCCGAACAACAAGAAGTTGGCGTCGCTGGGGATCACGTCGAATCCCATGTCCCGCAATGCCCCCGCGACCCGGTCGCGCTGCGCGGCCAGTTCGGTGACACTTCCGAGGGTTTCGTCGGCATGCCGCAGCGCCGCGCGCGCGGCGGCCTGGGTGACCACAGACAGGTGGTAGGGCAGCCGCACCAGCAGCATCGCGTCGATTACCGCGGGCGCGGCGACCAGATAGCCGAGGCGCCCGCCGGCGAACGCGAAGGCCTTGCTCATCGTCCTGGTCACCACGAGCTTGGCCGGGAACTGATCGATCAGCCCGATGGCGCTGGGCTGCGCGGAGAACTCGCCGTAGGCCTCGTCGACCACCACCATGCCCGGGGCGGCCGAAAGGATACGGGCCAGGTCGTCCTGCGGAATGCTGTGCCCGGTCGGGTTGTTCGGGCTGGTCACGAACACCACGTCGGGGGCGCGGTCGGCGATGTCGACCAGCGCGCGGTCGATGTCGAGGGAGAAGTCGTCATTGCGCTTCGCCTCGACCCACTCGGTGTCGATACCCTCGGCGATGATCGGGTGCATCGAGTACGAGGGCACGAAACCCAGTGCGCTGCGGCCCGGTCCGCCGAACGCCTGCAGCAGCTGCTGCAGGATCTCGTTGGAGCCGTTGGCCGCCCAGACGTTGCCGGTGTCCACCGCGACACCGATCTGCCTGGTCAGGTACTCGGCCAGGTCGGTGCGCAGGGCCACCGCGTCCCGATCGGGGTAGCGGTGCAGATCGGCGGCGGCGGCCCGGATCGATTCGGCGACGTCGTCGATCAACGCCCGGCTCGGCGGGTGCGGGTTCTCATTCGTGTTGAGCTGCACGGGCACCGTCAATTGCGGTGCGCCGTAGGGCTTCTTCCCGCGCAGATTCTCCCGCAGCGGCAGATCGTCCAGGCTCACGGTCGCACCGGGCGCGTGCACCGAGCCGGTCACGACAGCGCCTCGAAACGCGCCTGCACGGCCTGGCCGTGCGCGGGCAGGTCCTCGGCATTCGCCAGCGCCACCACGTGGCCGGCGACATCCTTCAGCGCGGCCTCGGTGTACTCCACCACGTGGATGCCGCGCAGGAAAGTCTGCACGCTCAGGCCCGAGGAGTGCCGCGCGCAGCCGGCCGTGGGCAGGACGTGGTTGGAGCCCGCGCAATAGTCGCCAAGGCTCACCGGCGCGTACGCACCGACGAACACCGCTCCGGCACTGCGGACCCTGGCCGCCACCGCGGGCGCGTCGGCGGTCTGGATCTCCAGGTGCTCAGCGGCGTAGGCGTTCACCACGCGCAGGCCCTGCTCGATGTCGTCGACGAGGACGGTGCCGGACTGCTTGCCGCGCAACGCCTCGCTCACCCGGTGCGCGTGCTTGACCACGACCAGCTGCGCGGTCAGCGCCGCGTCCACCGCGTCGGCCAGCCGCGCGCTGTCGGTGACGAGCACGCTGGCGGCCAGCACGTCGTGCTCGGCCTGGCTGATCAGGTCGGCGGCGACGTGCACCGGATCGGCGGTCGCGTCAGCGAGGATCGCGATCTCGGTGGGGCCCGCCTCGGCGTCGATACCGACCAGGCCACGGCACAACCGCTTGGCCGCGGTGACGAAGATGTTGCCGGGCCCGGTGATCAGGTCGACCGGCTCCAGCGCGGCGCCGTTGGTGTCGACACCGCCGTAGGACAGCAGCGCGACGCCTTGGGCTCCGCCGACCGCCCACACCTCGTCGACGCCGAGCAGCCGCGCTGCGGCGAGGATGGTGGGGTGCGGCAGCCCGCCGAACTGCGCTTGCGGCGGCGAGGCCACCACAAGCGAGCCGACGCCCGCGGTCTGCGCGGGCACCACGTTCATCACGACGCTGGACGGGTAGACGGCGTTGCCGCCGGGCACGTACAGACCGACCCGCTCGACGGGCACCCAGCGTTCGGTGACGGTGCCGCCCGGCACCACTTCGGTGGTCTTGTCGCGGCGCCGCTGATCCGCGTGCACCTTGCGCGCCCTCGCGATGGATTCCTCCAGCGCCGCGTGTACCGCCGGGTCGAGCCGATCCAGCGCGGCTTCCAACTCGGCGGCGGGCACCCGCACCGTCGCCGGGATCACGCCGTCGAAGCGCTCGCCGAGCTCCAACGCGGCCGACACTCCCCGATCCCGGACCGCCTCGACCATCGGCCGAACCTGATGCAGCACCGAGTCCACGTCGACTCCCCCGCGCGGCAGCGCGGCGCGCAGCTCGGCAACGGAGGGAGTGCGACCGCGCAGATCGACGCGGGCGAGCTCGATGCGGGTTGTCATGTGGGTTCGATCCTTGTCTCCAGAAGATCCGCAACAGGAAAGTTGCAGCTACCAGCCTAATGGTCCGGCGCCAGCCGTTATCGGTGTGGTCGGCGCGGTCGGCCTGCTTCGAAGCCGTGTTCCCAGGTCGGCCGCGCCGGCGGGCTTCTCAGGGGGCCGCGAAGTGTGGTGGCGCTCTCTCCCAACGAACACGACAGCATCGAAAGGCGCTGATCGACAGGACAGCGAAGTACGGCGACCAGAGCGGGTGGGCCTCCACCGCGAGCACGCGCCGGAAGCCGCGGTGGCCGACCGAACAGCCACGCGCCGAGACGACCGGCGGCTAGCGGGTGTCGCTATCGATGAGCAGACGTCCCGCAGAGCTGACCACCCGCAGCGTCAAACTCTTGGTCTGGCCTTCGATGGTGAGGCTGGCCAGTCGCATGTCGACCGACCCGTCAGCGTTGTTCGTCCTATTGGCCGCCTCGATGGTGGCGAAGTTGTCGATGGTCCGCGAGCCCCAGTACTGACGGAAACTCTGCTCACTGCCGTACACCTTCTGCGCGGCCGGTGTCAGTAGTGACCAGGAAGCACTCGTGTCGCTGTAGAACTGCTCTATCAGGCTACCGGCCGCCCCGATATCGACCCGCTCCCCAGAGTTGGCTGTCCGACCCGGCTCGGTCGGAACGGTCGAGGACCTACCGGTATTCGGCGTAGCACTCACCGACAGCGAGCTCGCCTGCGCGCTCGGCGAATCGGAGCCGGAATCGCTGAACGCGCTGATCAGCAGTGCCGAGACGGCGGCAACTGCGCCGACAAGCGCACCGATCAGCACCGCGCGCCGTTTGCCGCCCGAACGCTGCGAGGGGCTCGGACGCGGATGAGCCATGGTGCGCGGATGAGCCGCGGTGTCCAGCTGCGCGGCGGCACGCGACGGCGAGGGTTGCGGACGCTGATGGCGCTCGGTCGGCGTGTACGGCGCCGACGGCATCGCCGATGGACGCAGCGCGCGGGTCCGCGATTCGGGCTCGCCCGCCCTCGGACGCGCGAAAGCCTCACTGGCCGGGACGAATCCGGCGGCCACCGGCGCGGGACCGGAGTCGGCCAACGCGGCGAGTTGCTCGCGCGCCGCGCGCATCGTCGGACGTTCGGCGGGCTCGGGACTGAGCAGGTCGAGGAGGAAATCGGTAGCGGGACCCGCGTTTCGCGGCTGGCTGACCTGACCGTTGGCGGCCGCGTACAGCACCGCGAGCGGATTGGCACTCGCGCCGTAGGGCGGTTCGGCCTCCAGCGCGTGGAACAGCGTGGCGCCCAAGGCGAAAACGTCCGACGCGGGCGTGGGATCGGCACCGCGGGCCATCTCCGGCGCGAGATAGGCGGCAGTGCCGCAGATCAGGCCGGTTTCGGTGAGCGTGACATCGCCGGTCGCGCGGGAGATGCCGAAGTCGGTGATCTTCACCGTGCCGTGGTCGTCGAGCAGGATATTGCCCGGCTTGACGTCGCGATGCACGATACCCGCCTGGTGCGCGGCGATCAGCGCCGAGGCGACCTGTTCGCCGATCCGCGCGACCTGGGTCAGCGGCAGCGTGCCCTGCGCGGCGATCACCGCGGCGAGGCTACTGGACTTCAGGTACTCCATCACCAGGCAGGGGTCGCCCTCGTGCTCGGTGATATCGAACACGACGATCGCGTTCGGATGCTGGAAGCGGGCGGCGTTGCGTGCCTCCCGGATCGCGCGCTGGCGCACCACGTCCCGCTCGGCCTCGGGCAGGCTTGGTTGGATGTGGATCTGCTTGACGGCCACGGAGCGCTGGAGGCGTTCGTCGACGGCACGCCAAACTACGCCTGTGCCGCCGCTACCAATCCGCTCGACCAGGCGGTAGTGCTCCGCGATCAACTGACCGGTATCGATGGCGCCTACTCCGAACCTTCTCGAAATCGTGACATCCCGCATATTGATTAAGCACGCGGGTCGGGGACGAGTGTAGCCTGCGCCGGAACTTCGGCACGCGCCAGCCGGGGCTTGTTCTCCGCCCAAAACGCCCCGAACGGACTAACGCGGCGTCCGCAACATCCGGCCCGCCGCGTCTACCGCGGGACCCGAACTGCCCGCGTCGCTGACGAACACGGCAAACGCCAAGTCACCGTCGATACCGACGAACCAGCCGTGCGCGTGGGTGTCCTCGATGTACTCCGCGGTGCCGGTCTTGCCGAGCAGACCGGGAATGTCGCGCAGCCGCGTCGCGGTGCCGTCGGTGATCGTCTCGCGCATCATGGATTTCAGCTGGTCAGCGATGGCCTGCGGGAGCGCGGCCGGAGCCTGGTCCTTGGTTCCCCGCTGTCCTTGGACCAGCGCGGGCACAGGTACCGCGCCGTGCGCGATGGACGCGGCGACCAGCGCCATCCCGAACGGAGACGCTGTCACCTGCCCCTGACCGATCGCGGATTCCACCCGCAGTGCGGACGTATCGGCGGGCGGCACCTTCCCGGTGACGGTGGTGAGGCCCGGTGTGACGAAGTCGATCCCAAGCCCGAGCTGTGCGGCGGCTTTCGTCAGCGCGTCGGCGGGAAGTCGCACCCCGAGCACGCCCATCGTGGTGTTGCATGAGCGGGCGAACGCAGTGTGCAGCGGAACCTCGCCCAGGTCGAAATTATTGTCGTTGGGAATACGACGGCCCTCGATGTTCGCGGTGCCCGGACACGGCAGGACTGTGTCGGGAGTCACTGTGCCCGCCTGCAGCGCGGCGGAGACAGTGACTGTCTTGAACGTCGAACCCGGTGGGTATAGGCCGGTCAGCGCGATCGGCCCCTGGGTGTCGGCGGCGCCGTTCTGCGCGACCGCGACCACGTCGCCGGTGGACGGTCGCAGGGCGACGATCGCGGCGGGCTGGGTAATCGGCGCGAGCGCCGCCTCCGCCGCGCGCTGCAGGCCGATGTCCAGGGTGGTCGCGATGTCGGCGGTCGGCGTCGGATCGGTACCGGCGACCCGCTGAGTGCCCTGCGGAGTCTGGGCCCGCACCGCCCAACCCGCATTCGCGTCCGCAGACTTCTGCCACAGCTCGGTGAGCCCGGACATGGTCGGGGCGGCAAGCGCCTTGTCGTTGGTCAGCACCCGGGCCTGCGGCGCGAGGGTGACGCCAGGCACCGCGGCGAGCAGGTCCTGGATCGGGGCGATGTCGGTGCCGCGCAGCGCGATCGCGGTGATCGGCTTACCTTGCGCCGCGGCCAGATCCGATTGCAGCGACTGCGCCGTGATGCCAGGGGCGAATGGACCGAGTAGATCCGCCAGCGCGGGAAGGTCGGTGCCGGGGGCGACGTTCACCAGCGTGACGACCTGCTCGGTCATCAATTCGCCCCCGGCGGAGTCGAGGATGCGGGCCGGTGCCGGAGAGACCACGCTGTAACTCAACGGCCCCGCGGCCAGCCCAGGGGCGATGGTGGCGGGATCCCACTTCACCTTCCACCCCTCTCCGGTGTCCCTCGCGGTCCCGTTGGTGGTGTAGGTCCACTCGGACTTGCCGTCCTTGCTCAGCTTCCAGGTCGCGGCCAGCGAGAAATTGTTCTCGTCGGCCGAGCGGACCTCGAAACGCACGTCCTTGCCGAGCCCGTCGTAGAGCTTGCCGAGCGTGTCGGCCGCGGTGACCGGATTGTCGGTGAGGGCGGCCGCCGCGGCGACGTCGTCGCGGTTCAGCGCGTCGGCGAGCTGCCCGGCCACGGTGTCGGGCTGTTCGGGTCCGGACGAACAGGCGGCGAGCACGAGTGCTGGTGCGACGAACAGGACGAGATACTTCCGTTGGGTACGCACCCCGACGACACTATCGGCCCGACGCGACAGGCCGGGGCAAGTCGCGCCGCCGGACCGCGTCCGAGCCGTCGAGGGGCCCGAACGCTCAGCGCCTCAGGCGCTGCACAAACAAACACAGCGCGGCGGCATCGGCCTCGGTGAGGTCGATGTCGAATACTTCGGTGAGGATTTCGGGGAGGTCGGCCGGGTCCAGTTCACGCACATCGCTCGTGCCGTCCGGACGCTCCGTGGTCAGGGCGGTGCCGTCCAGCACGTGGTGCACGTCCGGGAGGAAGCGCTGCACGTACGGCCGCATGGTGAATGGTGAACGCGGCGAGGTGGACATGAAGTGGTTGCCGACGGCGTAGTCGATGCGATATTGCGGGTTCGAGGTGAAGGTGTGGCGGTCGATCCAGCCCTCCCTACCGAACTGGTGCAGCACCCACAGGTCCGACACCAGCTCGCCGACCGTGCGCTCCAACCGGAACTTCCACGCACCCGCCGCGAATTTTCCTGTCCGCGTGGACAATTCGAATGGCTCGAGCGGGCCGGAACCGAACCCCACGTCGCACAGCCAGACCCGGTCGTCCTCGGCGGTCGTCACGCGCAGCAGGGCATGCGTAGCGGGACGAAGCCCCGCGCCCGCGCCCATGCTCACCCGGCCGCTGAGGCCGGTGACGCCGAAACCGAGCCGTTCCAGCGCCGCCGCGAACAGCCCGACGTTCTCGTAGCAGTAGCCGCCGCGGCGGCGACGGACCATCTTGTCCTGCAAGGCCGCCAAGTCCAGCTCGATCGACCGGTCGAGAATGATCTCCAGGTTCTCGAACGGGATCGAGGTGGTGTGCGCACGCACCAGCGCGCGCAGCGTAGCGACGGTGGGCGCGTACTCGCCGTCGAACCCGATCCGTTCCAGGTAGGCGTCCAAGTCCAGGTCGGCGCCGTTCCAGTGGTATGCCGGGTCTGTCGGCTTGCTCATCGCGTCCTCACTTCGTTGCCGGTGTCCCCTGGATCAACCGTGCCGCGACGCGCTCGTGTTCCCCGCTCGTCCGCTCAGGCGGCGCATTTGGCGTCGGGCGGGGCAGGTGGGGCGGTCAGCACGCCGCCTGCGACGTCCACCACGTAGTCGCGGTCCGAATCCTCGACCGGTTCGGTGCCGACCAGCAGGCGCTCGACGACGCAGCCGCCCTCGAAGAAGGCCGGGCCGATGCTGTGGTTGCCGGGGACCACCTGTCCGTTCAGACCGCGGCCGGTGACGATGGTGTATGTCGAGGTCGGCTTGCCCGCCGCGAGCAGCCCGGCACGCATCTCCAAGGTGGTGGCATACGGCACCACCCGGTCGCCGGTGCCGTGGACCAGGAAGGCGCGGCGCACGTCGATCCGGTTCGCCAGCAGCACCGGGGAACGTTCGGCGTAGGCCTGCGGGCAGGCCGCAGGGGTGCACCCGCCCGCGTCCCTTTCGATCTGCGCAGGCAGAGCGGGGTCGACCGTCACCGCGCCCAGCCACATTGTGAAATCGTCCGCGGGACCGTAGTTGTCGACCCAGTAGTCGAACAGTCCGCGCGGGCCGTGCGCCGCCGCGAGCCCGCTGGTGATACCGCCCTGGCTCCAGCCCCACAGCACGGTGCGCGCGATGGAACGATGCGCGTTCTTATACCACCGGGTCGCGGCGACGATGTCGTGCCAACCCGCCCAGAGGTTCCATTCTCCGGCGCGCCAGACGCTGGTGGCCGAGCGCAGGTCCATGGACAGGATCGGAGTTCCGGTCCGCCGGGAGATCGAGGTGAGGTAGTCGGCGAAGTCCGCGGACGACCCGTCGTGTCCGTGCACGGCGACCACGAGCCCCTGTGGTGTCAGGTCGCCCTCCGCGCACCGGTACGGCTCGTAGACCCGGCCGGTCGCGTCCTCACCGTCGACGTTGAGCGTCACCGGCCGCACGGCCACCCCGACAGCGCACTCCGGCTCCGCTGAAACAGGCGGTGCGGCAACACTTGTCGTCACGACCAGGCTCGCGAGCATCCAGCACGCCGCCAGCACCGGATATCCGCGCCTCATGCTCGAATGATGTCATGGGTCGCGGGCGCTCACGCAGCGGGCTTCGGGCTCTGCGCCACCACGACGAACGCTAGGATTCGCCTATGCGTTCGATTGATGCTGCCGAGCGTCGCGCTCGGCTGGCGGTACGGCACCGGTTGGCGACGACGGAGCGGTCCAACCGGGTCGCCGAGATCGCCCGCTCGCTGGTGGCCCTGCACGCGACCGATCCGGCTACCGTATTTCTCTCGGTCGCGGCCCGCGGCGGCGACCTCGAACCGGCAGCTGTCGAGCGGGCGCTCTACGAGGACCGAACACTGCTGCGCATGCTGGCCATGCGCCGCACCATGTTCGTGGCGCCAGTGGACCTCGTTCCGATCCTGCAGGCATCGTGCGCGGATGCGTTGGCGCACAAGCAGCGTCGCACCTACGGCAAATACCTGGAACAGGCCGGCATCGGCGACGGCGACGCCAGGGGCTGGCTCGCCGAGGTCGAGGCCGAGACACACAAGGCACTGCTGGCCAGGGGTGCGGCGACCGGCGTGCAGCTGAGCAAAGACGTCCCGCGCCTGCGCACGCAGGTGAATACCGCGCCAGACAAGGCTTATTCGAAGCCGACGAACATCACCACCTGGGTGCTGGTGACGCTGGGCTGCGAGGGCCGCATCGTCCGAGGCAGGCCGAACGGCAGCTGGGCCAGCAGCCAATACACCTGGGCACCAGTCGAATCGTGGCTGCCCGACGGCGTCGCGGCGGTCGCCGTGGCGGACGCCCGCGTCGAGCTGGTCCGCCGCTGGTTGCGGGCGTTCGGCCCCGCACCGGTGGCCGATATCAAGTGGTGGACCGGCTGGACTCTCGGCGAGGTGCGCACGGCCATCGGGACTCTCGACCTGGTAGAGGTCGATCTGGACGGCACCACCGGCGTGCTGCTCGCCGACGACCTGGACCCCGTCGCGGCGCCCGAACCCTGGGCGGCGCTGCTGCCCGCCCTCGATCCGACACCGATGGGCTGGCAGTCACGGGGCTGGTTTCTCGGACCGCATGCGCCGAGCCTGTTCGATCGCAACGGCAATATCGGCCCCACTCTCTGGTGGGACGGGCGGATCGTCGGTGGTTGGGCGCAGCGCAAGGATGGCGAAATCGTCTACCGCCTGCTGGAAGACGTGGGGACCGACGCCGAGGCGCTGATCGCCGCGGAAGCGCAGCGGACCACCGCGTGGTTCGGCGACATCCGTGCCGTTCCGCGGTTCCGGACACCACTGGAACGCGAACTGACCGCCTGAACACGGGGACGGTTCCGTACAGAGCCGCATGGGTTTCACGGCCTACGGTCCGGAGCCGTTGTGCCGGACCTGCGCCACCGCGGCGCCCGGGTTCACCAGCGCACGATGGTGCGCGACGTCTGACCTCGTCCCCGTAACCCACTGAACCGCTAGCCGGATCGGTGTGCGGCACACCCTTATCCGGCGGCTGGGCGTCGTCGGCGCAGCGTCCGGTCGTAGTCCTCGAACCGGGCCTTTGCGATGGCGGACCGGTCCAGGGTACGCAGGACGATCCCCTCGGGGCGGCCTGCCGCGCCGTCGTCGAGCGCGGATCGGGTCACAGGAAGGTGAGCGGCGAGGAACTCCCGGGTCGTGTCGATCTCCCGGGGTAGGTCGGCGCAGTCCAGGGTGAACAACCGGGGCGTGAGCTCGACACCGCCGCGCACTGCGGCCGCGGCCAGCTCAGTCTCGGCGAGAAACGGTTGCCCACCCGACTCGCGCCAGGCCGAGATCTCCGGCACCGGCATGGCCGACACCGCCTCGTAGTCTCGCAGCACCATCATGTCGAACAGGCGGTAGCCGACGGCTCGGTCGCCGGTGTACTGCTTGCTTGCCGCCGTGATCTTCCCGCCGTAAACCTCCAGATAGAACACCCGGACGACGCCGTCGACCGGCGTCAGCGTGTTGGCGAACTCCCGCAACGCCGCCACGATGCCCTGGGCCGGGTTTCCGATCAGATCGCCCTTGGCACACAACAGCTCCTCACGGCTGCCCAACAACCAGGAGCCGTCGGGCAGGCTGATCACCCGCGCGTTGGTACCGTCGACCTTCTCGGTCCCGATGACCGGGCCCTGGAACTCGGTGACGGCATCGGTCAGCGACCCGCGATCACCGAGCTGGTGGTAGGTGGGGATGGACGGATACTTCGTCGCACTGTTGATCGCCTCGAGGTCGGCTGAACGCAGATCAAAACTCACCGGTGCATCGTGCGCGCCGACGCCGACATTTGTCCATCCGATTTTCCTGCGGCCGGACACATCTCGCGACTCTCAGAACTGCCGCCGAGGCACCGCCGCGGCTGCGATCCCTACGCTGTTTCACTGTCAGTCGTAGGACGCTACGCCGACGGGACCGACCCCGACACATAGGTCGAGTCCTGTTGTGCGGGAACTGATCCGAAGCGCAGACCCGTCGCCAACTATCCGGACGAATACCGTATTCAGACCTTTTCGGACCGGAGCCGCGACGGTGGCGCCGTGTTCGAAGGCAACGGTGATCTGACCATCCTGGTTCGCGAGGTAGTTGAGTTGTGCCGTCCATTCATGCTCGAGCATCGGGCCGTCGAGGGGTAGGTGGACCGGCTCGGCACCGCGGATTCGATAGCCACAGTCAGGCTCTGGTCCGGGGCGGATACTTCGGTTCCACCAGACCGTCGCATCGACGATCTCGCCGGTGTCGGTGATCATCCGCAGGCGTGGCGTCGAGTCGGCGAATGTGCCTGGAGCTGCGAGGGGTGCCAGCACCCGACTGGTCAGATTCTGCGGATACGCCAGCGGGTTCAGGACATTCCACGGCACTTCCTGCTCGAGCAGGGGTGCGCCATCCCAACCCGCCAGCGCCGACTTCACGTTCGTGATATAGGTCCTGGTCGGGCCGGCGCGCCACGATCGCGTGAAAGTGTAGGTGGACACCAGGCTGCTCACGAGGAACACCACCATCAGCGCGACCACCGCGCCCGGGCCAGAAAGCACCGTGTGTGTCCGACCACACCGCGACCGCGGACGGGCACGCAACAGCAGCGCACCCGCCGCGGTCAGCACCACCCCGATGTCGGCAAAGTAGCGTAGGGACTGCGTCAGCTCTGCCGCGGTATTCGGTCCACTTCGGACCAGCGCCACCGGCAGCAGGGCCACCAGAATATAGGCCGACACCGTCAGCCAGACCGGCAGCACCCGGAGCCTGCAGCGCACCGACAGCGCCACCAGAGCACCCAGCACAACCCAGACCGACACCACTGCCCAACTCGGCGCGACCGCCCACGGAGTCGACGGTAGCCACCGTTCCCACATCCATGGACCGCCGAGCACCGTAGGCACGGCGCCCAGCGATGTCGCCCCGGGCAGCAAGTTCCGCACTTCTCCCGGACTGCTGTGCACGGTGGAAACGTCCACCACCGTGAGATATCCGATCAACCAGCAAGCGAGCACCGAGCCGGACCCGATCCACAGCGCCGCACCCCGTCGTGCCACCACCCGAATCGCTGCCCCGCGACCGTCGACGTATCGAGCGAGTGCGGCAACTGCGAACGCGACGAACGGGACGATCACCGACTTCTCGAAGAACAGCAGCGCCACCACCAGCACCGCGATCCCCGATAGGGCGTACCGATGCCGACCACTGCCGACCAGCAGCACCGCGTCGCCGATCACCCAGGCGAGGGCGAATTGCAACGGCAGCGCGTTCAGGGCAGCCGCCCACCACGCGAACGCCGGAAGCGTCAATGGGCAGAACAGGTAGAAGACCAGCGGAACCAAGATCGTCCACCGCGCACCCACCAGCACGATCAGCATGCGCACTATGGCCACCGATGCCCCGAGCTGCAGTACCAGCAGCGACACCACCGGTCCGGTCCACGCCAGCGGCGCCACCGCGGTCACCACCCACGCCGTGGCGAATGCCAATGGCATGAAATGCCCGTCATGGTTGTACAGCAGCAGATCCGTGGACCACAGCGGGTACCTGGCCGCCCGGCCGACCAGGATGAGATCGTCCCAATAGAAGTAGCCGCTGTCGGCGACCCACCATCGGATCGCCAGCTGCAGCATGATGAGACACCCGGCCGCGAGGACCACCGGCCGCGCATTCCGTATCGTCGGCGGAAGCCGGAGCTTCCCCGACGACGATGCCGGCGCCGGGATACACGTTTGCCCCGGTAGGGCGGCCGCGGCGGTGTCCATGACATCCCACCGTAGCGCCGATCGGGTATGGGACGTGTCCACAATCGAACCACGGCGTTTGCCTCCGGGATCGGCACAACCTCGATAATCGGCACGATCCACATCGGGATGCGGTCCGCTCGGCGACGCACCCGGAACACAGTTCATGGGACACGCGCTGTCGGCGGCGAGGATGTAGTTCGAATAACGCTCGAGGTGGGTGCAGGCGCGGTCGTAGCGCATGATGGTTCGCGGGTCGGCGTGCCGCGCGGCGATCTGGACATCGCCAGATCGGACGGCGGCGTCGAGCATATTGCGACGAAGGTGCGCCGCGGCATCGGATTCCGGGTGACGGGTAGCGTAGCGGGACATGAATCGGCGTGGGGCTCGTGTCGTGACGAGCTATGTGTTGTTACTGCCGAGCCTGATCGGCGTCGGAGGGTTCCTGGTACTGCCGATTCTGCTCGTGGCCTGGCTCAGTGTGCACAGCTGGAACTTGCTGGGGCCCATGGAGTTCGTGGGGCTGCGGAACTGGCGCTCGGTGCTGGAGGATCGGACGTTCGGCCACGCCCTGCTGGTGACGCTGGCGTTGACAGCGATCGTGGTGCCGGTGCAGACCGTGCTGGGATTCGCGGTCGCGGCGCTGCTGGCGCGGCGGCGCGGTGCGACGGGCCTGCGGGTGATGTACGCGCTGCCGTGGATGTGCGCGCCGGTGGCGGTGGGTGTGGTGTGGCAATGGATGTTCGCGCCGACCGGGGGCGCGATCGACGCCGTGCTCGGCCACCGCGTCGAATGGCTGTCCGATCCGGCGCTGGCGCTGCCCGCGGTGTCCGCCGTGAGCGTCTGGGCGAACTTCGGGTACGTGGCGTTGTTCTTCGTGGCCGGGATCCGGGCGATACCGCGCGAAATCCTCGACGCGGGCGCGCTGGACGGCGCCACCGGCTGGCACCGGATCCGCTGGCTGATCCTGCCGCTGCTGCGGCCCACCATGTTCTTCGTCCTCGTCACCGGCGTGCTGACCGCATTCCAGACCTTCGACATGGTGTACGCGTTGACCAAAGGCGGACCGGGCGATCGCACGGATGTGGTTGCTATGCGGATGTTTTCCGAGGCGTTCGACGCGGCGCGGCCGGGCCGGGCCGCGGTGATGGCGATCGTGGTGTTCGCGCTGGTGTTCGCGATCACCGTCGTGCAGCACCGCTACTTCCGGAATCGAACCACCTATGAATTCTGATCGCCTGCGCTCGGCCGCGGCCTACGCGGTGCTGCTGGCCGGGGCATTGCTGACCGTGGCGCCGTTGTTGCTCAGCGCGCTGACCGCGGTCAAGACGCCCGACCAGTTCGCCACCGGATCGCCGCTGGCCCTGCCACATCCGGTGACCACGGACAATTTCCGGACCGTGCTCGACCACGGGCTCGGGCGAGCGGTGCTGGTGACCGCCCTGATGACGGCGTTCATCACCGGCGGTCAGCTGACCACGTCGGTGCTGGCGGCCTATGCGTTCGCGCGCACCGACTTCCCGGGCCGAGATGTCCTGTTCTGGGGCTATCTCGGCACCATGATGGTGCCACCCATGGTGACGCTGATCCCGCTGTATCTGATGTTCGCGAAACTGGGGTTGCTCAACACCTTCTGGGCGCTGGTGCTGCCGTATGTGTTCGGCTCGCCGTACGCGATCTTCCTGCTGCGCCAGTACTTTCGTGCGATTCCGCAGGAGCTGATCGGCGCGGCGCGGCTCGACGGCGCGAACACCCTCGACATCATCGTGCACGTGATGGTGCCGATGAGCCGACCGGTGCTGGCGACGCTGACGCTCATCACGATCGTTTCGCAATGGAACAACTTCATGTGGCCGTTGGTCGCGAGTAGCGGCCGCAGGTGGCAGGTGCTGACCGCGGCGACGGCGAATCTGCAGACGCAGTACAACGCGCAGTGGACCCTGGTGATGGCGGCGACGACTCTGGCCATCGCGCCGCTGGTGGTGCTGTTCGTGGTCTTTCAGCGGCAGGTGCTGCGCTCGATCGCGTGGACGGGGGGCAAATGAGGACATCGACCCGAGGGGTGCTCGCCGTCGCGCTCACCGCGGCGCTGCTCGTCGCGGCAGCCTTGTGGCTCGGCCGCGTCGATGACGGGTCCGGCCGCACCGTGGTGGGGCTGCGGATCTGGGACGAGAATTTCGTGCCCGTCTACCGTGCCTCGCTCGAGCGGTTCCAGCGCGCGAATCCGGACGTCGAGGTACGAATCACGGTGGTGCCGTGGTCGTCCTATCAGCAGAAGCTGCGCCTGGACGTGGCCGGTGGCACCGCCGACGACCTGTTCTGGACCAACTCGTACGAGGACTACGCCGACGCCGGACGGTTGATCGACGTCGGGTCCGCCCTCGGTCCCGACGCGGCACAGTCCTGGGACCCGTCGGCGGTCGCGCAGTACACCCGCAACGGAACCCTATGGGCTGTACCGCAATTCGTCGACGGCGGCACGGCGGTGTACTACAACCGCGAACTGCTCGCAGCCGCACACATCGATCCCGCCGAACTGAAGGCAGTGCGGTGGAGCCCGGGTGACGACGACACGTTCCGCCCGCTGCTGCGCCGACTGGCCGCGGTCGCGCCATGGGCCTACAACGCGGCCCACGACTTCCAGTCCATCGAGCTGCCGTATCTCGGCTCGGCCGGGGGACAATTCCAGGACGACCGCGATCGCTTCGTCTTCGACAGCCCGCAGGGGATCGCGGCGTTCGAATATCTGGTGCGGTTGATCAGCGACCGGCTCGCGCCCTCGCCGGCCGACACCAACACCAACCCCGATTTCGCCAAGAACGCCTTCCTGCAGCGCAAGCTGGCGCTGTTTCAGTCCGGGACGTTCACTCTCGCGCAGATCTCCCAGCAGGCTCGTTTCGGGTGGGGCGTGGTGCTGCTGCCGGAAGGGCCGGCAGGGCGGGTGAGCACGAATAATGCGGTCGGCGTCGCCGGAAACGCCGCAACTCGGCACCCGGATGCGGTGCGGCGGGTGCTCGCCTGGCTGGGCAGCGGCGAGGGCAATCGTTATCTGGCCCGCGACGGCGCCACCATTCCGGCGGTCGTCTCCGAGCAGCAGGGCTACCGCGACTATTGGGCCGGGAAGGGAGTCGATGTGTCCCCGTTCTTCGACGTGCTCCGCGGGCCGCGCATCTCTTCCGGCGGCGGCCCAGGATTTCCGGCCGCGCTGCGGGCCATCGACCCGATCTTCGCCGAGATGTATCCGGGGCGAATTCCGGTGCCCGAGGCCCTGTCCGGCGCCCGCGCCGCAGCCGAAGCCGCCGTCGCCCGACACTGAGCAGGATCTGCCGAAACGCACTGCACGATGCCGGCAACCCGCCTTCGGCCGATCACCGATTGGACCGCTATCGCTCGATCAACCCTTCGCCCCGACCGCGGGACGACGTGGGCCACGCTGCCGGCCAGGAATAGCCGCCGGTCCGGACGTCTGCCGCGGCACGGACAGGGTGGCGGCCGAATCGGCGCATGCGCCTACATGTCCAAGCCGAGGTCGAGCACCCGCACCGAGTGGGTGAGTGCGCCGACGGCGAGGTAGTCGACGCCGGTGCGGGCGTAGTCGGCGGCGACGTCAAGGCTCAGGCCGCCCGAGGACTCCAGTTTCGTTGTCGGCGCCGCGGCGTTGCGGCGCTGCACGGCTGCCTGTGTCTGCCAGAGCGGGAAGTTGTCCAGCAGGACGAGTTCCACGTTCTCGGCGAGCACGGCGTCGAGTTGTTCGAGGCTGTCGACCTCGACCTCGCAGGCGATGTCGGGAGCGACGGCGCGGACCGCGCGCAGTGCCTCGACCACCGATCCCGCGGCGACGACGTGGTTGTCCTTGATCAGCGCGGCATCACCGAGGCCCATGCGGTGGTTGACGCCGCCGCCGACCCGGACCGCGTACTTCTGCAGGGCGCGTAGTCCCGGCAGGGTCTTGCGGCTGTCGCGGATGCGGCACCCGGTGCCCGCGACCTCGTCGACCCAGGCGGCCGTCGCGCTCGCGATGCCGGACAGATGGCAGACGAGGTTGAGCATGGTGCGCTCTGCGGTGAGCAGGCCGCGGGTCGGCGCGACCACGGTCAGCACGGACTGCCCCGGCGTCACCCTGGTTCCGTCTCCGACACGGTCGGTGACCTCGTAGTCACCCACGCCGAGCACCTCGTCGAGCACGAGCAGCCCGACATCGAGCCCCGCCACAGTCCCCGATTGCCGCGACACCACCGACGCCTTCACGACCGCGTCGGCGGGCACGGTG
Source organism: Nocardia sp. NBC_01730 (assembly GCF_035920445.1). Taxonomy (NCBI): domain Bacteria; kingdom Bacillati; phylum Actinomycetota; class Actinomycetes; order Mycobacteriales; family Nocardiaceae; genus Nocardia; species Nocardia sp. NBC_01730. The sequence goes on along the minus strand of NZ_CP109162.1, from coordinate 8,503,022 downwards.
GCCGCCGTGGTGACATCGGGGCCGTAGCGCAGATCCTCGTCCAGTGCCGAACGGATGATCCGCAGCAGCTCGTCACGATCCAAATCGGAATCCAGAGGCATCGAAGCACTCCTCTCTTTGCCGAACGGGATGGGTGGCATGCCACCGCGAAGTCCCGCTCGACGGCTGTGGTCAGGGGGTTGGTGTGGTGTGTTCGGGGGCACCGTCGGAGTTCAGGCGCATCGGGAGGCTGTACCGCAGGGCACGCACGGGTTCCGGATGGTCCGATCGGGTGTGGCAGCCACGGCTTTCGGTGCGGGCGACGGCGGCGAGCAGCAGGGTTCGCGCCGCGAGAGTGAGTGCGGCGTCCTCGATCCCGGCGATCGGATGTGCGGTGCCGGAGAGCGTTTCGCGCCGGATCACCACGTCGTCCAGCCGTTTGAGCGCTTCGTCGAGACCGGCGCCGTCACGGACGACCGAGGCGTGCGTGGTCATCGACTGCTGCACCGAGTCGCGGTCGGCGTACTCGGTCACGCGGGCGCCGACCTCGGTCACCGTGGCCCGCTCACCGAGCCGCTCGGCCGCGGCGGCCCCGGCGCGCTCGCCGACCACCAGGCCCTCGAGCAAGCTGTTGGAAGCCAACCGGTTCGCACCGTGCAGGCCGGTGCGCGCCACCTCCCCTGCCGCGTACAGACCGGGTACGCCGGTGCGGCCGTGGGTGTCGGTCACGAGGCCGCCGCACTGGTAGTGCGCGGCCGGCGCGACCGGGATCAGGTCCGTGCGCGGATCGATGCCCGCGGCCAGACACGAGGCGGTGATCGTCGGAAACCGTTGCGGGAAGCTGTCGATCGCGCGCGCGTCGAGATAGACATGGTCGGCGCCCAGTGCTCGCATCCGCCCGGCGATGGCGCGGGACACCACATCGCGTGGCGCGAGATCGCCGCGCGGATGCACGCCTGCGGTCACCGCGTTGCCCTCGGTGTCGACGAGCGTCGCGCCTTCGCCGCGCACCGCCTCGCTGATCAGCGGTCGACGCCCTGTTCCGCCCGGCGTGTACAGCACGGTCGGGTGGAACTGCACGAACTCGAGATCGGCCACACTCGCGCCGGCCCACAATCCGAGCGCGATGCCGTCGGCGGTGGCACCGGGCGGGTTGGTGCTCAGCGCGTAGAGTCGGCCGAGCCCACCGGTGGCCAGCAGCACAGCAGGCGCGTGAACTACGCCGAATCCCTGGTCGGACACCGCGACAACACCCTGCACACCGCCGGGCCCGGTGACGATCTCGGCGACCGCGCTGCCGAACAACACCGGCAGACCTGCCTCGTTCAGCGCCCGTTGCACCTCCGCGCCCGTGGCGTCGCCACCGGCGTGGATGATCCGTCGCGTGCTGTGCCCGCCCTCGCGGGTCCGCGAGATCTGGCCGTCGCGGCCCAGGTCGAAAACCGCGCCCAAGTCGGTCAGCGCCGTCACCGCGGCTCGACCGCCCTCGACGATGGAGCGCACAGCGTCCGCGTCACACAGCCCGGCGCCCGCCTCCACGGTGTCGTGCATGTGTGATTCCACCGAATCGCCATGCGGTGCGACAACGGCGATACCACCCTGTGCGTACTGCGTGGACGTGTCGGTGGGCCCGCCCTTGCTGAGCGTGAGCACCCGCAGGCCACGCAGTGACGCGGTCCGCGCCGCGGTCAGGCCTGCGACGCCGCCGCCGATCACGACCAGGTCGGCCTCGGCCTCCCAGCCGATCGAAACCCGGGTGGTCATCGGCCCGGGCCCGAGCTCATTCACCACCGCCCGAATTGCCGATCTCGATCATCCGCTGCACCGAGTTACGGCCGAGTGCGGCGGTCTCCGGATCGACGTGAACCTCGTCGCGGCCCTCGACCAGGCAGCGAAGCAGCGCCGCCGGGGTGATCATCTTCATGTACTTGCACGAGGCCCGGTCGTTCACGGCTTGGAAGTCGATGCCGGGGGCTGCCTTGCGCAGCTGGTGCAGCATGCCGACCTCGGTGGCCACCAGCACCTGGTTCGACTTCGCCGCCTTGGCCGCGTCGATCATGCCGCCGGTGGACAGGATGTGCACCCGATCGGCCGGGAAGGCGCCCTCGCCCGCGAGGTACAGCGCCGATGTCGCGCAACCGCATTCGGGATGCACAAACAACTCCGCGCCCGGGTGGGTGCGCGCCTGTTCGGTCAGCTCGTCGCCGTTGATACCCGCGTGCACGTGGCATTCACCCGCCCAGATGTGTATGTTCTCCCGGCCGGTGACGCGCTTGACGTGCGCGCCGAGGAATTGGTCCGGCAGGAACAGCACCTCGCGGTCGAGGTCGATCGAAGCGACCACGTCGACCGCGTTGGACGAGGTGCAGCAGATGTCGGTGAGCGCCTTCACCTCGGCCGTGGTGTTCACGTACGAGACCACCACCGCGTCCGGGTGCTCGGCCTTCCAGGCGCGCAGCTCGTCGGCGGTGATGGAGTCGGCGAGCGAGCACCCCGCCCGACGGTCCGGGATGAGGACCGTCTTGGCCGGGCTCAGGATCTTGGCGGTCTCGGCCATGAAGTGCACACCGCAGAACACGATCGTGTCCTCGGGCGCCTCCGCGGCGATCCGCGACAGCGCCAGCGAATCGCCGACGTGGTCGGCCACGTCCTGGATCTCCGGCAGCTGATAGTTGTGCGCGAGAATGGTCGCGTTGCGCTCCCTGGCCAGTCGCTTGACCTCCTGCGCCCATTCCGGCGTCGCCTCGACTCCGGTGAACCCGGCGGGCCCGTCGAATATCTGCCCCATCAGCGGGGGCGCAAGTTTCACACCCGTCGTCGCCATGGATGGCTCCCTTCCTCGTGCGGTCGGCATGACCACCGATTCGCACCAAACCAGGTTTTCGACTTATAATCGAAAACGTGCCCCATAGTAGCACCATCCACGAATCGCTCACCGCGGTGTTCCAGGTTCGCCGCTTCCCGGCAAATATCGCCGCAGGTCCGCGCCCTGCCGGGCGCGCGGAAAGCATGCCGCGACGATGCCCGCCCGACCAGAGGACCGAACTGGCGGTGTTGCTGTGGGAACGCGCACTCGACCCACAGAAGGACACCTGGTCGCTACCCGGCGGACGACTGCGCGACGACGAGGATCTCGACACCTCCGCGCGCCGTCAGCTCGCCGAGAAGGTCGACGTGCGCGAGCTGACCCATCTCGAACAGCTCTCGGTGTTCAGCGCCCCGGACCGGGTGCCGAGCCCCCGCCGCATCGCATCGGCCTACCTCGGCCTCGTGCCGCTGACCGCCGACCCGCAGCTGCCGTCGGACACCGCGTGGCATCCGGTCTCGGCGCTGCCGGCCATGTCCTTCGACCACTGGACGGTCGTCGACCACGCCCGCACCCGACTGGCCGCGAAGCTCTCGTACACCAATATCGCCTTCGCGTTGGCGCCGGACCGGTTCACTATGTCGACCTTGCGTGAAATCTATTGCGCCGCACTCGGATACGACGTCGACACCACAAACCTCCAGCGAGTTCTCTCCCGCCGAAAGGTGATCACCCCCACCGGCGCCACCACCGCTCCGGGCCGCGCCGGCGGCCGCCCCGCCGCGGTCTATCGTTTCTCCGACTCCGGCCTGCGTGTGACGGACGAGTTCGCGGCGCTGCGCCCACCCACCTGAGCGGGCCTTGTGCCCGCCCCGCCTACCGCTTCACCCACTCCGGCCTGCGCGCGACGGACGAATTCCCGGCGCCCACCTGAGCCGGCCTTCCCGCTCAGCAGTCGGTCGCTGCTTTGCGGTGCTTTCGCCCGCGCCGATACTGCCGTTTGCTCGGCACCGGCCGCGCGGCATTGCTGCGCCGCAACGCATCCCGGCGTCGCCACCCGGTCAGATCGGCCCGCTCACCGACCGTCGCAGAGGGCACATCCGCCGCCTGCGGTACGCGGTTCACCACTGGACCTCCCTTCGACGCGTTCTCCACTGATCCGCCGGATCACGGTACCGGCGAAATCCCCCCGCCACCATGTGTTTTCCGCAGCCGAGTGACGGCCTCCACGTGGCGGACCGCAGGCCTGGCGTCGCAGGCCTGGACAGCCGCCGTTCAGCTAAGTGTGTTCGAGGGCTTCGCCGATCTCGTGGGCGACGCGATTGTGCTGATTCTCCACCAACCAATGACCGCTCGCGAGGACCAGCGCGACGGGCCATTCGATGATCTCCGCCGCGGCCAGCGCACCGAGCGCACCGTAGTACGCCAACTGCTCGGGCCGAGGGAGACGGACCCGGCCGACCACCGGCAGGTCCACCGCGAAACCCTGCGCAGCCAGCACCCGATCGACGGCGTTTCGGTGCGTGGTAGGCAATTCTTCGGCCATTTGTTGCCTCCCGGTCATGGTGTGTTCGAGAGTTCGACGTCTGACGTCCGCACGGTGTCTTTCATGATGACAACTGGGGTAGGCGTCGGCTCGGATCCGTTGACGGGCGCGCTGACGCAGGTACTGACCGTGCCGTTGCGCGAGTTGTACGCGGTGCTGTGGCGCCTGGGGGTCATCGAGATCGTCGGCTGATCATCCGGTTGCCGACCGCCCGCGGCGAACAGACGCGGAGCGACGGCGGCGACGGCGGTCGCGACGGCGGCCGTCGACAACGCCTGCCACCAGCCGACCGGACCGAGCGGCGTGCTGCCGACCAGTTGGCTCACTCCCGGCGTGCTGATCAGCGCGCCGAGCACCAACAGTGAGCCTGCCGCGGTGCCGACCACCAGCGGGCTGTGCGAGTCGATGAGCGTCTGTCCCAACTGCGTTGCGACCAACGCCACCAGCGCCACCGTCGACGCGCGCCGCCGACGGCCCGTCAACCTCGCCAACACCCACGCCGCCGTCGCGGCGGAGGCGGTCGTCGCACCGCGCACCGCCACCGTCCGCCACAACGCGGCTCGGTCAGGCCCCCGGCCGGTATAACGCAGATCGGCCCTCGGCGGGCTGACCGCAAGGGCCGCGGCAGGCAGCGCATCGGTGAGGATGTTGACCAGCAGCAATTGGCGGGTGTTCAGCGGCGATCGGCCGGTGAGCGCGGTGCCGGCGATCGCAAAAACCACCTCGCCCGCGTTGCCGCCGAGCAGCACGGCCACGGCCGCCTGCACCCGCCGCCACAGTTGCCTGCCTTCGTCGAGGGCGTCCAGCAGCGAACGGATCCGCCCGTCGAGCAGCATGACGTCCGCCGCGATGCGGGCCGGGTCGCTGCCGCGCGCGGCCACGCCGATGCCGACGGTTGCGGTGCGGATGGCCGCCGCGTCGTTGGAGCCGTCGCCGACCATGGCGCACACGTGACCCAGCCGCTGGATTGTCTCGACTACCTGCACCTTGTGCTCGGGTGACATCCGGGCGAACACCCGCAGGCTCTGCACGGCCTGCTCCTGCTCGCGCCGGGACAGCGCCTCCCATTCGGGCCCGCTGATCACCTGATCGTCGTCGACGGGCATGCCCACCGCGGCGGCGATCGCGGTGGCCGTCACGGGGTGGTCACCGGTGACAAGCCGCACCCCGATGCCGCGGTCGGCCAGCTCGGCCAGCACCTCGGTCGCGTCCGCGCGCGGCGTATCCGACAGGCCCAGCAAACCAGTGAACCGCAGTCCGTCGCTGCACAATTCGGCGAAGGCGTCGGCGTCGTCACGTACCGATCGGGCACGTGACGCCGAAAGCTGCCGTGTGGCAACGGCAATCACCCGCAGCCCGTCGGCGGCCATCTTGCGCACCTGCCGCCATACCGCCTCGTCGGCGTCCGCGCACGCCGCGAGCACCACCTCCGGCGCGCCCTTGATCGACAACTGTTCACCGCACACGGATGCCGAGAACGGGCGACCCGACCGGAACGGCAAATGCGCCGCCGACTCGCCGCGGTCCAGGTGTCGCCCGGCTTCGGCGACCGCGCGGTCGGTTGCGTGTTCGTGCGACTCACCGTTGGCGAGGGGTGTGGCCCGGACGGCGTGGACGAGCACATCATCGTCGGACAATCCGGTCGCGGCATGCACCATGGTCACCCGCAGCCGGTTCTCGCTGAGCGTCCCGGTCTTGTCGAAGCACACCACGTCGACACGGCCGAGCGCCTCGACCGAGCGCGGACTACGCACCAGCGCGCCCGCGCGGGTCAGTCGCCGCGCCGACGCCTGCTGAGCCAGCGTCGCGACCAGGGGCAGCCCCTCCGGAACGGCGGCCACGCTGACGGCCACACCGCTGCTGACGGCCTGCCGCAGACCGGTGAGCCGCAGCAGCCCGAGCGCGGTGACCAATCCCCCACCGACAAGGCTGAACGGCCACGCCTTGTTCGTCAGATCTTTGAGCTGGGTTTGCAGGCCGACGGCTGAGCCGTCCGCGTGTGGGGTCGCGGCGGCACGGCGCGCCTGGGTCTGCTCGCCGACGCCGATGACGATCGCGACCGCGGTGCCCGCGACCAGTGTCGTGGTGGCGAACAACAAGCAAGCCCGCTCGGCGACGGGCGCGGCAGGTGTGGCGTCGACCTGCTTGGGCACCGGCAGCGATTCACCGGTCAATGACGACTCGTCGACTTCCACGTCGAGCACGTGGGTGAGCCGCGCGTCGGCGGGCACCACTTCACCGGGCCGCACCTCGATGACGTCTCCGGGGCGCAAGTCGGCGGCATCGACCGTCACGTAGCGATCGCCGACCAGCTTGCGGGCCGGTGGGGCCTGCGCGGCCAGCAGTCGCCGCAGCAGCCGTTCGGACCGGATCCGCTGGGTCGCCGCCAGGGCCGCGTTCCCGGCGAGCACCGACCCGACCAGGATCGCGTCGACGGGCGAGCCCAGCACCGCGCTGGCCGCCGATCCCACCGCCAACACCGGGATCAACGGATCGGACAACTCGTCGCGCATCGCGCCGACGAGATCCCATACCACCCGGCGCACCGGATCGACGACCGAGCGCGCGGGGTGGGCAGCGGTTACCAGCCGCGAGCGCTTGGGCGCTTGGGCGGATTGCGGCGGCTGCAGCACGCGAGACACCTGTTCGACAGACATGGCGTGCCACTCGTGCACGCTCGCGGCCGGCGGCGGTGACGCCCCGAGCGCTCCGCCGGCGATCCGGTATCCCGTCCATGCGCCGGCGGCGGCCCCGGCGGTGACCGGAGCCGAGCCGTGGCCCCGCACCCCGGGAACCATCAGTAACGCACCCAGAAGGGAAGCACCGGTGGCGATTTCGACGCCGCGCTCACTGGCGCGACGGGCCGCGGGCAACGCGTGCACGATTCGCCACACGCTGTCCAGGTCGTCGACGAGCACGTCGGCGTGCCACGGCGGCGGCCCGTCCGCGGCGATACCGATCGCGACGTCGGCATCGGCCAGTGCCTGTGCCGCGGAACTCGACACCACCGCCACCGTGCGGCCATCCCGCTGCAACCGGTGCACCGTGCGGGCGAGCGCTTCGTCGAGGGACCCGTTCACCGGATCGAGGTCGTCGAACGACGAGCGAAGCTCGTCGAGCGTATCGACGTCGACCGACACCACCTCGGCGCCGCCGCGGCGCACTTCGCCGAGCACCGCCGACGCCAGTCGATGGTGCGCGAACCGCACCAACACCGCGCTGCCCCTGCCATTGCCGGACAGCGACCGCGCCACCGGCTGCCACCCGGGTCGCAATGCGCCGCGGTCCAATTGGTCCTGTGCCCACTGCCATACCACCGCCCGCTCGTGCTCGGGCACGTCGCGGATGCGCGCAACCCGCAGTTCGTCGCAGCACAATGCCCGAGGGTCGAGCACCACGGCGTCGACCCGGTCGAGGCGCCGGAACACCTGGGGCCGCAAGGGCAGCACGCCGTGGCGGTCGGCCAGACCGCGGGCGAGTGTCGCGGCGAACGACTCCCGGCTGATGCGGGCCGCTTTAGGCGCGGCAACCATGACGGCGGTGGCGGCGGCGTCGAGGCCGGCGGCGAGAATGCCGATCGCCGGTGCGGCAGCCGCCTGCGCCAGTCCGCTGCGGTTCCCGTGGCGCTCAACCGGTCCCGGCGGCAGCGGCCTCGGTCGGTCACCGGGCCGGACACCGTCGTTACACGTCGCGTGTGCGGCAAGCCCGGGCTCGCGGCGTTGCCAGAGGGCGGCCGCGGCGCGGATCTCGGCGGCCTTCGCGAGGTGGATGTGCAAGTCCACGCCCAGTGACGCCGGTAATTGGGTGACGGTGTTAGCGGCGGCCGTGGCAAGCGCGATCGCGGTATCAGCGGCGTTGATGCCGAGGCGCTGTTCGACGGCGCGACGCAGCCGCGGCTGGCAATCGACGAGCGCGACAACAGCGTTGAGTCCCGCCGGCAGCCGCCGCACACCGACCACCCGGCCGGCCAACGCGATACCCAGCCCGGCGGCGTTCATCGCCGCCGAGACCATGCTGCCTGCCAGCACGATGCCGTCGGCGGGCAGGTCGACCGGACGATGGCCGGAATCGGGGTGCCGATTTTCGGCAGCGGTTACCACGCCGCACAGCTCGTCGACGGTGGTCGTGTCGTCCACCTGGGCGATCACGCGCGACAGCGGATAGTTGAGGGTCGCCGAGATCACACCACGATGCGCGCGGAGGGCAGCGAGTACCGCGGGACCGACATCGTGGTCCGGCTCGCGCTCGGAGAGGCCGCGCACTTCGACCCAGCAGCGGTCGTCGCCGCGCCAACGGCGCCGGGCCGGCTTACCGCCGAGCAGTTCCGTCGTGGCCTCGGTGATCGCCTCGACCACGCGGCAGGCGGGCATCGTGCGCACCGGCAAGGTTGCGAGGTCCACGCCAGCGGCGGTGACGACCGCAGCCGACCGCACGCCCGTGTCGATGGCGCGCCGGGGTATCGACACGGAGGTCCGTATCAGTCGGCTCAGGTCCACGTCGACGGCTAACGCTTACTCGGGGAGCGCCGTGACCGTGCCGCGGTCTTACGCGCGGGGGTCACGCCTTCGTCGCTTCGGCGGGGCGCTCGATCGCCTTCCGAGTGCGACTCGAGTTGTCCGGGACCACCGGCAGCGTCGGGCGCCGAGTGCCTGCCCGACCGCTGACTGAGTTGCCGGACCACCAGGGCGGCGCCTCCGACGCCCAGCAGCACAGGCCAGTCCACCAGACCCGCGGCGCCGACCGCCGCCAATGTCAGCGCGGCCGCCGGTGTCGAGTGGCTGCCTCTGCTCAACCCGCTCTTCACGCCGGCCACGGCACCTTGCATGCCACCGATCACGCCGTTCACCGCGGCACCGCCAACGGCCCCCGCCGCGGCCGTCGTCGCGTCGGCCGTCCAGGTAATCACATCCGCCGCACCTTCGGAAATGTTCATTGTCACTCCGTCGTGGTCACCGCTCGGACACCAATCAGCAAACCGAAGTTTACCCCCGGGATAGACCCATGTCGTTCGGAGCGCCAAAGAAGTACCCGCCAGCTTGCTGATCTATTTTGCGGGCACTACTAGGCATAACCACAAAAACCCAGGCATGTCGCTATACAGCCACGACCCGAACTGCCGCCAGGATAGATTGGTTTGCGATCCGCTACCCGACGACTTCGACCCATATGGCAATCTTTTAGCAATCATTCAGGCGCAGGCAGCCCCGTTCCGGCACCAGCACGCCGTGACCGCGCACAGGGCAGGTCAGGCCGCTTTCATCTGCGGCTCGGGTGGCGGAGCCTCGGTGCGCTGACCCCACCGGCCCCCTGCCCAGAACGCCAGCTCGACCACCCAGAACAGCACGAGGAACACCGTCACGACGACAACGGGGATGGCGAGGAAGATCACCGAGGGCACGGCGGTGAGCAGGAACGAAACAATGTCCCGGATGCTCGCGCCGCGCAACCGGCTGGCCGCACGCACAGCCGCCCACATCATCCAGCGTCGCGGCACCGACACCCCTAGTTCGCGCAGGCAGCGGCGGAAGAGGCCGTCGGCGTCCGCGACGCTCACGACGTGTGAACTGAGCAGATAATCGTGCAGAATGGCGGCGCGGGTGTACCGGCCGTAGCGCGGAATCAGCCAGACCAGCGGGCGCGGCACCGAGGCGAAGTCGGTGCGGAACCCGGCGGGGATCACGAATTCCTCGGTGTCGCCGCTATATACGAGCGGCTCGGTTACCCGCCAGAATTTGGCATCGATTTCCTCGACAACCGGCCCGCTCCCGACGAAGGTCACGTCCTGTTCCTTCCCGCCCACAGCATGATTCCCACTTTAGGGTGGTTTCGATACCCATAGGACGCCACTGCGGCAACGGTTCGGACAATGCGTCAGCGGCGGAACTCGGGCAGCGCATCGGCGGCCGGTTCGTAGCCACGATAGGGCAACTCGCCGCCGCGCGCGGCATCACCATAAGGCGTGAACGCGCCTGCGGTGCCGAAGGATCCGCCGTCGGCCCGATCGGCACGGGTTCCGGTGCCGAGATCCGCCGAACTGCTCAGCGCGGCGAGGAACAGCATGACCAACGACGCCACCAACGGTTGCACGATCAGTGCCAGCGTGCTGCCCAGCTCGATCGGCAGCGCGACGATCTGCCCGACCGGCGGGTTGTGCGGGCGCGGATGCAGCCACTCGGCGACCCGTTCGCCGAGCCGCGCCATCACCACCGCGCCCACACCGGAACCGATCAGCAGGCCGATCTGCAGCAGCGGTCCGCGCGCGGACCGCCACCGCCATGCGGCGATCGCCGAGAGCAGACCGAGCACCGCCCCGGCGAGGAGGAACAGCGCCATCGCGTCGAACTGGTGCGCGCTCTCGCCGGTCAGCACGGAGCCGCGGCCGGGTTCGACCACGAGCAGCCGCTCGGTCGGGGCCAGCCAGCCCCACCCGACGCCGCCGACCGCGCTCGCCACCACCACTGCGACGGCGATCACCGCCGCGGCACGCATCTCGCGCCGCACCCCGGAGCGAGTCGGCGCCACCACCGCCACCATCAGCGACGCTCCAGTTCGGCCGAGTCGAGCACCCCGTGCCGTGCGCACTTCGCCCACCAGCCGTCCGGGCTCACCTGCACGATCATGCGGCGGCCGCACTGTTCGCAGAACCGCGGCGGCTCCAAGCCCAGCGCGGCGGCCGTCGAAATCGCGTCGTCGAGCCCCGGCACGATCCGCTTGCCGGTGAACGGGTTGTATCGCTCGTCCATGCCCATGACAGTACTCACGGTCGGAGCCTCTTTCGTCGCACCGAGCCGGGTCAGAGGGTTTCGTTGAGCGCCTTGATCGGCATCTTCAGCTCGCCGAGCAGATCGAGGTCCTGTTCGGCGGGGCGGCCGAGGGTGGTCAGATAGTTGCCGACGATGACGGCGTTGATGCCGCCGAGGATGCCTTGCTTGGCGCCGAGGTCGCCGAGGGTGATCTCCCGGCCGCCCGCGAAGCGCAGCATGGTGCGCGGCAGCGCGAGGCGGAACGCGGCGACCGCGCGCAGCGCGTCGGAGGCGGGCAGCACCTCGAGGTCGCCGAACGGGGTGCCCGGCCGCGGGTTGAGGAAGTTCAGCGGAACCTCGTCGGGCTCCAGCTGGGCCAGGTTCGCGGCGAATTCGGCGCGCTGTTCCAGGGTTTCACCCATGCCGAGGATGCCGCCGCAGCACACCTCCATGCCCGCCGCGCGGACCATGCTCAATGTCTCCCAGCGCTCCTCCCAGGTGTGTGTGGTGACCACGTTCGGGAAGTAGGAGCGGGAGGTCTCCAGGTTGTGATTGTAGCGGTGCACGCCGATGGCGGCGAGCTGGTCGACCTGGTCCTGGGTGAGCATGCCCAACGAGCACGCGACCTGGATGTCGACCTCGTTGCGTATCGCCTCCACACCGGCGGCGACCTGGGCCATCAGTCGCTCGTCCGGGCCGCGGACGGCGGCGACGATGCAGAACTCGGTGGCCCCGGTCTTCGCGGTCTGCTTAGCGGCCTCGACCAGGCTGGGAATGTCCAGCCACGCGGCGCGGACCGGCGACTGGAACAGGCCGGACTGCGAGCAGAAGTGGCAGTCCTCGGGGCAGCCGCCGGTCTTGAGGCTGATGATGCCCTCGACCTCGACCTCGGGGCCGCACCACTTCATCCGCACCTCGTGGGCGAGGGCTAGCAGCTCGTCCAGCCGGTCGTCGCCGAGCCGGAGCACCTCGAGGGTCTGCTCCTGGGTCAGTCTTTCGCCGCGCTCGAGCACTTGCTCGCGGGCGATCGACAGAACATCGGTGTCAACGGGTGCCTGGGTCACTGCACGAATCCCTTCGTCCGGCCGAGGTGGCCGTGCAACTTGAACGGTGTTCAGGCTAGGGTAGCGGTAACAGTGAGTCAAAACACCACGGGGAAGGAATGCCAGTGCAGTTGCACCGGGCGGACGTGATCGACGGCGCCATCGCGATTCTGGACCGATATGGTCTCGCCGACCTCACCATGCGCAGGCTGGCGGGTTCTCTCCAGGTGCAACCCGGCGCACTGTACTGGCACTTCCCGAACAAACAGGCGTTGCTCGGCGCGGTCGCCGACAAGATCCTCGCACCGATGGAAGACCCGATCGTGGCCGAGGACTGGTCGGAGCAGATCACCGAATTGGCGCACCGCCTGCGCGACTGCCTTCTGGCCTACCGGGACGGCGCCGAATTGGTCTCGGCGACATACGCTTCCCGACTCACCACGAGCAAGGGTCGGGAACGGCTGGTGAGCACAGCGATTCGCGCGGGTATGCCGCAGGCCGAGGCCGAGCTCGCGGCGTTCACGCTGCTGTACTACGTGCTCGGCCAGACCGTGGACGAACAGTCCAGGATGCAGATGGACTCCGTCGGCGCGCTCCCCGACGACGCCTCGCCACTGGACGAAACCCCCGACGCCACCGCGCGTTTCGACTTCGGCCTGCAGCTCTTCATCGCGGGCGTGCGCCACCTGCTCGGCACCCGCGTCCGCTGACCCACCCTGCGCGTGCCATCCGTCAGGTCTCGGGCGGCGGCCGATCCGCGATCGCGGGAGTACGGCGCCGGGCGGCTGTTCCAGGATTCCGACCAGTTGCGCAGCGGGACAGTCAGTTTCGCGAGCGCTGCTCACCTGGTCAGCGCGTGCTGACGGGCGAACCGGCTCTCCGGGCGCGGCAGGCCGAAGTGGTCGCGCAGGGTGGTGCCGGTGTACTCGGTGCGGAACAGTCCGCGTTCCTGCAGGATCGGCACGACCGTTTCGGCGAAGACCTCGAGTCCGCCCGGGTAGTACGGCGGCATCACATTGAATCCGTCGGCGGCACCGTTGCGGAACCACTCCTCGATGGTGTCGGCGACCTGCTCGGGGGTTCCGGCGAACACCCGGTGCCCGCGCGCACCCGCGAGACGATGCAGCAGCCCGCGGACCGTCGGCCGCTCCCGCTGCACGATGCCGGCCACCACCTGCAACCTGCTCTGCCCGTTGTCGGTGACATCACCTGCCGAGTCGAACAATTCGACCGGGATCGGCTCGTCCAGCGGCAGATGCCGCAGACTGATCCCGACGATCCCCTCCAACTGGGAAAGCCCGTACTCCGGCACGGTGAGCTCGTTGAACTCCCGCTCCAGCCGCTTGGCCGCCGCCTCGGTGTCGGCGATGAACGGGCTGATGCCGGGCAGGATCTTGACGTGCTCGGCATCGCGGCCGAAACCCTGTGCCCGCGCCTTGATGTCGGCATAGAACGCCTGCGCGTCGCTCAGGCGCTGGTGGGCGGTGAAGATCGCCTCGGCGTACTTGCCGGCGAACGCGCGTCCGTCGTTCGACGCGCCCGCCTGCACCAGCACCGGGTACCCCTGCGGCGTGCGCGGCGCGTTGAACGGCCCACGCACCCGGAGGTACTCGCCCGCGAAGTCGATCGGGTGGATCTTGTCGGTGTCGGCGTATACCCCGGCGCCCTGGTCCAGAACGATGGCGTCGTCTTCCCAGCTGTCCCACAACGCGACCACGGCATCGACGAATTCCCGTGCCCGCGCATAGCGTTCGGCATGGTCCGGGTGCTTGTCGAGGCCGAAGTTGGCCGCGGCGAGATCGGTCCCGGTGGTGACGATGTTCCAGCCCGCCCGGCCACCGGAGAGGTGGTCCAGCGTGGAGAACAGCCTGGCCAGGTTGTAGGGCTCGTAATACGTCGTGGACGCAGTGGCGATGAGACCGAGATGGGTTGTCGCCGTGGCGATCGCGGTGAGCAGGGTGATCGGCTCCAGCCCGGAGGCGGCGTTGTGCTTCACGTTGGTGCGCAGCGCGGGCCCGTCGGCGAAGAACACCGCGTCGAACTTAGCCGCTTCCGCGGTGCGGCCGATCTCTTGGTAGTAGGCGACGTCGTAGATGCGCTCGGGTCGGCTCGACGGATGCCGCCACGCGGCTTCGTGGTGGCCGGACGGGTAGATGAACGCGTTGAGACTGAGCTGACGCGGTGCGGTCATGAGGCTTTCTTCTCTCCATCGTCGGCCGGTGTCTCCGCGACACCGAGGCTGGCCAGCAGCAGGGACCGGTGCCGCAGGAACGCTGGGTCACCATGGTGGCGTGGACGTTCCAGGTCGATGCGCTGGTCCACCGCGATACGCCCGTCGTCGAGCACAAGGACGCGGTCGGCGAGCAGCACCGCCTCATCCACGTCGTGGGTGACCAGCAGGACGGCGGGCCGATGCTTGGCGCACAGGTCCTGCAGCAGCGCGTGCATCCTGATCCTGGTCAACGCGTCCAACGCGCCGAAGGGTTCGTCCGCCAGCAGCAGCTCCGGCTCGCGCACCAGCGAACGGGCCAGCGCGACGCGTTGTTGCTCACCGCCGGAAAGCTCCTTGGGCCAGGCCTTTTCCCTGCCCGCCAGGCAGACCTCGGCCAGGGCGGCGCGGCCACGCTCGGCTGCACCCGGCCCGCCGAGCCCGAGCGTCACGTTGTCGAGCACCCGCACCCACGGCAGCAACCGGGAGTCCTGGAAAACCACCGAGCGCTCGGTGGGCACGCTCATCTCACCGGATCCCGGCACGTCGTAGTCCAGTTCGGCAAGAGCACGCAGCAGCGTGCTCTTGCCGGAGCCGCTGCGCCCGAGCAGCGCGACGAACTCGCCGCGGGCGATGTCGAGGTCGAGGTCGCGCAGCACGACCCGGTCGCCGAAGCCACGCCGCAGCTCGCGGGCGCGGACAACGGTCAGTCCGCCAGTGTCTGTCGCCATGACAGCGCCTTCCTTTCCACCGCGCGCACGAGGAGATCGCCGAACAGGCCGAGCAAGCCGTAGATCACCAGGCCGACCACGATGACGTCGATCTGTCCGTAGGTGCGAGCCTGGGTCATCAGGTAGCCGATCCCGCTGGTCGCGTTGACCTGTTCCACGACGACCAGCGCCAGCCACGAGATCGTGACCGCGAGCCGCAGCCCGGTGAAGAACCCGGGCAGCGATCCGGGCAGCGCGATCCGGCGAACGAACCCCCAGCGCGACAGGCCCACTGTCTGGGCGAGTTCCACATACCTCGCATCGACGCTGCGCAAGTGCGCGTGCGTGTTGAGATAGATCGGGATCGCGACACTGGTGGTGATGACCAGCAGCTTCATCTCTTCGCCTATGCCGAACCAGACGATGAACAGCGGGATCAGCGCGAGCGTCGGAATCGCGCGCTTGATCTGGATCGGCCCGTCCACCAGTGCTTCACCGATCCGGCTCAGCCCGGCCAGCAGCGCGAGCACCAGGCCGATGGCGACCCCGACGCCGAGTCCGAGCCCGGCCCGCTGCACCGAGGTGAGCAGATTGGATTGCAGTCTGCCGTCGGCAAGCAGATCCCCTGCGGTCTCCGCGACCGTCCACGGCGCGGGCAGAGTCTCTGGATCCAGTGCGCCCGAGGCGGATCCCGCCACCCAGGCGGCGATCAGCAGGGTCGGCCCGAGCGCGGCGCCGAACGGGATCGGGCGGCCGGGGCCGAGGCGTGGCCGGGCGAGCTTGCGTTCGGCCAGCACCGGTTCCGACGCGGCGCGGCCGAGACCGATGCGGTGGAGAACGCCGACGTCCAGGGTGGCCATCACCGTGCCTTCGTCTCGAACGCGGCGCCGCTCGCACTGGCCGCCTCGGTGATCGGGGCGTCGAAGCGCAGGTCGAAGCCGTTGGCGGCCTGCACCTTCTTGGGCAGCTCGCCCGCCTTGGCGATGGCGTCGATGGTGGACTGCTGACGGTCGACGAGCTGCTGGTCCAGATGCGGGAAAATATAGCTGCCGAGCGAGTCGACGATGCGCTTGGCGTCGTCCGCGCTGACCTTCTGGTTCTCCACGTAGTACCGGCGCGCCCACTCCTCCGGGTGGGTGTTGGCCCACTGGTAGGCCCGCACGAACGCGGCGACCAGGGCACGGGTCGCGGCCGCCTTCGCCGGGTTCTGCACAACAGCGCGGCGAGCGTACAGATAGGCGAGACCGCCATAGATGCCCGCGGTCTCGGAGTCCTGGAGCAGCGTGGTGCCCGGCGTGCGCAGGAAACGGGTGACGTTCGGTTCGATCAGCGGGGCGACGTCGACCTGGCCGGTGCGCACCGCGTCCAGGAACTCGGCCAGTTGCAGCCGTACCAGTTGCACATCGGAGGTTTTCAGTCCGACCTTGTCGATCGCGCGCAGCACCGCGGCCTGCTGGGCCGTGCCCTCGGCGTAGGCGATCTTCTTGCCCTTCAGATCCGCCAGCGTGGTCACCGGCTTGCCAGGGGCCACGGCGAGTTTCAGCGAGGTGGTGCTGGTCTGGTAGGCCGCGACGATCGGAACGTCCTGCCCGGCCACCAGCGCGTGGATCGGCGGGACGTCGCCGACCTGCGCGACGTCGGCAGCGCCCGCGCGGAACGCCTCGAGGATGGCTGGACCGCCGACGAAGTTGGCGAACTCCACCTTGAACGGAAGTTTGTCGAGCTCACCGGAGAGGCGCAGCACGGACTGCAGGCGTTCGGACTGGTCGGCTACTACTAGGATGGTTCCGGCCGGAACCTCGGTTGGTAAGGGGCCGTCGGCGGTGGGACCGACCGGCTTGTCGTCGTTCGAGCAGCCGGTGAGTCCGAGGGTCGCAACGGCTGCCACGGCGAGCAATGCGGCGGTCGCGCGGCCGCGGAGGCCGGACCGGAACGTGCTTGGTCGGTACATGGTGGGTATTGAAACAACCCGAAACGGGCACGAACACGGTTTGTCTCAGCCTGGTTCGAACTCGCTTCAGCGCGGCGCCGACGCCGACACCGTGGCACGTATCTGCTGCTGATAGCGCTGGATGAACGGCAGGATCTGCTGCTCGATCACCGTGTTGTACTCGCGCGGACGCTGCATCGGGTTGGCGTGCCCGGTGTTTCGGGCGAGCACCACGAGCAGCGTCCCGTCCACGCCGCCGGACCGCTCGATCAGCACCTGGTGCGAGTATTCGACGTCGACGACGCGATCCCGGCTCGGGTCGCGTGGCCGGATGAAAACAATGGCAGGACGCGGCTTGTCGTCCGCGGGCCGGGCGAGGGCGCGCAGGTCGTCGAGCGCACCGCCCGCCACGATGGCGGTGAACTGGGATTCGATCAGACCGTTACTCGCGGCGTCGCGCGAGAGAATCTTCTCCCGGACCACCTCCCCCAGAACCCCGCGCAGCTTGTCGAACCGGATGCCGGGCAGCCCGCCGCCGCGGTCGAGGAACCGATCCCGGCGGGCATAGGTCTCCACGGCCAGGCGCAGGGTGCGGCTCTCGCGCGCCCCTGGCAGCCAGCCCATCCAGCGCAGCATGTCCTCGCCGCGGCCACGGCTCTCCGGACGGACGGCGTTCAGATCCATCGGCGTGCAGTCCAGGATCACCCCGACCAGCCTGCGGTCACTGTCCAGGTGGATGTGTTTGGCGACCTCCAATGCGATCACGCCGCCCATGCTGTGCCCGACCAGCACGACGTTCTTCAGCCCGGACTGCTCGGCGGCGCGGACGATCAGGTCGGCGATCACCTTGGTGTCGATACCTTGATTGTCGTAACGGATCGCCCACACCATGCCCATCGTGCGCAGCGAGGGCAGCGCAGCGGCGGTGTCGCCGGCGTCCAGGCCGCCGAGGCCGACCATGTCCACCACCACGGTGTCCCAGTCTTTCGGGTCGACGGGCGGTGCGACAGGAAGGATAGCCGGGTCGGTGCGTGCCAGCCGCGCCTGTTCCGGCGCGACGTCGTACTTCCAGTACTGCGCGAACACCACAAGTCCGGCCAGTAGCAGTGCGGCGACCCGCAGCAGCATCACCCTGGTGCGGCGCAACGTCTTCCACTCGTGCCCCAGGTGCTTGTCCCGCAGCCGAGCTCGGCGTCGCGCGTCGTCCCAGTCGGAGACGGTGGACGGGTGCCGATCGTCCAACGGCGACATCTCTCCCACTCTAGGCACGGGTGCGGACGGCTGCCATCATGTGGCCACCGCCACACTGGAATCAGACTGCCTGTCTCCGGCGTCCGCCCCGCTACGACGCGATCCGCTGACCGGTACGTCGCACGGACCGTTGATCTCGGCCGAGCTCTACTTGGTAACCTCCCCCGACATGGGCATTGTTGTATCCGCCGAGATCGCGCCGATACCGACCATCACTCGCCGCGCTCTTCTAAGGGCGGCAGCACTTTTGCCGTTGGCCGCATGCACGAAGGGCAACACGCCCGTTTCCGCTCCCTCCGCTGCCGCGGCGAATGATCGCCACGATCGCCTGATCGAGTTGGAACGAAATTTCGACGCACGCCTAGGGGTGTATGCCCTCGCCACGGGCACCGGCACCACCATTGCCCACCGGGCGGACGAACGATTCGCGTTCTGTTCGACGTTCAAGGGCCTTGCGGCAGCGGCGGTCTTGCATCGTAACCCCCTGTCGCATTTGGATACGGTCATCACGTACACCGAAGGCGATCTCATGAAGAACGCCTCCATCACCGAGCACCATGTGGCCACGGGGATGACAATTCGTCAGCTGTGTGATGCCGCAATCCGTTACAGCGACGGCACGGCCGGCAATCTCCTGCTGCGCGATCTCGGCGGGCCGCCCCAGCTGACGGAGTATGCCCGTAGCCTCGGCGACACGGTCACCCGGATGGACCGGATCGAGCCGGCGATCACGGAAGCCACCCCGGGAGACCCCCGCGACACAACTTCACCCCGGGCATTCGGCGCCATTTACCACAAAATTGTGGCGGGGGATGCCTTGCCAACCGACAAGCGCGCTTTTCTCCGTGACCTGCTGGAACACAACGCCACCAGCGCCGGCGCGCAACGCATCCGGGCTGCCGTACCGCAGGGATGGACCGTGGCCGACAAGACCGGGACCGGCGACTACGGCACACTCAACGACATAGCTATCGTCTGGCCCCCGAATTCCGCGCCACTCGTCATCGCGATCATGTCCAGCAAAGCCACCAAAGACGCCGAATACAATCAGGCCCTCATCGCCGAGGCCGCCAGATATGTCGTAGCCACTCTCACCTGAGCAGGGTTGATTTCTGCCCGATGCGCTGCGCACTGGCGGCGCAGTCCCGCCACTACTCTGGCACCTCATCCCACCTGCTACCCGCTCGCGTTCGAACGGAAGTTGGCCGCTACCACCGCACTCCCACCAATGGGAATCTATTTTCGCTGTGCCGCAATATGATTCGTACTCGAATTCACCCCTCCCTGCCGTGAAGATCATCCCTCATGCTGACGGCGGGAATTGTCAGGTGCCAGCTCGGTGCTGCGAAACCGGCGGTGTCACGACCGGCGACGAGGGATCGAAGAGAGGCATTGGATGCGCCCGAAACGCCACTGCCGAGACGCTGTCGACTCCCCAGTAATCGGACGGAGATCGGGCCGTCCGCTCAGGTATCGACGATGCGGAGTTCACCGAGCTGCCGCAGTGGTTGTGGAGCACCTCGGGCGACGATGAGTAGGTCGCGCCTCTACACGGACCGGAACTTCATGCTGCTGTGGTCCGGAAACGCCCTGTCGCTGACGGGGTTTCACGGCGTCCGAATCGCCTACCCGATGCTTGTGCTCGCAGTGACCGGTTCGCCGGTGGCGGCTGGGTGGGCCGGATTCGCGCTGAGTATTCCGGGCCTGATCTTCCAGATTCCGGCAGGCATGGTCGCCGACCGGGCCGATAGGCTACGAATTCTTCAGCTGTGCCAAGTCCTCGGGTTGGCCGGAACGTGCCTAGCCGCCGCGGCGGCCTCGGCCCGGCCTCCTGGTCTCGGCCTGATCCTCGCCGGTACGGCATTCGTCGAGGGCAGCGCGTATGTCTTCGTCAGCCTGAGCGAGCTGGGCATGGTGCGCGATCTGGTTTCAGTCGAACAGCGCCCGGCCGCATTCTCGTTCCTCGAGGCTCAGCAATCGATCGCCAATCTGGTCGGGCGAGCGACCGGGGCCGCAATGTACGGTGTCACCCGCTGGCTGCCGTTCATCGCCAACGCCGCGTCCTACCTGTACTGTTTGGCCGCGCTGTCCCGGATCCGATCGAAGTCCGCTGCGTCGAGGGAATCCGCGGAGTCCACCGGCCGTACGAACGGGCGGGATATCGCGGCGGGTATGCGCATCGTGTGGGCCGATCCGCTGCTTCGAACCTCGACGTTGCTGATCGGGGCCTCGAACGTCGTCATCCAGGTCGTGCTGCTGTTGATCCTGGTAGAGCTGAAAACCAACGGCCGGCCGGCCTGGGTCGCCGGTGTCGTGCTCGGCATGTCCGGGGTAGGCGGAATGCTCGGCGCAGTCATGGGGACATGGATCACCGCCCGCTTCTCCGCGGAACGTGCCTATCGAGGAGCCCTATGGATGTGGACCGCGCTTCTCGTGCCGATTGCGTTGAGCGCCAACCCTATTCTGCTTGCCATGAGTTGGGGCGGCATCGGCGGCGTCACCGTCGCCAGCTATATCGCACTGACCGTCTACCGGGTGAGCGTCATCCCGGAGCAGGTCCTCGGACGCGCGCTCGGGACGATATCGCTGGTCTCCGAGGGCGCCGTGGCACTCGGCGCGCTCGGCGCGGGCTACCTGGTTTCCACCCTCGGGATCGTTGCCACCCGGTGGGCGATGCTTGCCGCGATGCTCGTCCTTGCGGTGCGCGGGAGTACTGTCACCCCTACCCCATCGCCCGAAATGGCAGTCGGTCGTGCGCGCTGACGGTGCCGGGCCCGCGCCGAGGTGGACACCGGGCCGGAAAGTCGGTTCCGTTGGCGACGTCAGCGGCCGCCATTCGAGGATCGGCCGGCTTCGACAGCGAATGCCGAAGCCGGCCGAACAGTCTCGGCTACCTCACCCGATGGGCGGCGGCGCAAATGGCGGCGGCGTCACCGGCGGCGGGGCAATCGGCGGGGGGACGATCGCGTCGGGTGGAGGTGTCATCGCGCTGGGGGGCGGGGCAATCTCAATCATCGGAGGTTCCTTCCTCTTTGATCAGCCTGAGACCAGTCGTATCCCAGGCAGTCTCAGAACCCGGGCGGAATTTCCCGCCTGAGTACACAGGGGACCGGCGTCATGCGAAATGCCGCCGCAATGAAATTTCGGTCAGTACCGCGGACACCGACGATGTCCCGCGTGATGTTTGGTTGCTATCGATACTCGCCAGCACGATGCCGAGCCGACCGCGATCACACCCAGCACTGTTTTGCCCGAGGTAAGGTGCACTGCCGTAACGAACTGGCTCATCGAAGTCTCCACGTTCCGCTCGGACCAACGTGTCACCTATTGTGCCCCAGGCAATCTGGGCTCCTTCCCACATTTGGGTACAGAGCAGACATTTCCGGTAAGTCCCGCAGACAGGGCAAGACCCCGTCCCGTCGTCGGCTTTACGATCCCGAATCGGTCCGCGATGCTCGAGGGATCCACCGGCATGCCATCGACCAGACGAAGCCGTCGAGATCGGGAAGGCATTCGGCGCCTTCTTTACCTTGTGCGCCAACCTCATTGCCGCCAAACCGACACTTCGGCACGCATGGTCGAAATTCCATGAAGAGACCTGGCAAATGTTCGCCGCGAATGCCTGCGCCGAAGGTCTTGGCCTGCTCGGCGTGCTCATGACAAGCGGATTTCACAAGGGCGACCAGGCGGGCTCGAACCAACTGGCCGCGGCGGTCATGAACCGCTCGCGGTCCCAGCGGCCCGCGCCCGCGGGCACCGCGCCGACCAGATCGACGCCGGTCACCCGTGGCAGGTCTGTCCGGTTGCACTCGGCCGCAAGGTCCGGCTCGGTCGGCCAGGCGCCGATCACCAGGCCCGCGCAGCGCACGCCCGCCGAATACAGGGCACGAGTGGTCAATTCGGTGTGGTTGAGCGTGCCGAGTCCGGCCGCGGTGACCACCAGGACGGGTGCGCCGAGTTTCTGCGCGAGGTCGACGAGGGTGAAATCGCCTAGGCGGACCAGCAATCCGCCCGCGCCTTCGACCAGGACGAGGTCGGCGGCGGCGGCGAGGGAGTCGACGGCGGCGGCGGTCTCGGCGAGGGTGAGTTCCGGCAAACCGGCCCTCCGGGCGGCGGTGTCGGGCGCCAGCGGGTCGGGGTAACGGGCGAGTTCGACCGTCCGCATGACACCGCTGAGACGCTCTATCTCGGCGAGATCGCCGGGTTCACCAGGGGCGACGCCGGTTTGGCCCGGTTTGCACACCGCGACCGAGCGACCGCCCGCCAGCGCGGCGGCGGCGATCGCGGCGGTGACGACGGTTTTACCGACGTCTGTGGACGTTCCGGTGATCAGCAGGACACTCATGCGAACATCACTCGCGACCGGCGAATCCCACTGCGCAACAAGGCGACAACCCGGCTCGTCCCGCGGGACGTCGGGGCGCCGATCGCCGCGCCTGTAGTCGCTCGCTGCGCTCACTCATGCTGGCACCGCATCCAGATCACGTACCTCGGCCAACACGTCGCCGAGCACCGTCGCGATGATGTCGAGTTCGGCCGCGGTGAGGTCGGCACGCGCCGTCAGCCGTAACCGGGAGGTGCCCTCCGGGACCGACGGAGGACGGAAACAGCCCACGTCGAGCCCCCGCGCCCGGCACGCCTGCGCGGCGTCGAAGGCGACCTCGGCGGCGCCGAGCACGACCGACACCACCGCCGAATCCGGGGCGGGCACACCGGCGATCCGGGCGATGTCGGCGGCGCGCTCGAGTACCCGGCCGGCGAGTTCGGGTTCATTGCCCAGCAGGCGCAGCGCGGCCCGCGCCGCGCCGACGGCGGCGGGCGCGAGGCCGGTGTCGAAGATGAACGTGCGCGCGGTGTCGATCAGGTGGGCACGCACCCGTGCGCCGGCCAGCACCACGCCGCCTTGCGCGGCAAGGGATTTCGACAGCGTCGCGGTGATCACCAGATCCGGCGCACCGGCCAAGCCGACTTCGTGCACGAGCCCACGCCCGCCCGTGCCGCGCACACCGAGGCCGTGCGCCTCGTCCACGAGGAGCACCGCGCCGTTCGCCCTGGTCACCCGATGCAGCTCGGCCAGCGGCGCGAGATCGCCGTCGGCGCTGAACACCGAGTCGGTGAGCACGAGCGCGCGCTCCTCCGTGCGGGCCGAGAGCAGCCGGTCCACCGCCGTGACGTCGCAGTGCGGCGCGACCTCCACCCGGGCCCGCGAGAGCCTGCACGCGTCGACGAGCGACGCGTGACTACCCACGTCGGAGACAACGAGCGAGCCACGTCCGGTCAGCGCGGTGACCGCGCCGAGGTTTGCCGCATACCCGGAGGCGAACACGAGTCCCGCTTCGGCGCCGACGAATTCGGCCAGTTCGGCCTCTAGCAGCTCGTGCTCGGCGGTGGTGCCGGTGACCAGGCGAGACCCCGTGGACCCCGCGCCCCAGCGGCGCACCGCCCCGATCGCGCCCTCGATCACCTCGGGATGGCGCACCAGACCGAGGTAGTCGTTGGAAGCGAGGTCGATCGACGGCGCCCGCGGGGCACGGGGGCGTAGCTCACGACGCAGTCCCGCGCTCACCCGCGCGGCGGCGCGTTCGTCCAACCAGCTCAACGGATCGGTAGTCACAGCTCCGCAGCATACTTGAACACCGTTCAGGGTGGACAGTCGCGGGCCGAGTCACTGACCGTTGAACCAGTTCGGCGTATCGAGCCGGAATACCTCACCGGGGGTCAGCGTGCGCAGATCCCGCTCCATGGCAGCGAGCTGGTCCGCGCCGAGCAGGTCGGCCCAGCGGTCGTGGATCCGGTCGAAGACGCGTGCCGATCGAGTCAGCGCGTCGAGGGCGCGATCGGTCAGTAGGTAGGCTTTCCGCCGGGCGTCGGTGGGATCGTTGCCCCGACGCAGATATCCCAGCCGTTCCAGCACCTCGATGTGCTTGCCCGCGGCCTGTTTCGAGATGCCGAGCGCGCGCCCGAGGTCGGCGGCCGTGCACCCGTTGGGCCCGCTTGCACGGCCGACGGCCTGAAAGAGGAAGCCGTGCATGGGCCGCAACTCGGGGTGGCCGTGCCCCGCCAGGTCCGCATGCACCTCGTCGATCACCGCACGGAAGCCGAGCAGCATCCGCAATGGCAGCTCGTAGCCGCCGGCATCACTTGACATAGTGGACAACCTCGTTGACTATATGGACAACTTAATTGTCTATCTTAGAGGTGCTACCCCGATGACTGTCATCCCCCGTGCCGACACCCGCCGCACCGAGACCCCCGGCGGGGTCATGACCACGCTCGCCTCCCCCACGCAGGGGGGCGCCTCGCTCGCGCTCTGGCGAGTCGATGTGCCCGCGGGCACCACCGGACCGCGGCACTTCATCGATACCGAACAGGTCTGGACGGTCGTCGCGGGCCGGATCGACATCGCTCTCGACGGCTCGGAAATCACGGCCGCCGATGGCGATACCGTGATCCTGCCGGCGAACGCGCTGCGGCAGGTGCGCACCGACGAGGGCTTCGCGGCCATCGTCGCCGCGCCGGCGGGCGCGCGGGCAGGCACGCCGGACAGCGACAGCACGGTCGTGCCGCCCTGGATCGCGTAGCGACCGCAGGCCACTAGCCTGACGGCGTTGCGACAGCGGCGCGCATGCCGGCAGTGATCGTCGCGATGTCGTCGGACGTGCTGACGAACGGCGGCATCGTGTACACCAAATTCCGGAACGGACGCAGCCAGACGCCTGCCGCGACAGCGGCGTCGGTCGCGGCGCGCATGTCGACCGGATGGTCCAGCTCGATCACGCCGATCGCGCCGAGCACGCGCGCCTCGACAACCCCGGGCAGGCCCCGCACCGGGGCAAGGCCCGCCTTCAGTTCGGCCTCGATCCGACCGACCTCCCCGCGCCAGTCGCGCGACCGCAGCAGCTCGATCGATGCGACCGCGAGCGCGCAGGCCAGCGGGTTGCCCATGAAGGTCGGCCCATGCATCAGCCCACCATGCACCGCGCTGATCGTCTCGGCGATCCGCGCAGTGCACAGCGCGGCGGCCAGCGTCAGGTACCCGCCGGTGAGCGCCTTGCCCACGCACATCACATCCGGGCTCACCCCGGCCTGGTCGGCTGCGAAAAGTGTTCCGGTGCGGCCGAATCCGGTGGCGATCTCGTCGAAGACCAGCAGCACGCCGTGTTCGTCGCACAGCCTGCGCAAATCGGTGAGATAGCCGGGGTGGTGCCAGCGCATCCCGCCCGCGCCCTGCACCACGGGCTCCACGATGACCGCCGCCAGCTCGTCGGCGTGCGACGCGATCAGCCGTTCCAGCTCGGCGACGTACTCGGGCTGGTACTCGCGCGGCGGCACCGGCGCGAAGAACTGGTTCGCCAGGATGTCAGTCCATAGCGAGTGCATGCCGCCGTCCGGGTCGCACACGCTCATCGGGGTGAAGGTGTCGCCGTGGTAGCCGCCACGCCAGGTGAGCAGCCGCCGCTTCTCCGGCCTGTCCAGCGAGCGCCAGTACTGCAGGCACATCTTCACCGCGACCTCGACCGACACCGAACCGGAGTCGCACAGGAAGACCTTGTCCAGTGCGGCGGGTGTCGACTCGACCAGCAGCCCGGCCAGGCGCGCCGCGGGCTCGTGGGTGAGCCCGCCGAACATCACGTGACTCATCCGCTGCGACTGGGCGACGAGCGCGGCGTCGAGCGCGGGGTGCCGGTAGCCGTGGATGGCGGCCCACCAGGAGCTCATACCGTCGACCAGTTCGCGCCCGTCCGCCAGGGTCAGCCTGGTACCCGCGGCGCTCGCCACTACCAGCGGCTCGGTCGTCGCGGGGAATCCGCCGTAGGGATGCCAGACATGCTTGGCGTCGATGGCGGTGATCTCGTCAGGGGTCAATCCCACAGCAATCCTCGCGGTCGAGCGTCGGCCCCGGCCAGCCCGGAGCGGCTTGAACGGCGTTCAAGTTACCACTCGAGCTGGATCGCGGAATCCGCCGGTCGCGATCCAGCGCGCGTTCATAAGCCGTAGTGGCCTGGCTGAGGAGTTTCAGAAGCGTCGCATCACGTAGAGCGCTGCGGCTACCGGCGCCGCCGGCTGGAAAGCGGCTCCGACCTCCGATGACTCTCCTGGCCACAACCACCCCCGGAAGCACGTGCGCCGCTGCCGCTAGTGTCGTTGCCATGGCTCAGCCCGACGCAGCGCCCAGCGACGCGACACCACTGGGTGTCTGGCCCGGCACCGCCTATCCCCTGGGTGCGACGTACGACGGCGCGGGTACCAACTTCTCCGTGTTCTCGGAGGTTGCCGACGCAGTCGAACTCTGCCTGATCGCCAGGGACGGCACCGAAAGTCGCGTCGAGCTCGACGAGGTCGACGGCTATGTCTGGCACGCCTATCTGCCCGCGGTCGGCCCCGGTCAGCGTTATGGCTTCCGAGTGCACGGGCCGTACGACCCCGAGCACGGATTGCGCTGCGACTCGAGCAAATTGCTGCTCGATCCCTACGGCAAGGCGTTCGACGGCAACTTCGACGATCACCCCTCGCTCTACACCTATGGGCTCGACTCGCTCGGGCACACCATGGCGGGCGTGGTGATCAACCCGTACTTCGACTGGGGCGCCGACCGATCGCCGAACCGGCCCTACCACGAGACGGTGATCTACGAGGCGCACGTCAAGGGCATGACGATGACTCATCCCGAGGTGCCCGAGGAACTGCGCGGCACCTACTCGGGCATCGCGCACCCGGCGGTCGTCGACCATCTGAAAGCGCTGGGCATCACCGCGATCGAGCTGATGCCGGTACACCAGTTCCTACACGACCGGGTCCTGCTCGATCAAGGCTTGCGGAACTACTGGGGCTACAACAGCTTCGGGTACCTGGCGCCGCACAACGAGTACGCCACGATGGACCGCGCCGGTTCAGCCGTGACCGAGTTCAAGGCGATGGTGCGGGCGCTGCACGCGGAGGGCATCGAGGTGATCCTCGACGTGGTCTACAACCACACCGCAGAGGGCGATCACCGGGGGCCGACACTCGGGTTCCGAGGTATCGACAACGCCGCCTATTATCGCCTGGTCGACGACGACCCCTCGCACTACATGGATTACACGGGCACCGGCAACAGCCTCAACGTGCGCCATCCACACACCCTGCAGCTGATCATGGACTCGCTGCGCTACTGGATCGTGGACATGCACGTCGACGGGTTCCGCTTCGACCTGGCCGCGACGCTGGCACGCGAACTGCACGACGTGGATCGACTGTCCACGTTCTTCGATCTGGTGCAACAGGATCCGGTGGTGAGCCAGGTGAAGCTCATCGCCGAGCCGTGGGACGTCGGCGAGGGCGGCTACCAGGTCGGGAACTTCCCCGGACTGTGGACGGAGTGGAACGGCAAATACCGCGACATCGTGCGCGACTACTGGCGCGGCGAACCGGCGACGTTGGGCGAGTTCGCCTCTCGGCTCACCGGCTCCTCCGACCTGTACGAGGCCACCGGACGCAGGCCGAGCGCCAGCATCAACTTCGTCACCGCGCACGACGGATTCACCCTGCGGGACCTGGTGTCCTACAACGAGAAACACAACGAGGACAACGGTGAGGACAACCGCGACGGTGAAAGCTGGAACCGGTCGTGGAACTGCGGCGTCGAAGGTCCCACCGACGACAAGGAGATCTGTGCCCTGCGCGCACGGCAGAGCCGCAACCTGATGGCGACGCTGGTGCTCAGCCAGGGTGTACCGATGCTCGCGCACGGGGACGAAATGGGCCGCACCCAGTACGGCAACAACAACGTCTATTGCCAGGACTCGCCGCTGGCGTGGATGGACTGGTCACTGCGGGAGACGAACGCGGACCTGCTCGCATTCACCCGCAGCGTGATCGCGCTGCGCACCGAGCACCCGGTCTTCCGGCGCCGCCGCTTCCTCGCGGGCGGACCGATCCGCCCGACGGACCATGCGCGCGACATCGCGTGGCTCACCCCGTCCGGCGAGGAGATGACCGCGGCCGACTGGGACAGCGGATTCGGCAAGTCGCTGGTAGTCTACCTGAATGGTGCGGGCATTCCCGAGCCGGGCCCGCGCGGCGAGCGGATCACCGACGACTCGTTCCTGCTCTGCTTCAACGCCCACGACGCGGCCATCGACTTCGCCTTACCCGGAATAGATTACGGTGCCGAGTGGTCGGTCGCGCTGGATTGCTCGACGCCCACCGGTCTGGCCGAGGCCACCTATCCGGCGGGCGCTACCGTCACCATCGAATCTCGCTGTCTCCTCGTCCTCCGCCACGCCGCATGACCGAAATGCCGATGCCCACACCCACTTCCACCGAGATACACGTGACCGCCCCTGCCTCCCTGCGCCGGAGGCCGACGCGTCAGACGACGATCCGCAGCACCTACCGGCTGCAACTGCGCCCCGACGCGCTGACCTTCGCCGACGCCCGTGCCATCGCGGAATACCTACAGCAACTGGGCATCTCACACCTGTATCTGTCGCCGCTGCTGACCGCGGCGCGCGGTTCCACGCACGGCTACGACGTCACCGACCCGACCACGGTGTCGGCGGCCCTCGGCGGACCGGCCGGGCTCAAGGCCCTCGCCGACGAGGTGCGCCGCCGCGGCATGGGGCTGATCGTCGACCTGGTGCCCAACCACGTCGGCGTCGCCGACCCGCGACAGAACCCCTGGTGGTGGGATGTGCTGCGGAACGGCCAAGAGTCCAGGTTCGCGCGGTACTTCGACATCGACTGGAGCCAGGGCAACGGTGCGGGCGGCAGGCTGGCGTTGCCGGTATTGCAGAGCGAGAACGACCCGGCCGCGTTGACCGTCGACCGCTCGGGCGCGGAACCCATGCTGGCACTGCATGAGCTGCGCTTTCCGATCGCGCCGGACACCGACGGCGACAACGCCCTTCGCATCCACGACAAGCAGCACTACCGCCTGGTGAGCTGGAAGGCAGGGTTGTGCACCTACCGCAGGTTCTTCGCGGTCAGCAGCCTGGCCGCGATCCGCCAGGAGGACCCCGAGGTCTTCGAGATCACCCACCGCGAACTCACCGCCTGGTGCGAGCACGACATGATCGACGGCGTGCGGGTCGACCACCCGGACGGACTGTCCGATCCCGCCGGGTACCTCACCCGGCTGCGCCGCCTCATCGGCCCGCACCGGCTGCTGCTGGTGGAGAAGATCCTCGCCAACCGCGAGCCACTGGACGCGACACTCCCGATCGACGGCACCACCGGCTACGAGGCGCTGGCCGACGTCAGCGGTGTGCTGATCGATCCGGAGGGCGAACAGGCGCTTACCGAGCTGTCGCGCCGGGTCGCCGGGCACGGCAGCGATCGCGCGTGGGTCGGCGAGACGGAGCATCGGATCAAGCGGGCGGTCGCCGAAAGCGTTCTGGCGCCGGAGATCCGGCGGCTGGTGGCCGCGATCAAGCAGGACGCCGACGCCGAGTGCTTCGACACCATGGCATTGACCAACGCCACCATCGAGGTGCTGGCGTTCATGCCGGTGTACCGGGCCGACTATGCGCCGCTGGCCGGCATGATCGGCGCGGTGATCGCCGAGGTGGAAAAGCGCAACAGCGAACTCACCGCACCGCTCGCGGTGCTGGCTGCGGCGCTGGCCTGCGCCGGCGCCGCCGCGGTGCGATTCAGCCAGGTGTGCGGTGCGGTCACCGCCAAGGCGGTCGAGGACACCATGTTCTACCAGGCCGCGCGGCTGGTCTCGCTCCAAGAGGTCGGCGGCAACCCGGCCAGGTTCGGCCACTCACTCAACGAATACCACCTGTCCAACAGCGAACGCGCACAGCGCTGGCCCGCGACCATGACGACGCTGTCGACACACGACACCAAGCGCGGCGAGGACGTGCGCGCCAGGATCGGCGTGCTCTCCCAGGCCGCGGAGACCTGGGCGCGTAGCGTCGACTCCTGGTTGGAGACCGCCCCGGCCCCGGACGGCGCGACCGCGCTGTTCCTGTTGCAGAACATGTTCGGCGTGTGGCCCGCGGACGGCCGACCGGCCGCATCGGTGCCCGGCCTGCGCGAACGCCTGCACGCATTCGCCGAGAAAGCGATCCGCGAGGCGAACACCAAGACCTCATGGGAGGAGCCGGACGCCGAGTTCGAGACCGCCGTGCACGGGTGGCTCGACACGGTGATCGACGGCCCGGTCGGATCCGAGCTCGGCGACCTGGTGCACGAACTGGCCCCGCATGCGTGGTCGGACGCGTTGTCGCAGAAGCTGTTACAGCTGTGCGGCCCCGGCATCCCGGACGTCTACCAGGGCTGCGAACTGTGGGAGGACTCCCTCGTCGACCCGGACAATCGCCGACCGGTGGACTTCGCCGCACGCGCGGGCATGCTCCAATCACTCACCGGCACACCGGCACTGGATACCACCGGCGCGGCGAAGATGTGGATCGTCGCCTACGCACTGTGGTTGCGTCGGGAGCGTCCCGATTGCTTCGTCGGCGGCACCTACCTGCCGCTGTTCGGCTCCGGCGAGCAGGCCGGCCGGGTGGTGTCCTATGCCCGTGGCCGCGCGGGCGAAGCACCGGAGGTGATCGTCGCGGCCACCCGCCACAGCGTTGGCCTGACCGAAAGCGGTTGGGGCGATACGTTTCTCGAACTGCCCACGGGTACCTGGACCGACCGGCTGACCGGTCACACGTTGCAGGGAAAGGCCCGGCTGGAGAAGCTCTTCACACGGCTGCCGGTCGCGCTACTGGTTCGCTAGAGCTTGGGCACGGTCGCTGCGGACACCGCGCCGACCTTCTCGAAAAGGCCCTCAGGGAACATGCCGCCGAGCTGCTCGCGCCACCGCCGCAGGTTCACGGGGTCGTAGTTCATCTCGTCCTGGGCGCTGGAGGCCAGCCGGACGCACTGGTCGACCGGCGTGGACATGCGGCGCCAGGAATCCCAGTGGAACCGGCGGCTGCGCGGGTTCCGCAGGGACCGCAGCACATTCAGGACGCGGTAGCCCATACCGAGGGACTCGTGCAACCGCATATGCTCTCCGCCCGCGGTATTGCAGCGCTTGGACAGCTTCGCCAGCCGTTTCCGGTCGAAGGCCAGGCCGACCGACTCCGCCTCTTCGACCATCCACTGCAACGTGATGTCGGATAGCCCGCACTCGACGTAGCCGCCACCGATATCGCTGTGTACGCCGGGGAACCACACCTGCTTGACCCGTTCGAACCCGCGACGGTACTTCACGTTCGGTTCGATCGGCACCTCCCACAGGCAGGGTTCGAAGTTGCGCCGCCGCTCGTCGATGGCCAGCGCCTGGCGCGCGCAGTGCACATCACGCGTGAGTTTCACGTCGTGGAACCGGTGCCGCAGCGAGGTGAGCCCGGGCACCCCCAGCGCGCCGACGGTGTCGAACACGCCGAGGAAGTCGATTTTGGCTCTCTTGCAGTGCTTCCGGCGGAACTCGTGCCATGCCGGCGGCTCGGGTGGATCCGGATTCTGCGGCGTCTTCGCCGGGGGCCGCTGCCGATACATCCGCAGCGCCTCCGGGTACTTGCCCGCGATCATCGCCTCCGGGGTCATGATCCCGATGCGACCGATCAGCGCGGCCAAGCTGCGGGCGGTGAACGCGCCGCGGCTGAAGCCGAAGATGTAGATCTCGTCGCCCTCTTCCCAATTCAGCGCCAGATGCCAATACGCGGACGAGAGGTTCGCCTCGAGGCCGAGTCCGAACGCGCCGCCCATCAGGCGGTCGGCGAGGAATCCGCGCGCGCCGGGGCCGGAGACGTACGTGACCCACTGCTGAACCGTCTTCCCCGCGGGCCCCGGTGCGTCCAACCTAATCGTCTGCGCGATCTTGATGATGTTCGATACCGTGCCGCTCGACTCGGCCTTCCACGTGCCGTCGCAACACACAACCAAGCGTTTCATGGCCCACATCCTCCCGCCGATCTCGCGTCGAGACCTACGTACTCGACTACTCGAATTCATCGCGGACCGGGCAGTCGAATGTCAAGGGAATAAGGGCATTTCAGCACGGCCGGGGCCAGGTGGGATTCCCGAACACCGCGCCGGAATCGCTCATCTCCGGCCACTCATCGGTGTTCTGCCGGACCTGTACCGGTTCGTGACCGGACTCGGCGCGTACGACATCCCGACAGCCGAGGTGACCATCGTGGCAGAGGCCGTGAGCCGGGCGCGGCGGAGTTCCTGACCTGTGGAAAGGCTGCCGGGTAGACGTGCCCCTTGGGTGCGCGGTGGCAGGTCGGCGCGGTGGGCTTGTGCGCACGAGCTGGGCACGACCGCCGGTGACGGCTCCCGGGACCGCCCCGACGGCGCCGGACGCGCTGTGTGCCGCAGGCGCGCATCAAGCGGGCGATCACGGGCAGCGGCCGTACGGGGCGCACCGTACGGGTGGAGATCTAGCGGGTGCCGAAAACCCGAGCGGACTGTCGAGCTCGGCGACGGGCGGCCGGCAGACCGACGATCCAGCGCGCCGCGCCGACCGCGGCCGCGGCCAGCACCGCGATCTGCGGCGAACCGGTGACGAGCACCAGTATCAGGCCGATCACCAGCCCGGCAGCCAGCGCTTCGAGCTTGTACACGGGCCATGCGGTACCGGCGATCTCGATCGTCGCCGAGGGAGCCGCAGGATGCACAACCGCCATATACTCAGGGTAGTCGGAATCGGAAGTTCGGGCCAGCGAACTTTTATCGCCGGGAACACAGCCGTTCATTCCTGCGTTGCCGCAGACATGCCACTCACAGGTGAATACGAACCGAGTACATCCGACTGGGCCCGCGAGCAAGCCGAGAAGTACGAGAATTCCGGCGGCACCGAGGGCGCGACACTGCAGGGCAAACCCATCATCCTGCTGACCACCAAGGGCGCGAAGACCGGCAAACTCCGCAAGACCCCGCTGATGCGGGTGGAGCACGACGGGGAGTACGCCGTGGTCGCCTCGCTGGGCGGCGCGCCGAAGCACCCCGTCTGGTACCACAACATCAAGGCCGAACCGCACGTCGAACTGCGCGACGGCACCCTGCACAAGGACTACACCGCGCGCGAGGTCTTCGGCGACGAGAAGGCGCAGTGGTGGCAGCGAGCGGTCGAGGTGTGGCCGGATTACGCGAACTATCAGACCAAGACCGACCGGCAGATCCCGGTTTTCGTCCTGACACCCAGGTAACCAGGGTTTCTATGCCACCCGCCGCAGCACGCCGACGCGGCGGGTGGCAGCATATTTCGGGTGTCCAATCCGCTTGATGTCCTCGACGCACTGTCCGGTTCTCGTCCCGCACTCAGCGCGGACGAGATCGATGCTGCCGCCAAGCGAATTGCCGACATCATCGACCCGACCCCGCTGCAGCACAGCGAACGGCTGTCCACGCTGACCGGGGCGAAGGTCTACCTCAAGCGTGAGGACCTGACCGCGGTCCGCTCCTACAAGCTGCGCGGCGCCTACAACCTGGTGATGCAGCTGTCCGAGGACGAGCGCGCGGCGGGCGTGGTCGCGGCCAGTGCGGGCAACCACGCGCAGGGCGTGGCGTTCGCGTGCCAGGCGATGGGGATCGCGGGCCGCATCTATGTGCCTGCCACGACACCGAAGCAGAAGCGCGACCGCATCCGGGTGCACGGCGGCGAGTTCGTGGAGCTGATCGCTGTCGGCGATACCTACGACGCCGCCGCGGCGGCAGCCGCCGACGACGTAGTCCGCACCGGCGCGACCATGGTGGCCCCGTTCGACGACACGCGCACCGCGGCCGGCCAGGGCACCATCGCCCCGGAGATCCTGGAGCAGCTCGGCACCTCCCCCGACCTGGTGATCATCCCCGTGGGCGGCGGCGGCTGCCTGGCCGGTGTCGGCACCTACCTGCGCGAGCGATCCCCGCGCACGGCCATCCTCGGCGTGGAGCCCGCGGGCGCGGCCTCGATGACCGCCGCGCTGGTGGCGGGCGGCCCGGTGACACTGCCGGAGATCGACCCGTTCGTGGATGGCGCGGCGGTGCGCCGGATCGGCGCTGTGCCATTCGCCGCGGTGTCGGGCTTCGGCGGGCAGGTGGTCTCGCACGCCTCGCTGCCTTTACTGACCACCACCGAATCTTCCAGTGGCGCAGGTTCTTTCGGGATGATGCAGGTCAACGAGGGCGCGATCTGCACGACCATGCTTGATCTGTACCAGAACGAGGGCATCATCGCCGAACCGGCGGGCGCGCTCGCGGTGACGGCACTCGCCGAGATCCCGGTGGAGCCGGGCTCGACGGTGGTGTGCCTGGTGTCCGGCGGCAACAACGACGTCTCCCGCTACGGCGAGATCATCGAGCGCTCGCTGGTGCACCGCGGCCTCAAGCACTACTTCCTGGTCGACTTCCCGCAGGAGCCGGGCGCGCTGCGCCGCTTCCTCGACGAGGTGCTCGGCCCCGACGACGACATCACGCTGTTCGAGTATGTCAAGCGCAACAACCGGGAGACGGGCGCGGCGCTGGTCGGCATCGAGCTCGGCGCGCCGGAAGGGCTCGGGCCACTGCTGGAACGGATGCGGGAGGCGCCGATCCAATGCGAGCGGCTGGACCCCGGATCGCCCGTCTACCGCTATCTGACCTGAGCCAACCGCGACGACCGCACCGACGATCCGCGCGAGCAGTAGCCGAGCCGCGACTGCGCACTGTGCCCTCGTTCACCCGCTGACCGCTGTGCCCATGGTTTGCTCGTTCACGCCGCCTTCGGCATCTCCTGCACCGCCACGCGGCGGGTCGCACGCAGGCAGTTCAGCATGAGCGGCAGCAGCCAGAAGGCCGCGGACTGGTCGTAGCTCAGCTGGCTTGCCGAAAGCCGGTTGTGCACGAAGCCGACCGACAGACCCAGGCGCGGTTCGGCCCAGCCGAACGAGCCCCCGAGGCCGATGTGCCCGAAACCGGCTCTGGCACCCGGCATCGGCATCGAGTGGTAGCCGAGGCGCCACAGCATCGGCACGTACAACAGCGCACGGTCGAGCTGGTAGCTCTCGATACGGCGCAGCGCCTTGACCGTGTGGCCACCGAGGTACCTGCGCTCGGCCACGAGACCGCCGTTGGCGAGCGCGCCGTACATCGTGGCCAGCGCGGGCGCGGTGCACACGCCGTTGCCCGCGCCGAGTTCGGTGTGCAGAATCGGCGGATCTGTGCCCTCCAGAATGGCTTCCAGACCGGGCAGGAACAGACAGCGGGTCGCGGCCCCCAGCGCACCCGGGATCCGATGACTGCGACCCAGAACCGCTGCGCCGAGCGGCTTTCCGAGCATGCTCAGCTGAGAGCCCGCCAGCGGCGCGTAGCTGATCGACGCGTCCGCCGGTGGCCTGCCGAGATGAATGCCATCGATACCGAGCGGCTCGGCGACCTCGGTGCGGAACAGGTCCGCCATGCTCATTCCGGTGATCGCGCGGGCCAGCCCGGCCATCAGCCAGCCGAAGGTGAGCGCGTGGTAGGCGGGAACACCGAGCAGGCGGTCGGGTTTCGCGGCGGCCAGTCGCTCCTCCATGAGCTGGTGGTCGAGCACGTCGGCCAGGCAGGTCGCGATCGGGGCCAGCGCGGACAGTCCCGCCCGGTGCGTCATCAGCTGGCGGACGGTGATCGCGTCCTTGCCGTTGGCGCCGAACTCCGGCCAGTACTCGGCGACCGGGGCCGAGTAGTCGAG
The DNA here is from genome assembly GCF_035920445.1 of Nocardia sp. NBC_01730. Classification (NCBI taxonomy): domain Bacteria; kingdom Bacillati; phylum Actinomycetota; class Actinomycetes; order Mycobacteriales; family Nocardiaceae; genus Nocardia; species Nocardia sp. NBC_01730. The sequence continues at coordinate 8,467,185 of NZ_CP109162.1, read as the reverse complement.
CAGCCCGCGATCGGCGAGGCGGTGTATGACCGTGGCGGAGATGCCCTTGGTGGCGGAGAAGATGATCGTGCCGGTGTCCTCGGTCCACGGGGCGTCGCCCCGGGAGCCGATCCAGATGTCCACCAGCGGCTCCCCTTGCAGGTGCACCGCGACGGCAGCGCCCGCCCCCTTGCGGTTACCGAATGCCCGCGCGAAAGCTCGAACAAATGGTGCGAATTCGGCGGCCGCGCTGCCACCCATCCCCGGGGGCAGAACCGCCAGGTCCCCGGAAGCCTCGTTGCTCATCTATCCACGGTAATGGCGTGCATTACACACGGCAATAATTCTGTCTCGGACAGCTGCGGGCGCGTTCTCGGACGGGCGCCGAAACCACGCCGCATCTTCGCCTTCCACCGAGCTCACCGCGACCCGGGCAGCGCCGTCTCCAACAGTGCGAACGAGTGGCCGGGAACGGTTGTCGTGGAAGGACCTACCGTCGGAGGCTCCCAGGACAGCACCGGTATGCCCGCGATGGGCACGGCGATGTGGTCCTCGGCGAGGTTGCACAGCAGGGCCAGAGTGCCGCGGTGCACGACGATCCAGCGCGCCGCCTCGTCGTAGTCGACCGAGATGTGCGTCAGCCACGGGTCGCTCAACTCCGCCCGCTCCCGGCGCAGCGTCAGCAATGCGCGGTAGCAGGACAGTAACCGCGCGTGACGAGGTTCGTCGGGCTCGTCCCAGTCCAGCTTGGAGCGCAGGAAAGTCCGCGGGTCCTGGGGGTCGGGGACCTCGTCGGTGTCCCAGCCGTGTGCGGCGAACTCCTCTTTGCGCCCGGTGGCGGTGGCCGCGGCGACCACCGGATCGGTGTGCGAGGTGAAGAACAGGAACGGTGTGTGTGCGCCCCACTCCTCCCCCATGAACAGCATCGGCGTGAATGGCGCGCACAGCACCAGCGCGGCCTTGATCGCGAGCTGGCCCTCGGTCAGGTAGGTGCTCGGCCGGTCGCCGATCGCGCGGTTGCCGATTTGGTCGTGGTCGCAGGTGTAGGCCAGCAACGCGCTGCCCGGGATCAGGCGTTGGTCGACCGGACGGCCGTGTGTGCGCCCGCGGAAGCTGGAAAATGTTCCGGCATGGAAGAAGCCGTGAGTGAGCGTCTGGGCCAGACAGCGCAGCGAGCCGAAATCGGCGTAGTAGCCCTGGCGTTCGCCGGAGACAACGGTGTGCACGGCGTGGTGCAGGTCGTCGTTCCACTGCCCGGTCAGCCCGAAGCCGCCCGCGGCCCGCGGGGTGATCAGTTTCGGATCGTTGAGGTCGCTCTCCGCGATCAGCGTCAGCGGCCTGCGCACGTGGGCGGCGAGACGTTCGGTTTCGACGGCGAGCTCGGCGAGCAGGTGGGTGGCGGTGTGGTCGACCAGGGCGTGCACGGCGTCCAGACGCAGCGCGTCGATATGGAACTCGCGCAGCCAGCGCAGCGCGTTGTCGATGATGTGCCTGCGCACTTCGTCGGACTGGGGTCCGTCCAGGTTGACGCTCTGGCCCCAGGTGTTGCGACCGTCTGTGAGGTAGGGCGCGAAACGCAGCAGGTAGTTGCCCGACGGACCGAGATGGTTGTAGACGACGTCGAGGCAGACAGCCAGTCCGCGGGCATGGCAGGCGTTCACGAACCGCTGCAGCCCGTCGGGCCCGCCGTAGCTTTCCTGCACCGCGTACCAGAGCACGCCGTCGTAACCCCAGTTGTGTGTGCCGTCGAAGGCGTTCACCGGCATCACCTCGACCACCGTGACGCCGAGCCGGACCAGATGGTCGAGCCGCTCGATCGCGGCGTCGAACGTGCCTTCCGCCGTGAACGCACCGATGTGCAGCTCGTAGTAGATCGCACCGGCCAGTGGCCGCCCGGTCCACTCCGCGTCGGTCCATCCGGCCGGGTCGAGGGCGTGCAGCGCCGAACGGGCATGCACCCCGTCGGGCTGGCGCGGCGAGCGCGGATCGGGTAGCACGGTGGGATCGTCATCGAGCAGAAACCCGTACCGGGCTCCGGCCGCGGCGGGTAGGTCGGCGCGCCACCACCCGTCCGGCGACCGCGTCATCGAGTGGACGACTCCGTCCAGGTCCAACCGCACCAGCTCCGGCCCTGGCGCCCACACCTCGAACACAGTCACCGCGCCAGCATCCCATGCACGCCGATATCGCGACGGCTTTGGCCGAGGTGCGCCTGGTGCTCGTTCACGGAGGGACCCTGCACTTCGTCGAGCATGGGCTCGCGCGACGTGGCTGCGGTCAGCCGGTCGGCTGAGTGCGGCGGGAGCGGGCCAGAGCCAGTCCGCCGAGAACCATGCCGATCAGCCCCAACACCATGGCCGCCCAGGACGCGACTATCCCGTTGCCGGTGCCGGGACCACCGTCGGCGGTGGCCGCTAAGACCCCCCCTACGACCACGCCGATCAGCCCCGACACCATGGCCACAATGGCCATTCTTCCCCTGTTGCCGGTGCCGATACGACCGGTGGAGCGGGCCAGCGCCAGCCTGCCGATGACCACGCCGGCCAGCGCCACCAGCGCGGTCAGGGAGGGCCCGATTCGCCCGGAGGTCATGCCGGTGACAGCGGCGGCGGGCTGGACCGAGACCTGCGCGACTGCCGGTGCGGCAAGTGCGAAACCTGCGAGCATGGCGGCTGCTACAGCGGCAGGCAGATGACGGATGGACATGGGGTGCTCCTTCGTCGAACGACTGGACGTCGCTTCATCATCTCCGCTGGATCCGCCACCGATCATCCTGCGGGCGTAGACAATTCGCGCTGCCGCCGATGCTGTAGCCAACTACCGCAGATACCGTCGGAATCGCGAAGGTACCGCGTGTGCGGTAGGCGGCTGATCATCCGTGCGCAGGAGTTGTTCGCGCGAAAATCCGGCTAGGGTTCAGGCATGACCGAGCGCATGCCGGAACCGAGCATCAGCGAGATGCAGGCATGACCAGGGGGCGGATCGGAGACTGGGCCATCGCCGTCGGCGTGGCGGTGATTCTGCTGGTCACCGGACTGTCCAAGCAATACTCCCCCACGAATCTCGCCCCGCTGGGCTACGCGTTGTCGATAACCAGCGGTCTGGCGCTGGCCGCGCGCCGCTGGGCTCCGGTCACCACGCTGGCCGTGACCGGATTGTGCGCGCTGGGTTACCAAGCCGTCGGTTTCGACGTGCCTGCCGTCGCGTTCCTGTTCGCGGTGTACGCCGCCGTGCGGGCGGGACACCGCGTGATCACGGTGACGGCGTCGGTGACCATGTTGGCCGCCCTCCCGGTCGCGGCCTTGGCCTCCCTGCACGACACGGGCGAGGCGTTCGCGCAGGCCCGAAGCGCCCTCGAGCTGGCCTGGTTGATCGCGGCCGGTGCGGCGGGGGAAGCACTGCGGCAGGCCGAGCGGCGAGCGGACGAGGCCGAGCGCACCCGGGAGGAGACCGCGCGGCGCCGCGCCGACGAAGAGCGGCTGCACATCGCGCGGGAGCTGCACGATTCGCTCACCCACCAGATCTCGGTCATCAAGGTGCAGTCCGAGGCTGCCGTCCACGTGGCCCGCAAGCGGGGCGAAGAGGCGCCGGAGGCCCTGCTGGCGATCCGGGAGGCCGGTCGCGAGGCGGCCCGGGAACTGCGCGCGACCCTGGAGGCGCTGCGCGACGACGGCAGCACCCCGCCGCAAGGGCTCGCCCACGTCCCGGACCTGGTGGAACGGGCCCGGATAACCGGTCTGGACGCGACGCTGACGATCGAAGGACAATGCCAGGACGTGCCCGCCGCGGTAGACCGGACCATCTACCGAATCGTTCAGGAGTCGCTGACCAACATCGGCCGACACGCCACCGCCGCTACGGCGTCGGTCCGGATCCACTACCGTCCCGACGCCCTGGTCATACGGGTCGACGACGACGGCAAGGCCACCCAGGACACCGCCCCAGTGGCGGGCGTCGGGCTGCTCGGGATGCGCGAACGAGTCACCGCCCTCGGCGGCCGCCTGCGGGCGGCACCGCGCAGTGAGGGCGGCTTCTCTGTACAAGCCGAACTACCCGTGGACCGAACGTCATGATCCGTGTCCTGCTGGTCGACGACCAGCCGCTCATTCGCAGCGGATTCCGCGCGCTCCTCGACATCGAGGACGACATCGAGGTCGTGGCCGAGGCCGCCAACGGAAGCGAGGGCCTGGCGCTGGCCAGGGAACACCTGCCCGACATCGCGCTCATCGACATTCAGATGCCGGTCATCGACGGCATCGAGGCGACCCGGCGCATCGCCGCGGACCCAACCCTGGCCGGGGTGCACGTCGTCATCCTGACCAACTACGGCTTGGACGAATACGTGTTCCACGCGCTGCGCGCCGGCGCGGCCGGATTCCTCGTCAAAGACATCCAGCCGGAAGACTTCCTCCACTCCGTCCGCGTCGCCGCGCGCGGCGACGCCCTGCTCGCACCGTCGATCACCCGCCGGCTGATCAACCGGTACGTCACCCAAACGCTCAACACCGGCACCGGCACGGAGCTGAAAGAACTGACCAACCGCGAACGCGAGGCCGTAGCCCTGGTCGCGCATGGCCTGTCCAACGACCAGATCGCCGACCGCATGGTGATCAGCCCGCTGACCGCGAAAACCCACATCAACCGAGCCATGATCAAGCTACACGCCCGCGACCGCGCCCAACTCGTAGTTCTCGCTTACGAATCCGGCCTGGTAACCCCGCGCAACTCCTGACCTTCACAGTCCGGGTGCAGACCTACCTGCCGGAGCGCAAGCACACGCCTTGCACTACGTCCTGGGTCTCTCGATCTTCGCCCAGGGCACCTCGGAGCTGATGCTCGCGGGCCTGCTCACCGAGATGGCAGGCGACCTGGGCGTCTCCGTGCCGCAGGCCGGCCTGCTCATCTCGGGGTTCGCCCTCGGCATGCTGGTCGGCGCACCGGTGCTCGCGGTGGCGACGCTGCGCTGGTCGGTCGCGCTGCTGTCCGCGGCCGCCATGCTCGGCATACTGCTGAAGATTCCCGGCGGGCGACCGGCCGCAGATTCGCAGATCCGGAAAGAGTTGCGCACCATGGTGCGTCCGCAATTGTGGCTGTCCTATGGCACCACCGCACTCGCCATCGGTGCGCTGCTGGTGAGCTTCGCCTACCTCGGCGCATTGCTGTCGGACACCACGCGACTGGCCGACGACTGGATTCCCGTGGTGCTGGCGATCTACGGGCTCGGCGGATTCGTCGGCATCGTCGCGGGCGGCCGGACCGCCGACGCCCATCCACTCACCAGCCTGTACGTCGGCATGACCGGGGTGGTCGTCACCTCAGCTCTGCTGGCCATGACCGCCGAGTACGCGGTCCCGTCGTGTTGCTGTCATTCCTGTTGGGCGCTTTCGGTCTCGGCATCAACCCGACCCTGAACAGCCGAGTCTTCACCCTCGCGGGCGACGCGCCGCCCCTGGCCGGCGCCACCAACATTTCGTCGTTCAACGTCGGCATCACCGCGGGCCCCTGGCTCGGTGGCCTCGCCATCGGGGCGGGCATGGGCTATGCCTCGGTAGCCTGGATCGGCGCGGCTCTCGGTGTCGCCGCACTCGGCACCATCGCGTGGAGCCATGCCCTGCAAAGCAATCGGACCGCCGAGGATCCGTTCGCCGCGACCGACCTCACGGCGGCCGATGCGGGCCGCTAGTAACCACCAGCATCCCGCCGAAAGCGCTTCCACCTTGGACCTATTCGGCAGGGATCTCCTGCAGTGCCGCGAACAGGGCGAGGCCGATCTTGCCCATCTGCGCGCGACTGTGCAGGGCGGTGTCGTATTCCACCTGAATGGTGAGTCGTCCGCCGACGGTGAAAACGGTGAGTTTCGGTGGCATTCCCGGCCCCATCGCATAGACGTCGTCACGGATGATTCGAATGCCTTCGGGTGCCGAATGCGCCGGCAGCCTACCGATATTGGAGATCGCGAGAGTGGGGGCGGCAGCCAGGATCGCCGCGGTCACCTCGTCGTGAACGCGCCGCGCGACGAGCGGGAAACGCGCCGCTTCGCGCCGCTCGAGCGTTGCCCGCATGCCTGTCGAAACCTGATGCCCGACTTCGACCGCGCTCGAGTCGTGCGAAACGATCGCGGGCGTGCCGACACCCGAGGCACAATTGAGGATCGTACGGGCGGGCAACGGCGGAACCAGCTCGGATCGCACATCCACCGCGTGCCCACAGATCATCGGCAGCGGGCCCGTCGCAGGCTCGAGCTGCGAACGGACTGCGACCAGAGCGGCGCCGCTGAGCAGGCTGTTGACCGAAAGACCGTGTACGCGAGCGGCATCGATGATGGCACCGGTTTCCTTGGCGTCCAGCTCGATCCGCTGCACGGCGAAGCGGCCGAGCGGATCGTTGCCGATACCGTCGTCCGGCAGGGTACGCGGCGCCGATTCCGGGCCCATCAGCGCGATGCCCGCCCGTACCTGCTCGAGCCACTCGGTGACCTCCGCGTCGCTGATGACGGCTGCCAGCTGGTCGTCGATGGCCTCCGGCAGTTTTCGATCGGAATTCGACTGCGGCACCGCAGTTCCCGTCGCGTGCGCGGTGTAGCGCCGCCACATCTCCTCCAATAGCGCGAAAGCCGATCGGCCGTCCGCGATCCCGTGGTGAATGACCAGGACGAGCCGATCGCGGTCCCCGTCACGCAGCAGATGGGCGCGGAACAGCCCGTCCCGCCAATCCCTCGGCCCATTCACCAGATTCAGGTATTCGACTTCGCCACCGTCAGCGATGTCGAGCCGAGGGCGGTATGCATCGTCTCGGTGAAACCACATCGTGCCATCGGGATCGGTCACCGGCTCACTGGACAGCAGCGGATGCTCCGCCGCCAGTTCATCCAGCACCCGGCGGAGGATCTCGACGTCGAGTGAACCGTGCACGGTAGAGCCGATGAACAGTGGCATCCCGCCGGTCGGCACACTGCCGAGCTTGGTGTCAGAGCCGAAGAAGCTGAGCTCGAAGGGGGAAATCGGTCGCTGTGCGGTCATCTCATCTCGTACTTCCGTGTGTTGGAGCAGCCCGCCTTCAACATACAGATGTTTCAAACGCTTGTCATATACAAGTGTTTGAAACAACTGCCACAAACGGATGTATGCCGCGCTGATAGGGTGCGAAGGTGGGAACCCGAGAAGATCTGCTCGCCGCCGCCAAACGATGCCTGGCCGAACGCGGCTACGCGCGCACCACGGTGCGGGATATCGTCGCCGCCTCCGGCTCCAACCTGGCGGCCATCAACTACCACTTCGGCACCCGCGACAAGCTGCTCAACCAGGCGATGATGGAATCCAGCGCGGCCGCAGTCCAGCAGATCCTCGACTCGCTCCCCACCGACGCCGAGGACCCCACCGACCGCTTACATGCCTTCTTTCAGCAGCTCATCACATCGTTCACCGAAGACAACGCCCTCTGGTCGGCCAACGTCGAAAGCCTGGCTCAAGCCCTGCACTCCCCCGACCTCCGCAAGGAATTCGGCGCTGCCCAAGCCCTCGCCCGCACCGAGCTTGCACGCCGATTCGCCCCGGCCGACAAGGACTCCCACCTCGGCGCCGTCCTGCAAACCATGATCGGCGGCCTACTCGCCCAACACCTGGTAGACCCCGACCACGCCCCCACCGCCGCCGACATCACCTCCGGCCTCCGCGCCCTCGCCCAACTCGCCCTCTAGCCCCGATACCGGGTGGTCGAGGCGCTGGGCTCGTCGTCGAGAGGAGTCCGGCCCGGCACACAAAGCTCGGGTCGGCACCCCCGGCAGTTCCGGTGGACGCGGACCCGATCCGGTCTGTGCGGTGCCGCCTCAGGCGGTGAGGCAGCTGGGGCCCAGCAGTGCCTTCAGGTCACCCATCAGGGCCGATGACGGCGAAACCCGCAGTTTGTCATCGAGTTTCAGCAACGTGGTCTTGTCGCCCGCGCCGACGAGGCGCAGGTGCACATCCGAGGTGCCCGGGTGGCTGGTCAGCACCCGCTTGAGCGCGCCGACCTTGTCCGGCGTGCACATGCGGGTCGGAATGGTGACCGCGAGCGGCTTGGCGACGCCGATGGCGGACAGGTCGGGGACGGCGAGATCATTGGCGATCAACGAGATCCGATCGTCGCGGACCGAGACGCGGGCCTTCACCAGCACCACCGCGTCCTCGACCACGTCCATGCCGTACACCGAGTAGGACTGCGGGAAGAACAGCACCTCGATGCCACCGGTGAGGTCCTCCAGCTGCGCGGAGGCCCAGGCCAGGCCGTTCTTGTTGATGCGACGGTTCACCGAGGCGAGGATGCCGCCGATGGTCACCTGGGTGCCGTCCTTGATGTCGCCTTCCAGAATGGCGGGGATCTGGGTATCCGCCTGTGCCGCGAGCACATGCTCGATGCCGTTGAGCGGATGCCCGGACACATACAGCCCGAGCATCTCCCGCTCCAGCGCCAGCCGGTGCTTGGATTCCCACTCCTCATCGGGCACCTTCACGTTGAACACCGAGGTCACCGACTCGTCCGCGTCCATACCGCCGAACAGGTCGAACTGACCTATCGCCTCGGCCTTCTTGGTGGACATGACGGCGTCGATGGCGTCGGAGTGGATCAGCAGCAGCCCCTTGCGCGGATGCCCGAGCGAGTCGAAACCGCCCGCCTTGATGAGGGATTCGGTGACCTTCTTGCTCGCCGCGATCGCGTCGATCTTGTTCAGGTAGTCGGAGAAGTCGGTGAACTTCGACTTCTCCTTGCGCGCTTGGATGATCGAGGCGACGACGTTCGCGCCGACATTGCGCACCGCGCCGAGGCCGAAGCGGATGTCTTTGCCGACGGAGGCGAAGTTCTGCTCGGACTCGTTGACGTCCGGCGGCAGCACGGTGATGCCGAGGCGGCGGCAGTCGGAGAGGTAGACCGCTGCCTTGTCCTTGTCGTCCCCGACGGAGGTGAGCAGGCCCGCCATGTACTCAGCCGGGTAGTTGGCCTTGAGGTAGGCGGTCCAGAACGAGACGAGGCCGTAGCCCGCGGCGTGCGACTTGTTGAACGCGTAGCCGGCGAACGGAAGAATGGTGTCCCACAGCGCCTTCACCGCGCCCTCGGAGAATCCGTTCGTGGTCATGCCCTCGTGGAAACCCTTGTACTCGGCTTCGAGGACCTCGAGCTTCTTCTTACCCATCGCCTTGCGCAGCGCGTCGGCCTTGCCCATGGAGTAGGAGGCGACCTTCTGCGCGATGAACATGATCTGCTCTTGGTAGACGATCAGACCGTAGGTCTCGGCGAGGATGTCTTTGAGCGGCTCCTCCAGCTCCGGATGGATCGGTTTGATCGGCTGACGCCCGTTCTTGCGGTCGGCGTAGTCGTTGTGCGCATTCATGCCCATCGGGCCGGGGCGATACAGCGCGAGGACTGCGACAATGTCGTTGAAGCCGGTGGGCTGCATGCGGCGCAGCAGGTCGCGCATGGGACCACCGTCGAGCTGGAAGACGCCGAGAGTGTCACCGCGCGAAAGCAATTCGTAGGTGGCTGGGTCGTCCAGCGGCAAGTTGTCCATGTCGAGGTCGATGCCGCGGTTGGCCTTGATGTTGTCCAGCGCGTCACCGATCACGGTGAGGTTGCGCAGGCCGAGGAAGTCCATCTTCAGCAGGCCGATGGCCTCGCAGGACGGGTAGTCCCAGCCGGTGATGATCGCCCCGTCCTGCGGCCGCTTCCACACCGGGATGGCGTCCATCAGCGGCTCGGAGGACATGATCACCGCGCAGGCGTGCACGCCCGCGTTGCGGATCAGGCCCTCCAGCCCGCGCGCGGTCTCGTAGATCTTGGCGACATCGGGGTTGTTGCCGATGAGTTCGCGGACCTCGGCGGCTTCCTTGTACCGATCGTGGTCCGGGTCCATGATGCCCGAGAGCGGGATGTCCTTGGCCATGATCGGGGGCGGCAGCGCCTTGGAGATCTGGTCGGCGATGGCGAAGCCGGGCTGGCCGAACTGGACCCGCGCGGAGTCCTTGATCGCGGCCTTGGTTTTAATCGTGCCGAACGTGATCACCTGGGCAACCCGGTCCGTGCCCCACTTCTCGGTGGCGTAACGGACCATCTCACCGCGACGGCGATCGTCGAAGTCGATATCGATATCGGGCGCGGACGGGCGCTCCGGATTCAGGAACCGCTCGAACAGCAGTCCGTGCGGCAGCGGGTCGATGTTGGTGATGCCCAGCGCGTAGGCCACCAGCGAGCCTGCCGCCGAGCCACGGCCGGGGCCGACCCGGATGCCGACCTCCTTCGCGTGCGCGACCAGGTCGCCCACGACGAGGAAGTAGGCCGGGAAGCCCTTCTGCTTGATGACGTCGAGCTCGAAATAGGCGCGGGTGTAGTACTCCTCGGGCGCCCCGTCGGGGAAGCGACGCGCCAAGCCGCGGTCGACCTCTTTGCGCAGCCAGGAATCCTGGTCCTCGCCCGCGGGCACGGGGAACACCGGCATCCGGTCCTTGAAGGCCCACACGTCGTCGTAGGGCTGGACCCGCTCGCCGATCAGCACCGTGCTGTCGCACGCGCCGGGCACCTCGGCGTCCCAGAGCGCGCGCATCTCCTCGGCGGACTTCAGGTAGTAGCCGTCACCGTCGAACTTGAACCTGGTCGGGTCCGAGAGCGTCTTGCCGGTCTGCACACACAGCAGCGCCTCGTGGTTGCTGGACTGATCCTTGGTGACGTAGTGGCAGTCGTTCGTGGCCAGCGGCCGGATGCCGAGCTGCTTGCCGACGTTCAGCAGTCCCTCGCGAACCCGGCGCTCGATCGACAGCCCGTGGTCCATCACCTCGAGGAAGAAGTTGTCCTTGCCGAAGATCTCCTGCCACTTGGCCGCGGCCTCCAGCGCCTCGCGCTCGTGGCCGAGGCGAAGGCGGGTCTGCACCTCGCCGGACGGGCAGCCCGTCGTCGAAATGATGCCCTCCGCGTACTGGGCGATGATCTCCTCGTCCATGCGCGCCCACTTGCCGAGCTGACCCTCAATGGAGGCCAGGGAGGACAGTGTGAACAGGTTGCGCAGGCCGGTCGCGGTCTCGGCGACCATGGTCATATGGGTGTAGGCACCCGAACCCGAGACGTCGTCGCCCTTCTGGCTGGGGTCACCCCACAGCACTCGCTTGGTGTCGAACCGGGAGGCGGGCGCGATGTAGGCCTCGATGCCGATGATCGGTTTGACGTCGTGCTTCTTGGCGGAGTTGTAGAACTCCGACGCCCCGTACATGTTGCCGTGGTCGGTCATTCCGACCGCGGTCATGCCCAACCGTTTCGCCTCGGTGAACAGCGGGGAGATCTTGGCCGCACCATCGAGCATCGAGTACTCGGTGTGGTTGTGCAGGTGAACGAACGATCCGGACGAGGCGGCCAAAATGGTCCTTCCTCCCAAGGTCTCGACGGGGGTTGGCTGGACCGATTCTAGGGGGCGCCACCGACTGGTTCGTCCAGGCTCGCTGGCGCATCGTGGGCGCCCGGCGTGTCGGTGGCGAAGATCACCGGCGCGTCCTGCCGACTCGCCGTTTGAGTGGCTGATTTCCGCGAATGTCGGGTTGTCCGAGCGGTCCTGCGCCGGAGGAATTTCCGGCCGGACCGATCATTGTCGGGCACGGCCACCTGCACGTCGGCCACACCGGTCGGCAGCGGTCCGCGCGGATCGCTCGGAGTTCCGGCGAACCGACATTGTCGTGGCACGACTGTAGGCTCGGTCTCCCTCCCCGACGACGGTGTCGGGCGCGTTGTGCGGGGATGGACGCATGGCATGACAGACGCTGATGTCCCCAAACTTGTGGAGGTGTCCATGAATTCGACGAAAGCACTGTTCGTACTTTCCGCTACGGCCTTCGCGGCCCTGCTCGCGACGGCCGCGCCCGTCGCGGCGGCCCCGGAGGGTAAGTTCGCCACCATCTATACCCTCGCCCAGGGACCCTGTGTGGGGCAGGTCGACGCCTCGATCAACGGCAATGCCTACCCGAACCAAGCGGCGTTCACCGTGAGCTCGACGCTGGTCGGCGTCGGGCCGTGCACCCTGCCGATCACGCTGAACTGGCGCAACGTCGACACCGGTGCGACGGGCGCGTTCGCTGTGACTGCGCAGGGGCCGGGATACTGGGGCAACAGCGGGCACTCCGCGCTGTTCGCGCCCGGCCCCGGCCGGTTCACCGCGACCGCCACCATCGGCGCGGTGCATGTGCCCGAGCTGGGCCCAATCGAGTTCACTGTGCCGCCCTACCAGGGCTAGCCCACTCCATAACGAACCGCGTCCGTAGCGGTCGGCGGCGTCCGGGTTCCGCCGCCCGCTCCGCGCGGCGGAACCCGACACCGCACGGCACGCGGGTCCGCTACCGCGATAATCGGCGCATGGACTCCCTCCGCCAGTGCCCGCGATGACCACCGCGCTCGCCGTCGTAGTCGCCGCGGCGCTGATCGCCGGTGCGCTGCTGATCTGGCTGCGCACCCGTCGGGTGGTGACGACGCCTGCCGAGCGGGCGGTACATTCGGCGCTGCACACCGCGTCACTCGCGGCGGTCCCGCTGCGGCGCGGGCTCACGGGGGAATCGGCGCGTGAGGCTGCGCCGCATCTACGGGCACTCACCGGCGCCGAGGCACTCGCCATGGCCGACGCCGACGGCACGCTGCTGGCCTGGGAAGGACCGCACGCCGAGCTGGCGGAGTACTTCACCGAAGCCGCCGAGCGGGCCGTCGCCGGTGAACGGCCGGTGCTGATAGCCGGGCCCGGGCGCGGCGAGCACGCCGGACGCACCCTGATCGCGCAGCCGCTGCTGATCGAGTCCACCGGGGTTGCCGGGGTGCTCGGCGTGGTGACCAGCGGACAACCCGGTCCCGGCTGGCTCGGCGCGGTCGCCGAGGTGGCGCGGTATGCCTGCGGCCAGCTCGAACTGGCCGAGCTGGACGCGTCGCGGGCCCGGCTCGACCGCGCCGAGGTGCGCGCGCTGCGCGCCCAGATCAGCCCGCATTTCATCTACAACGCGCTGAACACCATCGCCTCATTTGTCCGCACCGACCCGACGCGGGCCCGCGAGCTGATCCTCGAGTTCGCCGACTTCACCAGGTACTCCTTCCGCGCCGCGGGCGAATTCACCGTACTGGCCGACGAACTGCGCAATATCGAGCGGTACCTGGCACTCGAGCGGGCCCGCTTCGGCGACGCGCTCGAGGTGCGCCTGCGGATCGCGCCGGAGGTGCTCGGCGTCGTCCTGCCCTTCCTCGCGCTGCAGCCGCTGGTGGAGAACGCGGTACGGCACGGGTTGGCCGGTACGGTGCAGGGCGGCGGTACCGTCAGTATCGTCGCCGCCGACGCAGGCACCGACTGCGTGATCAGCGTCGAGGACGATGGCGTCGGCATGGACCCGGACCTGCTGCGCTCCGGCGCGCTCGACGCCGCGACGGGCACGGCACAGTCTGGCGAGTCCGCGCACGTCGGGCTGGCCAACGTCGACGACCGGCTGCGCGCGGCGTTCGGCAACGACTACGGCCTGGTCGTCGAAACCGCGCCCGGTGCGGGCACGAAAGTCAGCCTCCGCGTCCCCAAATTCCGCGCGGGCATCCGGGCATGAGTCCCGTGCACCCCCAGGAAGCGGCGGGTCGTGGCATGGATACCCGCGCCACGGCCGGAAACCCAACGCCTACGATGGACCGACTGTGACCCGCGCGACCGGCAACTCGACGGGCGCGCTGCGCGTGCTCGCCGTGGACGACGAGAAACCCGCTCTCGACGAGCTGGTGTATCTGCTGCGCGCGCGATCCGAGATCAGCGCGATCCACGCGGCGGGCGACGCGACGAGCGCGCTCCGGGTGCTACGGGTGCATCCGGTCGACGCCGTGTTCCTGGACATCAATATGCCCGGGCTCGACGGTATGGAGCTGGCCGGGATCCTGTCGGAGTTCGCGAATCCGCCCGCGGTGGTGTTCGTGACCGCGCACGACGATCGCGCGATCGCGGCGTTCGACCTCGGCGCCGCGGACTATCTGCTCAAGCCGCTGCGCGAGGCGCGGCTCGCCGCAGCGGTACGGCGGATCGCCATTGCGCGCAGCGCGTCACACCATCCCACCGGGGAAGCGCAGTCCGATCCGAGCGAGGTCATTCCCGTCGAACTGGGCGGGGTGACCACGCTGGTGCCGCGCTCGACCGTGAGCTGGGTAGAGGCGGACGGGGACTACGCCAGGCTGCACACCAGCGGCGGCTCCCATCTGGTGCGGATTCCGTTGTCGGCATTGGAATCCCGATGGCAGAACGCGGGGTTTCTCCGGGTGCACCGGTCGTATCTGGTCGCGCTGCGGCTGGTGACCGGGATGCGCACAGTCGGCAGCGGGACCGTCGTGTGCCTTCGTGCCGAGGGCGACGCGGCGGCGGTCGAATTGCCGGTCAGCCGCAGACAGGTGCGTGAATTGAAACAGCGGCTGGTGCACGACCCCCGGCAAAGGTGGGGCAACCAGTGACCGGGCCGCAGCGTCCGGCACGGCAGCGCGTCGTGCTTTCGCAGCGGCGCGGGGCTCGGCGAGTGCGCACCAGGGTGGAGGTGGCCGAGCAGACCGGGATCGGTGAGGCGCTCATCGGTGGCCTGATCCGCGCACAGCTCGGGCTCGCACTGCGGCTCGGCCTTGTGACGGTCGCCGTGTTGTGCGCGCTACCGGTGCTGTTCGAGATCGGCCCGGTCGGATCGGTGGTGGTGCTCGGAGTGCGGTTGCCATGGCTACTACTCGGCGGCGCTGTGTACCCGCTGCTGTTTCTGATCGGCCGATCGTATGTGCGCCAAGCCGAGCGCAACGAGCAGGATTTCCTCGAGCTGGCCGAGGATTGACATGCGCTCGTACCGAACCGTCCACACGATGCCGCCGACACGAACCACCGGATACCTCCGCGGCCGCACCGGCACGGAATCTGCCCGGATCCCCCAATCCGTTTCGGTGCGGGCCGCGTCGCGCCGGGGTTCGGCGTGACCCCCGGACCCGCCCCCGCGCTGACGGTGGCCGCGTTGGTGCTCGCGGCGCTGGCCACGGTCGCGATCGGCGCGTATGGAGTACGCCTCGCCCGCACCACCTCCGACTTCCTGGTCGCCTCCCGCAGCGTGGGACCGCGCTGGAACGCCGCCGCTATTTCCGGCGAATACCTTTCGGCTGCTTCGTTTCTCGGTGTCGCCGGGTTGATCGCCAAGTACGGCGCGGACGCGCTGTGGTACCCGGTGGGCTTCACCGCCGGATATCTCGCGCTGCTGTTGTTCGTCGCGGCCCCGCTGCGGCGCTCGGGCGCGTACACGGTGCCCGACTTCGCCGAATTCCGCTTGGGCTCACTGCGCTTGCGCAGGCTGGCCGCGACCGTCGTCGTGCTGGTGTGCGCGGTGTATCTGATCCCGCAGTTCCAGGGGGCGGGATTGACGCTGCACTTTTTGCTCGGCGTCCCAGGCTGGGTGGGCACGGCGACGGTAGGCGGGATCGTGATCGCGAACGTGGTCGGGGGCGGGATGCGGTCGATCACGCTGGTCCAGGCTTTCCAGTACTGGTTGAAGCTGACCGCGGTGGCGATTCCGGCGCTGGTGCTGCTCGGGCACTTCTTTGTCGAGGACCGTGCGCTCGGCGCGCCCGCCCCCCCTGTGGTGGCCGAACGCACCGTGGTCGACGTGACCACCGACGTGGTGGTGCAGGTCGGTGCGCCGCAGGAGGTTTCGATCACGGGTACCCTCGACGACCACACGGTCGACGGTCCGGTCCAGCTGACGGCGGGTGCGCACGAACTGGCGGGGGGCACGCGGCTGGTGCTGGACGCGGGAGCCGCGGTGCCGGTCGTCGCGGGCGCTCCCGCGGACGGCGCGGGCTGGCTGGCGCCGGGCGGCGGCCTCGGCGGGCCGCATCCGACCTACCAGGTGTACTCGCTGATCCTCGCCACGTTCCTCGGCACCATGGGTCTGCCGCATGTGCTGGTGCGCTTCTACACCAACCCCGACGGAAGGACCGCCCGAGCGACAGCGCTCGCGGTGATCGGCCTGGTCGGGCTGTTCTACCTGTTTCCGGTGCTGCTGGGCGTCTTCGCGCGGCTGTACGTGCCGCAGCTACTGATCACCGGGACCTCCGACGCTGCGGTGGTGTTGCTGCCGGGGTCGGTGCTCGGCGGGCTGCCGGGACAACTGCTCGCGGCGCTGGTGGCGGCGGGTGCGATCGCGGCGTTCCTGTCCACCTCGTCGGGACTGCTGGTGAGCATCGCGGGCGTGCTCAGTACCGACATGCTGCGTGGGCGGATTCGCGACTTCCGCACGGCGGCGCTGGTCGCCGGTGCTGTGCCGCTCGCGTTGTCGCTGACCGTCGTATCGCTGGATCTGTCGCGCACCGTGGGCCTGGCGTTCGCGGTGGCCGCGTCGACACTGTGCCCGCTGCTGGCGCTCGGTATCTGGTGGCGCGGGCTGACCGCGACAGGCGCGGCCGCCGGTCTCGTCGCGGGTGGTCTCGCGGCGGGCGCGGCGACGGTCGTCTCGGTCACCGGCGGGCTGTCGGACGAGGTGGCGGGCGGATGGCCATCGGCGATGCTCGGCTACCCGGCGGCGATCAGCGTTCCCGCGGCGTTCGCCGCCATGGTGCTGGTCAGCAAGTTCACCCGCGGGCTCGACAGCAGAAGCGTCGGCCACATCTTTGTCCGGATGCACGCGCCGGAGCGCCTGGGAATGGGCGCCGACCGCGAGCGCGGCCTGCACTCCGACTGACCGACCACGCCGCCCTTTCCAGGCACCCGCCGAGCACGGCCCGCGCTGGAACCGTTCGTCGCGCCGCATCGACCGCTCACCGCAGATTCGGCCACCTTCACAGAGTGACTCACACCACATATTCCGGTCTATGGGCGTAGCTGGCTACCGTCCTGAAGACGTAAGCCATGTCACACGCTAGGACCATCATGACCAGTATCGATCTCGACGACACCGCCGCACGGCGGGCGCCGGGCGCCGCAGCCTTCGCCGAAGTCCAGGCCAGTCCCCAGTTCCAAGAACTGCGAACGCGCCTGCGCCGCTTCGTGTTTCCGATGACCGTATTGTTCCTGCTCTGGTACCTCGGCTACGTACTGCTCGGCGCCTACGCGCACGACCTGATGTCGCACGCGGTGGTCGGCGACATCAACGTCGGATTGCTACTCGGGCTCGGCCAATTCGTGTCCACCTTCGCCATCACCGCGCTGTACGTCCGGTTCGCCAATCGGGAACTGGATCCGCGCGCGGCAGCCATCCGTGGCTACCTCGAGGGGGATCGGGCATGAACACCGTGCACATCTACGCGGCGACGGCGACGGTCGGCAACCCGGTCGCCAATATCGCCATCTTCGGCGCCTTCGTCGCGATCACCATGGTCGTGGTGATCCGGGCCAGCCGCAACAACGCCACCGCCGCCGACTACTTCACCGGAGGGCGCGGCTTCTCCGGACCGCAGAACGGCATCGCCATCGCGGGCGACTACCTTTCGGCCGCGAGCTTTCTCGGCATCGCGGGCGCCATCGCGGTCTACGGCTACGACGGGTTCCTCTACTCCATCGGTTTCCTGGTCGCATGGCTGGTCGCTCTGCTGCTCGTCGCCGAGATGCTCAGGAACACCGGCAAATTCACCATGGCGGACGTGCTGAGCTTCCGGCTGAAGGAGGGCCCGGTGCGCACCGCGGCCGCCCTGACCACGCTGGCGGTATCGCTGTTCTATCTGCTCGCGCAGATGGCGGGCGCCGGCGGGCTGGTCGCGCTGCTGCTGGACATCTCCGACAAGACAGGGCAATCCATCGTGATCGCCGTAGTCGGCCTTCTGATGATCGTGTACGTGCTGGTCGGCGGCATGAAGGGCACCACATGGGTACAGATCATCAAGGCGGTGCTGCTGATCGTCGGCGCCGCGCTGATGACGGTGCTGGTGTTCGCCAAGTTCGGGTTCAACTTCTCGGACATCCTCGGCTCCGCACAGGACGCGGTGTCCGGCTCGACGAACAAGGGCGTCGCCGCCCGCGACGTGCTCGCGCCGGGAGCGCAGTACGGCGGCAGCGAGACCTCGAAGCTGAACTTCGTCTCGCTCGGGCTGGCGCTGGTGCTGGGCACGGCGGGTCTGCCGCACGTGCTGATGCGGTTCTACACCGTGCCCACCGCCAAGGAGGCGCGCCGATCAGTAGTGTGGGCGATCGCACTGATCGGCGCGTTCTACCTGTTCACCCTGGTGCTCGGCTATGGAGCGGCCGCGATCGTCGGCCCGGACCGCATCCTGGCCGCCGCGGGCGGGCAGAATTCGGCGGCACCGCTGCTGGCGTTCGAACTCGGCGGCGTCGTGCTGCTCGGCGTGATCTCCGCGGTCGCCTTCGCCACCATCCTCGCGGTGGTCGCCGGCCTCACCATCACCGCGTCGGCGTCGTTCGCGCATGACATCTACGCCAACGTCATCAAGCGAGGCAAAGCCGGTGAGCGCGAACAGGTTCGGGTCTCGCGGATCACAGCCGTGGTGATCGGCGTGCTGGCCATCGCCCTTGGCATCCTCGCCAACGGGCAGAACGTGGCCTTCCTGGTGGCGCTCGCGTTCGCGGTTGCCGCGTCCGCGAACCTGCCGACCATTCTGTACTCGCTGTTCTGGCGGCGGTTCAACACCACCGGTGCGCTGTGGAGCATGTATGGCGGGCTCCTCTCCACCATCGTGCTGATCGTGTTCTCCCCCGCGGTCTCCGGCACCAAGTCCTCGATGCTGCCCGGGTCGGATTTCGACTGGTTCCCGCTGTCGAACCCGGGGATCGTGTCCATCCCGCTGGCATTCGTGCTCGGCATCGTCGGGACTTTCGCCGGAGGCAGGTCCGAGGACTCCGGCAAGGCCGCCGAGATGGAGGTTCGCGCGCTCACCGGCGTGGGCGCCGAGAAGGCGGTGGTGCATTGACAGCTGTCCGGTATTCCTTGTCCCCCTCGCTCTTTCGTTAGGAGATTCGTGTGACCCGCGCTACCACCGATGACCGCGACACTTCCCCCACCGCGTATCCGCCCAGCGCGGACTTCGCCGCCGACGCCAACGCCGACGCGACGTGGTACGACCGGGCGCAAGCCGATCGGCTGGACTTCTGGGGTGAGCAGGCCGATCGGCTGCAGTGGCATCGCCCGTTCGATCGGGTGCTGGACTGGAGTGCCGCGCCGGTGGCGAAGTGGTTCGTCGGCGGCACGCTCAACGTCGCCTACAACTGTGTGGACCGGCATGTCCTGGACGGGTACGGCGACCAAGTCGCCATCCATTGGGAAGGCGAACCCGGCGACTCCCGCGCCATCACCTACACAGAACTGCTCGCCGAGGTGTGCCGGGCGGCCAACTGTTTGACCGAACTCGGGTTGCGGGCAGGCGACCGGGTCGCCATATACATGCCGATGGTGCCCGAGGCCATCGTCGCTATGCTCGCCTGTGCCCGGCTGGGCCTTACCCACTCGGTCGTGTTCGCCGGATTCTCCCCCACCGCCCTTCGACAGCGTGTCGACGACGCCGGTGCCCGGTTGATCATCACTACCGACGGGCAGTGGCGCCGCGGCAAGCCCGTACCGCTGAAGGCGGCCGTCGACGAAGCGCTATCGGCCCATGGTGATGCGCCCTGCAGTGTCGAGCATGTGCTGGTGGTGCGCCGCACCGGGATCGAAGTGCCCTGGACCGAGGGCCGCGACCTGTGGTGGCACGACACCGTCGGGCGAGCCGCCCCCGAACACCAGGCCCAGCCCTTCGACGCCGAACACCCCCTGTTCATCCTCTACACCTCCGGTACCACCGGAAAACCCAAAGGCATCCTGCACACCAGCGGCGGCTACCTCACCCAAACCTCCTACACCCACCACACCGTCTTCGACCACAAACCCGGACAAGACATCTACTGGTGCACCGCCGACATCGGCTGGGTCACCGGACACAGCTATATCGTCTACGGGCCCCTGTCCAACCGCGCTACCCAGGTCGTCTACGAAGGCACCCCCAACTCGCCGAACGAGCACCGACACTTCGAAATCATCGAAAAATACGGCGTCACCATCTACTACACCGCACCGACCCTGGTACGCACCTTCATGAAATGGGGTAAGCAGATCCCCGCCGCGCACGACCTGTCCAGCATCCGGCTACTCGGATCCGTCGGCGAACCGATCAACCCCGAAGCCTGGCGCTGGTACCGCGAGGTGATCGGCGGTAACCGCACCCCGATCGTGGACACCTGGTGGCAAACCGAAACCGGCGCCATCATGATCTCCCCGCTACCCGGGGTCACCGCCACCAAACCCGGCGCCGCGATGACCCCGCTACCCGGGATCTCCGCACAAGTGGTCGACGAGGACGGCCAACCGGTACACCAACCCCATACCGAGGCCGATTCCTCGGACCGCTCCGCGGTCGTCGGCTACCTCGTGCTCGATCAGCCATGGCCTGCCATGCTGCGTGGTATCTGGGGCGATACCGAACGCTTCCGCGAAACCTACTGGACACGCTTCGCCGAACACGGCTGGTACTTCGCCGGCGACGGCGCCACCCTCGACACCGACGGTGACCTGTGGATACTCGGCCGTGTCGATGACGTCATGAACGTCTCCGGCCACCGCATCTCCACCGCCGAAGTCGAATCCGCGCTCGTCGGACACCACGGCGTCGCCGAAGCCGCGGTCGTCGGCGCCACCGACGCCACCACCGGCCAAGGCATCGTCGCCTTCGTCATCCTCACCGCCGAAACCGACAACACCGGAACCGACCTGATCGACGAACTCAAAGCAGAGGTATCCCAAGAAATCAGCCCGATCGCGCGACCCAGAGAAATCCACATCGTCCCCGAACTCCCCAAAACCCGCAGCGGCAAAATCATGCGCCGCCTACTACGCGACATCGCCGAAGGACGCGAACTCGGCGACACCTCGACCCTGGTCGACCCCAGCGTCTTCGAAGCGATCGCCCGCGGGTAACCGGGGAGAACGGCGGACCCGGCCACCAGATGAGGGGCCCGGGTCCGCCGTTCGGCCATGGCTCAGTCCGTCGGCACTGGACCGTAGGTGGCGATGATGATGCCGGTCTCCAGAACGGTGGTATCCAGCAGCCGCAGCGGGGTCTTGCCGGTGTCACGGTAGATCAGGTGGTCGGGTTCGGCACGACCCGCGAAGATGGGGTGGATCCAGAGGCGGATCTCGTCGAGCAGGCCGTGTTCCAGGAGCAGACGGGCCACCGGCCCGTGCCCGTACATCAGGATATCGCCCTGGGTTTCGGCCTTGATGCGGGCGACCTCGGCGGGAATGTCCGCGCCGAGCACGACGGTGTTGGTCCATTCCGGATCGGTCAGCGTGCTCGACACCACGTATTTCCGCATGGTGTTGAACTTGTCGGAGAACCAGTCGCCGGTGCGCTGCGGCCACGCCGAGGCGAAATTCTCGTAGGTCTTGCGGCCCATCAGCAGCGCGTCGGCCGCTTTCAGCTGGGCGCCAGCGAAGTCCATCGCGCCCTCTTTGAAGTAGTCGAAATGCCAGTCCCGCATGTTGTCCATGAGCCCGTCGAGGGACACATTGGTGCTTTCGACGATCTTTCCCACGTTCGCCTCCTTGTCTCTCGCGTTGCTTTCTACCGCACGAAGGGAGTCCTGGCCCGCGTGTCGCGCAAGGCATATGCCCACCAGAGGAGCTGGGGAAGATCGAACCAACGCCGATCCCCTCAATGGTTGGCCTGCCCGAGATCGAACAGGTCGAACTTCGGCGCGCGATCTCAGCTCCTGGGATCGCACCTGGTGGCGGACTTGTCCGTGAAGCGGTGTCCGCCCAGCTGCGCTACGCGGTCGGATTACCACACACGGTCCTGGGCTTCGACACCGCGCCGCATTCGGGAATTTCGGAGCACCGGTGACCGAATTCGCAGGATGCTATGGACTCGCTGAAATATCGAGACACAGTCCGGCCATGACGATATTTCGGTAGCGGTTGCAGAAGACAGATTATTACCCGCACTGCGGGACGGGACGCCGCTGCCGCGACGTTCCAGTGGCCGACGGTTTTATCCTGTCGCACCCAGGCGGTGCATCTGGATTGTCGATCCGTTCGATATCTGCGCGAATTCCGTATTGACGGCAAGTTTTCACCGCGGGCACCTCTTGTGCGAGACACAGCACGAGTTGGGCCCTGCGTTTACACGGATACCACCGACTCTGGGTTCAACCACTCCTGCTGCGGACTCGGTGACGGTCAGCTGCCGAACGGCAGGGCGCCAGTCGCGGCCCGATAGCCGGATCTACCAGAGAAAACGTTGCCCCACAGGCAATTCAGAGCATAGGTGAGCATTCCAAACCTCCGTGGCGGCGTATGCCGACCGATTATTGCCTGTGTGACTAATCGGTAACGAAATCGCCGGTCGTGGTAGTCCGTTACAAGCCAATGATCACGCGGGCGGTGGTCCTGGTCAGTAAGTTCTTTTGGAACTCCGATTCCTTTCGGAGCAAGGCCTCGTCTTCATCAGGCGCAACGGCCTTGAAACCCGACGCCCCAGCATCCGGATAACCCTCGTCACCCAAGGTGTTGACCAGCCGGTTCAGAAAATTGACAAGCATGAGGAAACCTCCATCGCGGAATGTGCCGATCGATTGCGGATCTGGCCAATCGGTAGGTAAATCGCAGGGTGTGATCGATCCGTTAACAGGACGCCGGTTTCCGTACGACCTATATCAGTTCGGCGGCTTTCGCGCGAAAC
This sequence comes from Nocardia sp. NBC_01730, assembly GCF_035920445.1. Lineage (NCBI taxonomy): Bacteria > Bacillati > Actinomycetota > Actinomycetes > Mycobacteriales > Nocardiaceae > Nocardia > Nocardia sp. NBC_01730. The sequence goes on along the minus strand of NZ_CP109162.1, from coordinate 8,444,517 downwards.
CGTAGGTGGCGCATGTCACTTCCATGGCATGGGTCGGTGGCAGTGGCGATTCTCCCGAAGTGCGCAGTGTTTCGGTTTCGATTGTCGCCGGATGCCCCAGAGGAACGAGGAACCGGCTCAGCCGAACAGCTCGGTCATCCGCCGGTCCATCTCGTCGGGCGGCACGTCCTCGACGTGCGTGGCCACGGTCCAGCGGTGCCCCCACGGGTCCTCGAAGGCGCCGCTGCGATCGCCGTAGAACTGGGTGGTCATCGGCGTGAGTTCGCTGGCGCCCGCGGCCAGCGCCGCGGCGAAGGCGGCGTCGGCGTCCTCGACGTACACGTAGAGGTTGACGGGAGTGCCACCGACCGTCTTCGGGTCCAAGAAGCCCATATCGGGGGCCGGGTCGCCGAGCATGACGACGGAATTGCCGAACATCAGCTCGCAATGCGCGATCTTGCCGTCCGGGCCCGGCATGCGCATTCGCTCGGTGGCGCCGAATATGTTCTTGTAAAAATCGATCGCGGCCGCCGCACCGTCGATCGCGAGTCCCGGCGAAACCACCGGATATCCGTCGGGAACGGGTTTAACATCAGACATGGGAACCTCCGCTCGAGGCGTTGTGTCGGACCATGTCGAGCTTATTCTCGGCACCCGCGCAGTAGGCAGGATCGTCGGAATCAGGGCCCTGCGACACCCTGCAGCCGACGCACCTGGGCGGTTGTGAGGTCGCTGAGCACGCCGGGGTCCACCGGCTCCGTCGCGGTCACCGCGACCTGCGCCAGCGTGCCGCCGACCTGCACGATCGCCACCGATGAGCTGAGCATCATGCCGTCGCTGCTCGTGCGCACCTGGAAGGCGGTGGCCGCGTCGCCCGCGGGCGGCTGAGCGAGCCCGCCGACCTGATAATCCACCGGGATGTCGGTGGCGTCCGCTCCGGAATAGTGCGTGCAGCGGCGCAGCATCGCCTGCACGTCCGAAAACACCTCGGCCAGTGCCTCGCTCGGATAACTCGCCGCATCGATATCGATACTCGAGAAATTAGGCCCCGCGTATTGAATGGACGCCTGGGCGAGCGCGCCAGGACGCAGTGTGGCCAGCGGGGTGAGCACTTTCGCGCACTCCGCCGGATTCGTCGGTGCAGAAGCGGCGTCGCCTGCGCCCTCGGGCACGTCGGCGCGCGGCGGCAAGGCAGTGAAATTCGGCGGCAGGTTCGCACCGCCGAGCAGCAGGCCCCGCAACCGCTCCGGGTCGGATTCGGGTACCGCGGTCACCGGGGCCGCGGCGACCGCGGGGCCCAGCGGCGGCAGCTCGGCCGGTTCGGGTGCGGCGGGCTCCGCGGACCCGCATCCCGCGGCGAGCGCGATGGACGCGGCCGCGAGCAGCAGGCCGCACACCCGGATCACTCGGTCCACGACACCTGCGTATCGATCGTCTGCTGCAACATGCTGTCGCTGCGCGGATCGCGATAGGCCTGGTGGCCGCCGACGGTGATGGACCCCGATACCGGAAGCGGCAAGCCGAGGTCGACCGTGATGGTGCCGGCGCCCTGCATGACGTAGTCCCGGATGTCCAGGGTTCCCGCGTTGTTGGGCAGGTTCCACGCCGGAGACTTCGGCTTCTGGGTGACGTTCAGCTCGATGGTGAGCCGTTCGCCGTCACGCTTGGTCAGCGTAGCGGTGGTCACCTGGTCGAGCGTGACGCCGCCGGTGACCTCTTGACGCACCGTCCACACCGCGCCCTCGCCGACCGGCTGGTCGGGGAACGCGATCGAGCGGTAGACCGCCTGATAGAAAGCCTGCTCCAGGGCAGAGCGTGCGGTGTTGGAGGTATCCGGCGACGGCTCGAGCCGCAGCGCGGTGATCGCCCCGAGATCGCTGAGGTCGAAGCCCGCGTGCGAGCCGCCGATGTTGGTGAGCGCCTTGGCCAGCGTCGGGTCCGGGGAGGTGACGGTGCCGAGGGTCAGATCGATGCCCTCGGTGGTGGTCTGCGCGGTCATCGGGATGGTCAGCGCGGGCGTCGAGAAGTCGCGCATCGGCTGCTCGTTGATCTGCTGTTCGATCCGGTGCGCGGTGTGCAACGTCACCCGCTGCACGGTGCCCGCCGGGTAGTCCGGGCGCAGCAGCGAGCGCGGCTCCTCTCCCGTGGAGAGGACTGTGGTCACCGCGGCCGGAATCGGCACGGTCACTTCCTTGCCGATCCCCAGCGGCTCGGTGCCTTCGGTCTCGCTGCGCGATTCGGCGCCATCGCCGCAACCGACACCGAACGCGGAGAGCCCGAGCGCGAACACCATGAGAAGCACACCCGAACGCGCGATCCGGGGGGGAGACAACACCGTCACGAGCAACAGCGTACGACCGCTTCCTGAGTGTCAGCTGGGACATCTGGTCCGCGCGCCGCGCGCGACCACGAACCGCCCGGAGAAGCGCGGCAATCGGACTCGCGCACCGGCCCGGATCGCGCTCGAGAGATGATAGTCGTCGTGAGTGATGACCCGCCGCCCGAGGAGAGCCCAGCAAACACCGCTGATCCGACGACCCCAGCGATTTCGCCGCAGCGCCTGCGGACCTTGCTCGTCATCGCCGCGGTCCTGCTCGGCCTGGATCTGCTCACCAAGACCGTCGCGGTCGCGAAGCTGACGCCGGGCGATCCGGTACCGATCATCGGCGACTTCGCGCGACTGAGCCTGGTACGCAATCCCGGCGCGGCCTTTTCCATGGCGACGGGCATGACCTGGCTGCTGACCCTGGTCGCCGCCGCCGTCGTGATCGGGGTGGTCCGCATCGGCCGCACCCTGCGCTCGCTGTGGTGGGCGATCGGCCTCGGCATGGTGCTCGGCGGCGCGCTCGGCAATTTGGTGGACCGGCTGTTCCGCGCGCCCGGCCCGCTGCAGGGGCACGTGGTCGACTTCGTCGCGATCGGCTGGTGGCCGGTATTCAACGTGGCCGACTCCTCGATCGTGTGCGGCGCGATCCTGCTCGTGGTGCTCACCGTGTTCGGTTTCGAGCCGAACGGGACCCGGGTCGGCCGCGGCGCCGAGCACAGCGGCGGGGAGAGCGCGGCATGAGGGAGACCAGAACCATGCCGGTGCCCGACGGGCTCGACGGTATGCGCGTCGACGCGGGACTGTCCCGGCTGCTCGGCCTGTCCCGCACCGCTGTGGCGACGCTCGCCGAAGAAGGCTCGGTGCAGCTCGACGGCGTGGCCGCGGGCAAGTCCGACCGGCTCGCGGCGGGCGCATGGCTCGAGGTGATGTTCCCGGAACCCGAGCGGGAGTTGACGATCGAGGCCGAACCGGTGGAGGGCATGAAGATCCTCTACGCCGACGACGACATCGTCGCGGTGGACAAGCCGGTCGGCGTAGCCGCGCACACCGGTGTCGGCTGGAGCGGGCCGACCGTGGTTGGCGGGCTGGCCGCGGCCGGATACCGCATCTCCACCTCGGGCGCCCATGAGCGGCAGGGCATCGTGCACCGCCTCGACGTCGGCACCTCCGGGGTGATGGTGGTCGCGCAGTCCGAGCACGCGTACACGGTGCTCAAGCGCGCGTTCAAGCAGCGCACCATCGACAAGCGGTATCACGCGCTGGTGCAGGGACATCCGGATCCGAGCAGCGGCACCATCGACGCCCCGATCGGCCGGGCCCGCGGCAACGACTGGAAGTTCGCGGTCACCGCCGACGGCCGCCCGAGTATCACGCACTACGACACGGTTGAGGCGTTCCAGTCGGCGAGCCTGCTCGACGTCCACCTGGAGACCGGCCGCACCCATCAGATCCGGGTGCATTTCTCCGCGATCCGCCATCCTTGCTGTGGCGACCTCACCTACGGTGCTGACCCGCGCCTTGCCCAGCGGCTCGGGCTGGAACGGCAATGGCTGCACGCCCGCTCGCTGGGATTCCAGCATCCCGCGGACGGCCGCTATCTGGAGATCACCAGCGAGTACCCGGACGACCTGCGGCACGCCTTGGACGTCCTGCGCAATGCCTGACCGGCGCGCGCTGCCGCGGCGTGGCATCGCCCTCGCCGCGGCGGCCGTCGCGCTGGTCGTGCTGATCGTCGCGCTCGGTGTGCTGAATCCGCCGCGCAAGGCCGGGGTGTTCACCGACCGGCTCGGGCCGGACCGAGGTGAGCAGGTGGCGGACTACCTCGCGCGGGCGCGGGATTCGCTGACCGGATCCGACGGCGATCAGCACTGGGCACTGCTGTCGTTCACCGAACCCTTGGGGCCGGAACGGATTCCGGACTACACCGTTGGCCTGCGCGTCGCGCAGGTGCTGTATCGGGTGCCGATTCCCCGGGTCCAGACACCCCTCGTCGCCGTGCCCGTCCCGGAAGACGTCGGCGCGGCCGTGGATTCGGCAGGGTACGCGGCCTGGCTGCTCCCGCGTCCTTCCGACAACCGCTCCGGCCGCATAGTCGGCGTCTCCGCCGCACGGCTACGCGCAGGCTGTGCGTGCGTGGTCGGCCTCGTCGCCCGCGGGCCGCTGACGGCGCTGCGAAACCTCGCCTCCCAGAATGGCATCCGCGCCGTCCAGGCACTTCCCGCCGACGCGCTGGCAGGCCGTTTCGCGGTGGTCCCGCTCCTGCCCGACTACCTCGACGTGGTGCTGCCCGGCCCCGACGACGGGCCGGTCCCGGACCGGTGACGCGCCGGCCTCTCAGCGCCTCATCAGGCACTCCGCGACGTCGGTGAGCACCGCTGGGTCGACGTGCTGCGCTGCTTCGTAGTCCGCGGGCGTGGGCGGACCGGTCCCGGGGAAGAACAGATGGTCGTCGTCCGGGTACACCCGGAAGGTTACGTCGGGGTGGTCGGTGAGCCCGGACCTCCAGCGAGCGAAGTCGTCGGCGAGCGTCACCTGGTAGTCGCGCCCACCCTGGAGCAGCAGCAGCGGTGTCGGCAGCGCGGCGGCCGTCGAAACCGGTTGGTAGCCGAGCAGATCCAGCCAGTACCCGCCGGAGAGGCCGAGCGGCAGCTCGGCGCGCGGCGTCGCCGGCGAAAGCCCGGGGCGGTCCACCACCGCGGCCAGGCGAGCCATTGCCGCCGCCCTGGCCGCGGCCTGCGGGCTCGGATCGAGGGACGCGAGATACCGGGTGACGCGCACCGCCTCATGGTGCATCGGCTGGGCGTCGCCCGCCATGATCACCAGCCCGGCGACGGCCGGTTCGGCGGCCGCGACGCGCGGCGCGACCTTGCCACCCATGCTGTGGCCGAGGACGAAGACGCGCCCGGCATCCACCTCCGGCCGCTCGCGCAGCAGGCGGATCGCCGACATCGCGTGCGGCACATACTCCTCGGTCATGGTGAATCCGGGATCGCCGGCCACCCCGTGGCGCGTCCAGGTCACCTTGTCGAACCGCAGCGTCGCAATGCCGAGGGAGGCCAGCCCCCAGGCGATGTCCTTGATCGGCTTGTTCGGACCGCTGGTCTCGTCGCGGTCGAACGGCCCTCCTCCGCTGAGTAGGACGACCGCGGGCACGGCGTCGCGATGCCGCGGAAGGCTCATCGTTCCCGCGACCGCGAGTGCGCCGGAACCGACAGTGACGTCATGCTCGGCAAAAGCACTCGGGTCGGCGTAGGGCGGAGGCTGCCACCCCGTGCCGGTGTCCGGCGCCAAACGCAGGCCTACTGGACCGCGACGACGCCGAACCCTTCCGCGACCTGGTCGGGTACCGGCAGCACGCGGTCTGGCTCCGCACGGACGAGGTCGACGCGCTGATCGAGGGTATGCGCGCGGTCATCGCACCCGTGCTGGCCAACGAGGCCGCGCCGGGACGAGCACAGTACCTGCTGAGCCCTATCCTGTTTCCGATCGGCGACCAGGGTGATTCCGACCTGCCGAGGGACCACCAGGCTCGTGGGCGGCGGTGACGTGCTGGACAGCATCGCGAAGGCGTCGCGGCTCAGCGCCGCCACCGGAACTCGAATAGCCAAGCGGCACAGGAGAACGCGGCACCCCGGCGAGCGGCTCGTGCCACCATCATGCCGGCGTCGGCTCCGCGTCCATCCGTTCCAGTGCGACCAGTCTCACGACCACCGATTCCACGACCGTCGTCGCCGACGGAACGAGCACTACGGCCACGCGGACCGGATGTCAGTCCGGCAGAGTGACGACCCCGTCGAGATAGCGGCGGCAGCGGCCGAGCAGTCGGACGCGGTCGTCGACGAGTTCGCAGCGCAGGGTTCCGCCACGGCGGGATAGCTGTCGGGCGTGCAGTTCCGTGCGCCCCAAGTGCTCGCTCCACAGCGGAACCAGTTGGGCATGCGCCGATCCGGTCACCGGGTCTTCGGGTATGCCCGCGCCCGGGGCGAAGACCCGGGAGACGAAGTCGGCCGAATCACCGGGGGCGGTGACGATCGCGGCGCGCGGCAGCGCCGGAAAGGCGGAGAGCACCGGCGCGGCAGCGCGGACCTCCTGTTCGGTCGCGACGACGATCACCTCGTCCGTGCCGGAGTACGCCCGCACCGGGCGCACCCCGAGCGCCGCGACGAGCGCCGGATCGGGCCGCACCGCGATGCTGCGCACGACCGGCAGATCGAGGACGAACTCGTCGTCGTCGGTGCGGTCGACGTGCAGCCAGCCGCTACGCGTGAAGAAGCTCACCCGGTCGGCCCCTGGGTGCACGTCGGCCAGAATCTGGGCGGCACAGGCCAAGGTGGCGTGCCCGCACATGGCCACCTCTACCGTCGGCGTGAACCAGCGGAGGTGGAAGGCGGGCCAGTCGCCAGGCGCCGCACCCGCCTCGGGAGGTAATTGCGAGGTGTAGAAGGCGGTTTCGGCGAGGTTGTTCTCCTCGGCCAGATGTTGCAGCAACGCATCTGGGAGCCACGACAAGAGCGGCATCACCGCGGCCGGGTTGCCCGAGAACGGTGCGTCGGCAAACGCGTCGATCTGGTGCAGCAGTACCTCCATAGTCGAGAAGGTACCCCAACCCTGAATGACCGCCTCGCACAAGGGTTCTCGCGGCGCCGCGAATCAGGCGTCCAGTTGGTCGGGCGCCCCGCCCGGTGAGCTCGGGAAAAGTTGCCGCCGCTCCCCCAACATGGCCGCGCTCACCCACCAAGCGGCCTCGACGAGCACGATGCCGACCACGCCGCAGACCACCGCGGCGCCCGTCAACGCGACGTTGGAGGGATCGAGTTTGAAGAACTCCCGGGTGAACGGAACCGTGAACAGGAAGACGTAGGCCGCGACGGACGCCGCGAGCAACAAGACCTTCCACCACACGTACGGCCGCGCCACGATGGCCAGCACCCACACCGCGATCATGATCAGCGTGATGAGCGCGGTAGTGCCCGCCTGGATCTTCTGCTCCTCGCCGGCGTGCGGACCGGCGTAGGCGATCAGATAGGCGACGAAGGTGGCCACGCCGATCACAACGCCCGACGGGATGGCCAGTCGCATCACGCGCGCGACGAACCCCGTGCGGGCGCGCTCGTTGTTCGGCGCGAGCGAGAGGATGAACGCCGGGATGCCGATGGTGAACCAGGCCGCGATCGTGACGTGGCGCGGCAGGAACGGATAACCGATCGGCGCGTAGTCGAAGATCTGTGAGCCGACGCCAGCGAGGCCGACCAGGAACGCGAGCAGCACGGAGTAGACAGTCTTGGTGAGGAACAGGTTCGAGACCCGCTCGATGTTGCCGATCACCCGGCGCCCCTCGCCGACCACGTAGGGCAGCGTGGCGAATCTGTTGTCCAGCAGGACGATCTGAGCGACCGCGCGAGTAGCAGGGCTGCCCGAGCCCATCGCGACACCGATATCGGAATCCTTCAGCGCCAGAACGTCGTTCACGCCGTCACCGGTCATCGCCACGGTGTGCCCGCGCGATTGCAGTGCCGAAACCATGGCGCGCTTCTGGTCCGGGCGAACCCGGCCGAAAGTGGTGCTGCGCGCCAGCACGTCGGCCAGCTGGTCGCGGTCCTCGGGCAGCTCGCGCGCATCGATGGCGTGGTCGCCGCCCGCCAGGTCCAGCGAGGAGGCCACCGCGCCGACCGACACGGCGTTGTCGCCGGAGATCACCTTGATGGAAACATCTTGGCTCGCAAAGTATTCGAGGGTGTCGCGGGCGTCGGCCCTGACCTTCTGCTCGAGCACGACCAAAGCGGCGGGCCGCACCGCACCCGGGGCGTCCGGTGCGTCCACCGGACGGTCGCCGCGAGCCAGTAGCAGGATGCGCAAACCGGAGGAACCGAGCTCCTCGGCTACGCGCGCATCCTCGGAGCCGGCGTCGAGCAACACGTCCGGCGCGCCGAGCAGCCAGTCGCCGTGCGCACCATAGGAGCAGCCGCTCCACTTCTTGGCCGAGGAGAACGGCGCCACGGCCGTCCGCTGCCAGCCGGGGCCGTCCGGCAGCGCCTCCGCGATCGCCTGCACGCTGGCGTTCGGACGCGGATCGTCGGCTGCCAGCGCGGCCAGCGCGGTGCGGACCTCGGTGTCGTCGAAGGACTCGAGCGTCTTGATGTCCGACAGCCGCATCCCGTTCTCGGTCAGCGTGCCGGTCTTGTCCGCGCAGACCACGTCGACACGGGCCAAGCCCTCGATGGCGGGCAGCTCCTGGACGAGGCACTGACGCCGACCCAGTCGCACGACGCCGACCGCGAACGCGATCGAGGTCATCAGCACCAGCCCTTCGGGCACCATCGGCACGAGTGCGGCAACCATGCCGGTGACCGCGGGCCGCCACGACTCCTTGCTGGAGACCAGCTGGTTGTAGATGCTCAGCAAGCCGGCGGGAATGAGCAGGTAGGTGATGAACTTCAGGATCTTGTCGATGCCGGTGCGCAGCTCGGAGTGCACCAGGGTGAACTTGCTCGCCTCCTCGGCCAGTTGCGCCGCGTAGGCGTCCTTGCCGACCTTGGTTGCCCGGTAGGCGCCGGACCCGGAGACCACATAGCTGCCCGACAGCACTGTGGCGCCGACCGCCTTGTCGATCGAATCGGCCTCACCGGTGAGCAGCGATTCGTCCACCTCGAGCTGCGCGGATTCCTCGACGGTGCCGTCCACGACGATCTGGTCACCGGGGCCGAGCTCGATCAGGTCGTCGAGTACCACCTCGCGCGGCGCGATCTCGACGGCCGCGCCGTCGCGGCGCACGGTCGGCTTGGCCTGACTGACGATGGCCAGCCGGTCCAAGGTGCGTTTGGCGCGGATCTCCTGGATGATGCCGACCGCGCTGTTGGCGACGATCAGCAGGCCGAACATACCGTCGATGATCGAGCCGGTCGCGAGCACCAGGATGAACAGGACGCCGAGGATGGCGTTGATCCGGGTGAAGACGTTCGCGCGGATGATGTCGCGGACCGAGCGGCTCGCACGATCGGGCACGTCGTTGGTGCGGCCGTCACGGCGCCGCTGTTCGACCTCCGCCGTGGTAAGTCCGGTGGCGCCCGAAGCCTGCACGGTAATCGACATGACCGCAAGGCTACGTGACAACTACGTTCGTCATGGTGCGGCAAAGCAGGTCTATCCCCGGTGTGACGTTCGGAACAAGCGCATTCTTCCTGTGGGGTCTGTTCCCCGCGTTCTTCGGGTTGCTGGCGTTCGCCCGCGCGGGCGAGGTTGTGGCCCAGCGAATCCTGTGGACGCTGGTCGTGGTGCTCACGGTGCTCGCGGCGAGCGGGCGACGACGCGAGCTACGCGACATCAGCGGGCGGGTCTGGCGGCTGGCTGCGGTCGCTTCGACCGCGATCGCGCTCAACTGGGGGGTGTACGTCTACGGTGTCACCTCCGGACACGTCGTGGAGTGCGCGCTCGGGTACTTCATCAACCCGCTGGTCACGGTCGCGTTCGGCGTCGTGATCTTCCGCGAGCGGCTGGCACGAGCTCAGTGGGCTGCGCTGGCCCTCGGCGCGACCGCGGTGACGGTGCTCACCATCGACTACGGCAGACCTCCCGTCATCGCGTTGGCATTGGCCTGCTCATTCGCCACCTACGGCCTGGTGAAGAAGGTGATCCCGCTGGACGCGTTGCGCGGCATCGCCGCGGAGGGGGTGGTCGCCGCACCGTTCGCGCTGGCGTTCGTGATCGCGCTCGTGGCCACCGGGCGCAGTGAATTCGGTTCCAGCGCGGGACATGCCGCACTGATGATGTCCACCGGCCCGGTCACCCTCGTGCCACTGCTGCTGTTCGCGGTTGCGGCCCAACGGGTTCCGCTGTCCACCATGGGCCTGCTGCAATATCTCACCCCCGCCCTGCAGATGGTCTGGGGCGTCGCCGTCGCGCACGAACCGATGCCCGCCTCCCGCTGGACGGGTTTCGCGCTGATCTGGGTCGCACTGGCGATTTTCACCACCGACGCCCTCCTGCGCGCCCGGCGTGTGCGCAGGAAGCCAGTCGCCGTCCCGCAACCACCGGCCAACGCCTGACCACGCGCACCCGGGTGCGAGAACGCGCCAGCCGCTTCCGAAACCTGCGCTCCTGGCTCTCCGGTCGGTCTCCCACAGCGACCCGGCCGATCGCTCGAGCACCACCGGCCGGCCGGGCCGATCCCGATGCGGCTATTTTCCGCCAGCGTGATGTCGGGGATTAGAGCAAACGTGTCGGATCCGACGCTTTTGCTCGCTCCGCGACACTCGTAGCGTCGACCCATGGCAGCACCGCAACCTCTCCACCCCCGCACACACTCCTGGCGGCCACGTCCTGAAGCGACGCCCGACATCGAGCACATGACCGGCCGTGAGATCTTGCAGGAAGCGCTCGACGGACGGTTCCCGGAGGCCCCGATCATGAGCACGCTCGGCTTCCGGCTGGTACAGGTCGGCGACGGGACGGTGGTGTTCGAGGGCGAGCCGGGCGATCACCTGCTCGATCCGATGGGCAGCGTGCACGGCGGCTTCGTGACCGCCCTGCTGGAATCGGCACTCGCCGCCGCGGTGATGACGAGGCTGCCCGGCGCCACGAGATCCACCTCCGTCCAGATCGGCATCCATGTGCTGCGCCCTGTGCGCATCGACACCCGAACCCTGCGCTGCGAAGGCACCGCGATCCACGTGGGGCCCACCACCGCCAGCGCGGAGGCTCGCCTCCTCGGCGTCACAGACGGCGACCTCTACGCGCACGCCAACTCGACGTGCGCGATCCTGCGGATAATTCAGTAGGCGGTGCCGCCGGCCCCGGATCGCAGAGCTGGCAAGCTTCACGTTCGGATCGGTCCAGGCCGCGCTGCCCGGCTGGACAAGACATATTCCCGGTCGCACAGGAAATTTCGATCAGGACAGCCCGGAACGACAGCCGTGCCCGCCCGGAGCGGGCGATGAGGTCGGATGGTCGGCCGTGCGACGACGACGGGCCGGCGACCGGGGCAGATCCCGGCGGCCGGCCCGACCTGTCGAGCGAATCAGCCGCAGGCGGCCGACTGCTGGCCCAGGTTGGTCAGCATTGTGCAGGCCCATGCCTTCTGGATCTTCCACTTGCCGTTGTCGGCGACGAACGGCACCTCGACAATGTTGTCCTGGCCGTTCAGAGTGAACTTGGCCTTGGCGTTCACGCTGTCGCCGAACGAGGTCACGTCGGTGACCTCGATCTTCACGTCGGCGCCGGACACGGCCTGCGACAGCCGGTCCGGCAGCGTCGGATCGGTTTCGGCGCCTTGGACGTTGTCCAGCTTCTCCGAGGCGGGCACCGACGGGTCCAGTGCCCGCGTCATGGCGGTGTTCAGCTCCGCGACGGTGGGGACCGGCGGCAGGTTCGCGCTCGCGGCCGCCGACGCCTTGGCGCTGGTCGACGTCTTGGCGGCGGGCTTGCTGTCCTTGTCGTCGCTGCCGCAGGCGGTCATGCCAAGCGCGGCGACGATGGCAAGGCCTGCGATCGCGATGCGTCCAGTCTTACGAAGCTTCAACTGCTCGTCCTTTACGTTCGAGTAGGTCCGTGTCGTGTTCCACCATGGCAGCCGTCACCCGAACCGGCGGCGCTGCACGAGGCCCCAGGCTACCCGGCGGCGGAAACCACCGCCGAGATCCACACGGGACAGACGGATGTCGTCGGCAGCGAACGTACGCGTCCGACCGGGCAATGTCGAGCCGTCGCGGGCGTTTGTCAGAGCAGACTGTCCAAGGGGTCGGCCCGGGCGAGCGCGGCGTCGGCGGCGGCGAAGGTGCGCGCGGGACCCGGTCCGGTCGAACGGGTTTCGAAGCGGACGGTCACCACCCCGAGCCCAGCGCCCTGCACCCAGCCGTGGCCGTGCTCGGGATGCGTCACGTCCATGCCTGGATGCCAGACGCTGACCGGCAGTGTGGGCGCGGCGACGGCTTGCGACGCACCAACCGTGTCGTCGAATCGCGGGGGCTCGGCGGCTTCCGGCTGCTCCTCGGCGATCTCGGCAACTGGACCTCGGTCGAGTTCCGGGAACAACGATTCCTGGCGGACCGTCGACAGGCCGCCGTAGCTCACCCCGACCAGCCGGATCGGACCCAGCTCTTGTGGGTCCAGCGCCGAACGCTGCGCGGCGGCGGCGAGAGCCGCCAAGTCCTCGGTCGCGTAGGGCAGCGTGTAGGAGCGGGTGACGACGCTCATGTCGGATTTCTTCAGCTTGAGCACCACGGTGCGGGCCGCGCGTCCGTCACCGGCCAGGCGCCGGTGCGCGGCGGCGGCCATGTCCTCGATGGCCGGGCGCAACTGGGCCAGGGTGACGATGTCGGTCTCATAGGTGGTCTCCGCGCTGATCTGCTTGGCCTCGGCACGCTCGGCGACCGGACGGTCATCGATGCCGCGCGCCAGCCGGTGCAGGGCCGCGCCGACACTGCCGCCGAGAATCGACACCGCCTCCGATTCCGGCAGTGCGGCAAAAGCACCCACGGTCTCGATGCCCAACGAGCGCAGCCTGCTCTGCGCGACCGGCCCGATCCCCCACAGCTTGCGCACCGGAAGCCCGGCGAGCAACCGCTGCTGCTCGACCGGCGAAATCACCCGAATCCCATCGGGTTTGGCCAGCCCGGAGCCGATCTTTGCCAGCTGCTTTCCCATGCCAGCGCCGACCGATGCGGTCAGCCCGGTGCGCTCGCGCACCAACGCGCGCAGTTCCGCGCAGAACTCGTACACCCGCGCCACCGTTGCGCCCGCCAACTCGGCGGGCTCGCCGAACGCCTCGTCGAACGACAGCGTCTCCAGCACCGGAATCCGGCTGCGCAGCGCGTCGAAGACCTGGCCGCTCAGCACGCTGTAGACCGCGCCGCGCGGCGGCACCACCACCGCGGTCACGCCGACGAGCCTGCGCGCCTGATGCATCGGCATCGCCGAGCGGGCACCGAAGACCCTGGCCTCATAGCTGGCTCCGGCCACGACGCCGCGTCCGCCGGTACCGCCGACCAGGACGGGACGGCCGCGCAGCGTCGGTCGCGTCAGCTGTTCGACCGACGCGAAGAACGCGTCCATATCGATGTGCAGAACCCATCGCCGCGCCGCGGTATCCGCGTCGGCGAGCACAGGCGGATGCTGCCCGCTCACCGAGGTTTCGCCGCATGTTGTCCGAACCCGGGAATCCGGGGGCGTGACAGGGCGATGCGCCGCCCGAACGACATGATGTCCGCGATCAGGCCGACCAGCTTGTCGTCGCCGCGCCGGCCTTGCTCGCCGAACGCGCCCCCTACTCGGACCACAGGCCCGGCCAGGCGCTCGACGATCCCGGCGGCGGTCGCCTTGTCGGTGCTCACGGCGAGCAATGTACGCCCGGCCACCGACAGATCCCGACATGCGGCGACGCTGTCCGATGGCTGTGCGCTAGCTGCTTGTTCCCTGTCGGAACCAGCGCACGCCAGAGCGTGCCGCCTGCCGCCACCTTCCTCGACGAAATGGCCCTGATCTGCTCTTTTGACACACCGAACGATGTACTAATCAGTATCGATGAACCGCCGACGAACCGCGGGGACCGAGCTTGTGACGCGCCGCGGTATGTGATGATCGAACGCATGAAGATCCGTAAGGCCGTCATCCCGGCCGCCGGTATCGGCTCCCGGCTGCTCCCGCTGACCAAGGCCATCCCCAAAGAGATGCTGCCGGTCGGCGACCAGCCGGTGATCGAGCACACGGTCCGTGAGCTGGTCGCCTCGGGCATCACCGACATCACCATCGTGGTCAGCGGCGGAAAATCATTGATCCAGGACCACTTCCGTCCGAACCCGGCATTGGTGGCCCAGCTCCGCGCGGACGGAAAACCTGCCTTCGCCGACGCGGTCGAGGAGGTCGGTGAGCTGTCCCGGCTCGGCCACATCACCTACCTCGATCAGCACGGCCCGTACGGCAACGGCACCCCGGTGCTCAACGCCGCCCGCAACCTCGGCGACGAGCCGATGCTCGTGCTGTGGCCGGACGACGTGTTCGTCGCCGAGGTACCGCGCGCCCAGCAGCTCATCGACGCCTACGAAGCCACAGGAGCCCCGGTACTCGCACTGATGCCGATGGACCCCGCCGAATCACAGCGCTACGGCGTTCCGGTGGTGGCCGACGACCACGGCAGCGGTCTGCTGCGCATCACCGGGCTGCGGGAGAAGCCGAAGCCGAAGGACGCGCCGTCGGATTTCGCCGCGATCGGCGGCTACGTGGTCACGCCCGGCATCATCGAGGAACTGCGCATCCAGACCGACGCGTGGTACGAGCACCGCACCGGCGAGGTGTACCTGACCGACGCGATCAACGTGTATGCCGCGGACAACCCGGTGTTCGGCCAGGTGATCCGGGGCCGCTGGTACGACACCGGCAATCCGGCCGACTACCTGGTCGCGCAATTCGCCTCGGCGCTGGCGCATCCGCAGTACGGACCGCTGCTGCGCAAGCTCGCCGCAGACCTCGGCAACTGACGGACACCCCCGCGCCCAGCCGCATCCTATAGCTTACGGCTATGCTGTCGCCGATTGCGATCGGCGACGCTGGTTACACCACGCATTGCTTCTCGTCGCCGATCCGGAGCTCGCTGTTTCTCCACGTTCCTGTTCGAGCAGAGAGGTGCGTTCGTGAGCATGATTCCGAGTCGTTGTGTGCGTCACCTGGCCATGACCGGCGGGGCCGCAATAGCCCTGATCTCGGCCGCAGCGGGCCCCGCGGCGGCCGAGCAGCAAACAGTGCAGCTGGGCTTCGCCAACGGCAACTGCAGCAAGACCGTCATCCAGGCGAAGGCGGGAACGCGTGTCATCCTCGACGTGGTGACCGCGGGAAACCCGACAACCGGGGCGGCGCTGGCGATCCCGGACAAGGACGTCCAGCTGCCGCTGCCGGACACCTTCTACTGGACAGTGACCCGAGTGGACCTCGGCGTGAACCAGCCGGGGCCGCTCCCATTCCAGGTGGTGTCGCCCCCGTGGTCCGGGAGCGCGGGCAGCGGATGCCAGGGGGTCATCCAGTTCGACTGAACCGCATGCGGCGCCACGCATACGGCCCCGATCCGCACCTGTGGCGGGTCCGGGTCGTTCTCGTGCCGGCCAACCAACACTCGGTCCGGATGACGCCGACTTCCGTTGAGCGACACCGTGTTCCGCCTGCACGGTGTGCTCAGAAGCGGCGGATGGCGTAGATGTCGAACTGCTTGAGCGGCGTGAAGCCGACCGGCACTCCCCAGTCGTACGCGTTGAGCACCTGGCCGAGGCCCGCGTAGATACCGACGTGTGAGCCGTCGCTGTTCAGCACCACCACGTCGCCGATCGAGAGGGCGCTGCGTGGGACCGACACGCCCGCCCTCGCCTGCTGCCAGGTTGTGCGCGGCAAGTTGACCCCGACCTGACGATAGGCCCACTGGACCAGGCCCGAGCAGTCCCAGGCGAACGGCCCCGTGCCGCCCCATTGGTAGGGCTTTCCGATCTGTGTCACGGCCGCCGCCAGCGCGCCGAGGCCGTAATAGCTGGGCACCGGCAGCGCGGCCGAGCCGCTGGCACTGCCGGATCCCGAACCGGAACCGCCGCTGGGCCCGCTACCGGAGGCACTGCCGGTGTCGGACCAGACCGGTCCGGCGAGGACGAATGTCGCGAGGGTAGATACCAAGAATCCGAGTACAACGCGGCGCAGCAATTTCCTTGTCACGTGCTCGCCCTTCCGTCGGCCTTGCTGACGGGCCGCCGTCCGACGGCCCCGGCTAACGCACAGCACCAGGGTGGTCACCCTGGGGCCGCAGTCACCGCGCCCGGCAAATACGCGCCCGACGCAGCGCATTTCAGGTAGGACAACTCCGCGAATAGACACTGCCGCCCCAGGAGTTGACCCGAGCAACAGCAGCAACATGGCGATTATGCCGCGCACCCATGCTCTAAACCTTTGGATCAGCAAATTCTCAGCATGTGATCTAACTCACATATTCACCCTCGCTCGGACCGCTTCCCGGACATCTGGACGACCGTCGACAGCACCGCCACCTCGCATGGCAGGCGAAGAGACAGCACAGAGAACCGATGGCCTTTCGCAATCGGATTGCGAGCGGCGCGCCTACCTCATCCGGCTCGAGGAAAACGACCACGAACAGGGCGACCGCTCCTACAGCTCGGGGCGGGACCTTTCGGTCCCGCCCCGACTGGTTCGCCCTCGGCCGTCAGGCCTTGGTGACCTTCGCCCGCACGCCACCGATGAGATCGACGGCGTCGGGGCCTGCGTCACCGAATATGACTGTGGTGGCGAGGATCTCGCCCGCGATCAGGGCGCGGTGGTTTTCGGCCCACGCCGCCCGCTCGGTGGGGATGTCGAGAACCACGGTGATGCGGTCGGAGACGTCCAAACCGGAGGACTTCCTGGTCTCCTGCAGGTCTCGGATCAGGTCGCGGGCCCAGCCCTCGGCCTCCAGTTCCTCGGTGACCACCGAGTTCAGCACCACCAGGCCCGCGTTGCCGGGCAGTGCCGAGGTGGACTCCGGCTCGGCCGCGACAAGGCGCTGGGTGTATTCCTCTGGCAGCAGGGTGATTCCGGCCGCGGTCACCACACCGTCGGCGTCCTCGGACCACTCCCCCGCCTTGACCGCCTTGATCACCGTCTGCACGTCCTTGCCGAGGCGCGGACCCGCGGCGCGGGCGTTGACCACCAGCTCGAAGCGGCCGTGCATGTCCACGTCGGTGGTCAGATCCACCTTCTTGACGTTGACTTCGTCGGCGATGATGTCCGCGAACGGCGCCAACCGCTCGGCGTCGGCCGCGGCGATGGTGACCTCGGCCAGCGGCAGCCGCACCCGCAGGTTCTGTGCCTTGCGCAGGCTCAACACCGTCGAGCACACCACGCGCACCTCGTCCATGGCGGCGACCAGTTCCGGATCGTGGGGAAGCACATCCGCTGCCTTTTCTGGTCGCTCCGCAGGCTCCGCTCCCGCAGGCCAGTCGGCCAGATGCACCGAGTCACCGCCGGTCAAACCGCGCCAGATCACCTCAGTGAGCAACGGCAGCAGCGGCGCGGCCAGCCGGGTGACCACCTCCAGCACCGTGTGCAGGGTGTCCACCGCGTCGCGGTCCTCGCTCCAGAACCGCGAACGCGACCGGCGCACATACCAGTTGGTCAGCGCGTCGGCGAACGAGCGCAACTCCTCGCAGGCGCCGGCGATATCGTAGACCTCCAACGCCTCGGTCATCACGTCCCTGGTCTGCGCCAGCTTCGCCAGGATGTAGCGGTCCAGCACGTTGGTCGAGTCCGTTCGCCACGACCCGGGCTTCGACGCGTACAGCTGCAGGAAGGTCCACGTGTTCCACAGCGGCCGCAGCGCGTGGCCGACGCCCTCGCGGATGCCGCGCTCGGTGACGATGAGATTGCCGCCACGCAGGATCGGCGAGCTCATCAGGAACCAGCGCATGGCGTCGGAGCCATCCCGGTCGAACACCTCGTTCACGTCCGGGTAGTTGCCCTTGGACTTGCTCATCTTCAGTCCATCGTCGCCGAGCACGATGCCATGGGCGACAACGGTTTTGAAGGAAGGGCTGTCGAAGAGCGCGGTGGACAGCACGTGCAGGTTGTAGAACCAGCCCCTGGTCTGCCCGTTGTATTCGACGATGAAGTCGCCGGGGAAGTGGGTGTCGAACCACTCGTTGTTCTCGAACGGATAGTGCACCTGGGCGAACGGCATCGAGCCGGACTCGAACCAGCAGTCCAGCACCTCCGGTACCCGGCGCATGGTCGACTTGCCGGTCGGATCATCGGGATTCGGCCGGGTGAGCTCGTCGATCGTCGGCCGGTGCAGGTCGGTCGGGCGCACGCCGAAGTCACGTTCCAGCTCGTCGAGAGAGCCGTATACGTCGACGCGCGGATAGGACGGGTCGTCGGAGAGCCATACCGGGATAGGGCTGCCCCAGTAGCGGTTGCGGCTGATGTTCCAGTCCCGCGCGCCTTCGAGCCACTTGCCGAACTGACCATCCCTCATATGCTCGGGCACCCAGGTGATCTGCTTGTTCAGCTCGACCATCCGGTCACGGAAGGTGGTCACCGCGACGAACCAGGACGGCACCGCCATGTAGATCAGCGGCTGGCCGGAGCGCCAGCTGTGCGGGTAGGAGTGTTCGATCGTCTCGTGCCGCAGCAGCTTTCCCGCGGACTTGAGGTCCTTGATGATCACCGGGTTGGCGTCGAACACCATCAGGCCCTCATACGGCGGCACCATCGAGGTGAACTTGCCGCCCGGATCCAACGGCTGCACCAGTTCGATTCCGTTGGCCGTGGCCACATCCATGTCCTCCTCGCCGAAGGCCGGGGCGAGATGCACGATTCCGGTGCCGGAGTCGGTGGTCACGTAGTCGGCAGTGAGCACACGGTGCGCGTGCGGGTGGCCGAGGAAGAAGTCGAACGGCGGAGCATAGGACAGGTCGGCCAGCGCCGCGCCGTCGTACTCGCCGAGCACCTCGGGGTCCTCACCGAACTCTCGCGCGTAGTGCAAGACCCGCTCGGCGGCCAGCAGATAGCGCTTGCCGTCGGCCGCGCGCAGGTGCACGTAGCGGATGTCGGGGTGCACCGCGATCGCCAGGTTCGACGGCAGTGTCCACGGCGTGGTCGTCCAGATCAGCGCGTTGGCACCGTCGAGTTCGCGCAGCGGATGGTCGGCGGATACACGCAGCACCATGTCGACGGTGACCGCGGGGTCCTGACGCATCTTGTACGCGTCATCGAGCCGGGTCTCCTGATTCGACAACGGCGTCTGCTCGTACCAGCTGTAGGGAAGCACCCGGAAGCCCTGATAGATCAGGCCTTTGTCGTAGAGCGACTTGAACGCCCACATCACCGACTCCATGAAGTTGGTATCCAACGTCTTGTAGTCGTTGTCGAAGTCGACCCAGCGGGCTTGGCGCGTCACGTAGTCGCGCCATTCCCCGGTGTAGCGCAGCACCGACGATTTACAAGCCGCGTTGAATTCCGCCAGACCCATTGCGTCGATCTGTGATTTGTCCGTGATACCGAGCTGCTTTTCCGCTTCGATTTCCGCCGGCAATCCGTGGCAATCCCAGCCGAATCGGCGATCGACCCTCTTGCCGCGCATGGTCTGGAAACGTGGGACGAGGTCCTTGACATACCCGGTGAGCAAATGGCCGTAATGCGGCAGACCGTTCGCAAAGGGCGGACCGTCATAGAAGACGAACTCCGATGCGCCGGAACGGTTTTCGATACTTGCGCGGAAGGTGTCGGCGGCCGCCCATGCGTCGAGCACACGGCGCTCCATCTCGGGGAACGATGTCCCGTTGCCGACGCCGAGGTCGACCCGTGGGTACGCGCTGGGGCTGGAAGTGTGGTCCGCCATCGCGGATGCGTCTCCTCGTGCCGTGTCGTTGGCACGGGGACGATGACAGCGCCCGGTGCGCCGAAACCGCGGTACCACCCCGCTTGTCCGGCGCAGGACTCGCCGGACCTCTCATTGGGAGCTGTGACGGGCTCACCCGTTCGGTTCTACTGAGCGTCCGACCCGAGGGCCGTACCGCCGTTCTTCCGAAGACTCCCCGGTGATGGCCGGATCGCTGCCGTATTCATGTTTGATTCTAGCCAGAGCGGTCAACCCAGTTTGCAGGGCAGGTTACCGTTTGGCATGACGACCAGGAGGCGGCGTGGATTCACTCTCCGGCCTCCGCATAGACAGGGCGCTCACCAGCAGCAGAACAGCACCGATGACACACACGACGATGCATCCCCACGCCCAGAGCACCGATCCGGTGGTGAGCGCGGCCACGAGCATGGCGAAGCCGATCGCGGCAAGAACGAGCGTCAAGACGAGCATGATGACCCCCAAGGCATGCCAGGCGGCTCGACAGTTCCTCTAATGGTATGAACTGCTGCGCTCGGAGCGAGGCGCGCTACTTGCCACCCTTGGCGAAGGAGGCGGGCGCGAGGTTGTTCGCCGTGTTGGCGTCGGCGAACGCCTCACCGCCGTCGACCGGGACGGCCGAGCCACGGTTCTCCAGCTCCTCGAGCTGCGACTCCAGGTACGACTTCAAGCGCACCCGGTACTCCCGCTCGAACGTCTTGAGCTGCTCGATCCGGCCCTCCAGCACGGTGCGCTGCTGGGTGATGGTCGCCATGATCTCGGTGTGCTTGCGTTCCGCGTCGGCCTGCAGGGCGTCGGCCTTCTCCTTGGCCAGGCGCAACTGGCTGTCCGACCGGGTCTGCGCGTCCGACAGCATCGCGTCCGACTTCTGACGGGCGTCGGCGATCATGGCCTCCGACCGAGTTCGGGCGTCACCGACCAGGCGCTCCGAATTCGCCCGTGCGTTCGACAGCAGGTTCTCCGCTTCGACCTTGGCGTCGCTGGTCAGCCGATCCGCCATCTCCTGGGCGAGGCTGAGCACCTTGGCGGCCTGCAAGTTCGCGTCCGCGCCCGGCGCGTCCTTGGCCACCGGCGCCTGCATCGGAGCGGGCGGCGCGACCGGGACAGGGGGCTTGATCGGTTCCGGCGGCGGCGCCTGCGGCACCGGAGGTTTTGCGGTGTTCACCGCGCCGGGACCCCGATTCTTCTTGGCGTCGGCCAGTTCCGCGTCTAATTCGGCGACCCGCTGGCGTAGATCGGCGTTCTCCTCGATCAGACGCGAAAGCTCCTGCTCCACGAGATCCAGGAAGGCGTCGACTTCATCCTCGTTGTAGCCGCGCTTCCCGATCGGTGGTTTGCTGAACGCGACGTTGTGCACATCGGCTGGGGTCAGCGGCATGGAAGGATCCCTTCGCGCGTCTTTTGGAGATCTAGCAAGCTGTCGTCTCGGCCCATTCTGTCACACCGGAGCTACCGGTTGTCCGAGCCTGCCCACGATCGACATCAAGATGAACACGATGAAAAGCAGGACCATTATCGACAGATCCAGGCGAATTCCCCCCAGTGACACGGGAGGTATCAATCGCCTCAGGAGTTTCACCGGAGGGTCGGTGATCGTGAAGATCACCTCCAGCACGACGACCACGACACCGGTCGGCCGCCAGTCGCGGGCAAAGCTACGGATGAACTCGATGATCACTCGGCTGATCAGCAACAGCCAGAAGATGAACAGTACGAAGTACAGCACCGCGAACAAGGCCACGACTTCACTCTGCCGCAAAAATCGCGTCGCGCAAAATGACCGCGCCGAACCACCGGCAACCGGTCTGCTTCACCCCCCACATCACGACCTTATTTCTGGTTGTAGAAGCCGGTTTCGGCGATGCGTCGGCGTTCTTCGGCCGATACATCGACATCAGCCGGTGAGAGCAGGAACACTTTCGTCGCGACTTTGTCGAAGGAGCCACGCAGGGCAAACGCCAAGCCAGCGGCGAAGTCGACCAGACGCTTGGCGTCGGCGTTGCTCAGTTCGACCAGGTCCATGATCACCGGGTTGCCCTCACGGAAGCGCTCGCCGATGATCCGTGCCTCGCTGTAGTCGCGCGGGCGCAGCGTCGTGATCTTGGACAAGGGGCCTCCGTCCTCGAAGATCCCGGGCCGCCGCACCGGGGCGGGCTCGGGACGCACGCGCTCCTCCAGCCTGCGCTCCTCGGCGTCGGGATCGACGGCGAGCGCACCCCGGGTGGCTCCGCGCAGCACCTGCGCACTCCCGCCCGCACGAAACCGGCCCGACGGGGCGGACTCGATCCGGGTGGGACGTCGCGACGCCTCGTACCGGTCGGCACCGTAGGGCTCGTCGGCGTAGTCGTCGCGCCGCGACACCGGGTACCCCGCCGCCTTGTACGGCGACTTGTAGGCCGGCTCCGGGTATTCGACGTCGTCGAAACGGTCCGCACCGTAACGATCTTCGCCGTAACGATCGGCATAGCCGTCGCGGTCGGAGTAGTCACGGGGCCTCGGCCGGCGCGCGCCGCGCTCGTCCACACCCCGAGGGGCGCGGTCGTCGACGTAGTCGTCTTCGTAATCCTCGAGCGGAACCATGCCGAAGTACGCCTTGAACTTGTGCAGCGTGCTCATGACCGCGCCTCGCTGTCGCTCGGCGCCGTCATGACCACGAAGGTGGCTGCGTCGATTATTCGTTCGCTGCGCTCGCTCATTCTGGTCGACCTTCCTTCGGCCCCGGTGGCGGCCGGGTGTTGAAGTCTTGCTCAGCCCCTCGTCAGTCCCCAGCATATGTGTCGAATGTGACTGATGAGGTTTCTTTGCTACGCCGAGGTTATCGGCCGAGCGCCCATCAAGGCGGTACCGACACGCACAACCGTCGAACCGTGTTCGATCGCCGATTCCAGATCGCCGGACATTCCCGCGGAAAGTTCCGTCGCGTCCGGATGATCGGCCAACAGCAGAGTGTGCAACATCGCAATTCGTGCGAATGCCGCATCAGACTCCGCCCCCAAGGGCGGAATCGCCATCAGACCGGACAGCCGCAATCTCGGCGCGGCGGCGACCTGTTCGGCGAGCGCGGCGAGATCGTGCGCAGGCACACCGCCGCGCGTGGTGTCGTCGTCCAGGCTCACCTGGAGCAATACCCGAACCGGACCGGTACGATCCCCGGCGTCCAACGCGGCCCGCGCACCGGCGTCAAGGGCGGTTGCCAGACGTTCGCTGTCGACCGAGTGGACGGTGTGCGCCCAACGGGCCACGACCTTCGCCTTGTTCCGTTGCAACCGCCCGATCATGTGCCAGCTGATGTCGGCGAGTCCTTCGTCACGCAATGCCGTCACCTTGGTGGTGGCTTCCTGCTCGCGTGACTCGCCGAACTCGCGTCGACCGAGCCGATGCAGGATCGCCACGTCGGAGGCAGGGAAGAATTTCGTCACCGGCAGCAGCCGCACGGAGCCCGGAGCCCGGCCCGCCGCCGCGCAGGCCGCGTCGACCCGCGCGAGCAGACCCGACAGGTTGGCTTTCAACTCGGCGGTTCTGGCCGCGTGCGCCTCGGACACCACAGTCTCGGCCTCGGCGCTCATCAGGGCACCTCGCTGACGCTCGGCTCCGTCATGCGCGACTGCGCCCCGCGCCCTCCGCTCACTCGTCGACGCTTCCTCACGCTATGGCCTCCCGCCAA
Organism: Nocardia sp. NBC_01730; assembly: GCF_035920445.1. Classification (NCBI taxonomy): domain Bacteria; kingdom Bacillati; phylum Actinomycetota; class Actinomycetes; order Mycobacteriales; family Nocardiaceae; genus Nocardia; species Nocardia sp. NBC_01730. Next base: position 8,421,180 of record NZ_CP109162.1, on the reverse strand, counting down.
ATCAGCCCGCCGATCCGGCCGGTCGGAGCTCCACGACGATGGCTGAACAGAGTGCGGTCCTCGATGGTGCAGCGGGGGTCGACGGCGACCCCGGCGACCCCGGCCTCGGTGAGCTGCCGGGAGATTCCGGCGCGCAGGTCGAGCGCGGGGGTGCCGCGGACGGTGGTGGTGGCGCTGCCTGGCAGGTGCGCCTCGACATCGTCGCGCATCGCGGCGGGAACTTCGTACTGGCGGCCGGAAGCGGCGGGCCCGAGGAAGGCGCCGATGCGGTCCAGGCGTGCACCGACGGACACCATGGCGTCGAGCACGCGCGGAACGATGCCGATGCGGGCGCCGATGCGTCCGGCGTGCACCGCCGCGATCACGCCCGCCTCGTCATCGGACAGCAGAATGGGGACGCAGTCGGCGGTGAGTACGATGAGCGCGAGACCTGCCACGGTGGTGACCAGGGCATCGGTCGCGGGAACCGGCTGCTGCCTCGGGCCGTCGACGATTTCGATGTTGCGACCGTGAATCTGTTCCATCCACACCAGGCGGTCGGGCGTCAGGCCGATCCCTTGGGCCAGCCGATCCCGATTGCGCCGCACCGCCGCCGGATCGTCACCGACGTGGTCGCCTAGGTTGAACGAGTCGTACGGCGGCGCCGAGAAGCCCCCAGCCCTGGTCGTCGTGACCCGTCGAACAGTAGTAATCGCCGCAACAGTCATGCGACGAGCCTAGTAGCGCTGAGCGAGCGCCGAGGAAATGCCCACGTAGGGTCGGATTGATCCCCCGCACTGTCTTCGGATCACGAAACGCACTCCCCCTACGCCGACTTTCACGATATCGCTTGCCCCACCCGGGGCACCGACCCACTGTGCCCCGCTTACCCCGCGCATCCCGGCCAAAGGCCGGGAGCTCACCACAATTCCGAGCTCGGTCCCGGCCTTCGCCGGAACCACTTTCCAGCTGCTAGCCCCTCCGCATGAAGGACGGCACGTCCACGTCGTCGTCATCGTCGCCGTCGGCATCCGGCGGCTGGATGTGCGAGCGCGAATTGTTCGCGACGGTCGGCTCGGACAGCGGGCGCGGCCGTTCGGTGTCGCGATAGCTCGGCACCGAGCCTCGACTGCTGGTGCTCGCCGTTGCGTCGGTGCTGCGCGCCGCGACCTCGCTGGTGCGGCTCTGCCCGATCTCGCCGGACCGCGCCGAACCGATGGTGCTCCGGCTCGTGGCGTCGAAGGTGCGCCGGGCGGGGCCGCCGCCGTCGAAGCCCGCGGCGATTACGGTGACCCGCACCTCGTCGCCGAGCGAGTCGTCGATCACGGTTCCGAAGATGATGTTGGCCTCGATGTGCGCGGCCTCCTGCACCAGCGACGCCGCCTCGTTGATCTCGAACAGGCCCAGATCCGACCCGCCCGCGATCGACAGCAGCACACCGTGCGCGCCGTCCATGGACGCCTCGAGCAGCGGCGAATTGATCGCGGACTCGGCCGCTTTGACCGAACGGCCTTCGCCGCGCGCCGAACCGATGCCCATCAATGCGCTGCCCGCGCCCGACATCACGCTCTTGACGTCGGCGAAGTCGACGTTGATCAGGCCGGGGGTGGTGATCAGGTCGGTGATGCCCTGTACACCGTTGAGCAGCACCTCGTCCGCGGAGCGGAACGCGTCCATCAGGCTCACCGCCGCGTCGCCGAGCTGCAGCAGCCGGTCGTTCGGAATAACGATGAGCGTGTCGCAGGACTCACGCAGCAGGTTGATGCCCACCTCGGCCTGATTGCCGCGCCGCTTGCCCTCGAACGAGAACGGACGTGTCACCACGCCGATGGTGAGCGCGCCGAGCTTGCGCGCGATCTGCGCGACGACCGGGGCGCCGCCGGTACCGGTGCCACCGCCCTCGCCCGCGGTGACGAAGACCATGTCGGCGCCCTTGAGCACCTCTTCGATCTCGTCCTTGTGGTCCTCGGCGGCCTTACGGCCGACCTCGGGGTCGGCGCCGGCTCCGAGACCGCGGGTGAGCTCGCGGCCGACGTCGAGTTTGACGTCGGCATCGCTCATCAGCAGGGCCTGTGCGTCGGTGTTGACCGCGATGAACTCGACACCTTTGAGTCCCTGTTCGATCATCCGGTTGACGGCATTCACACCGCCGCCGCCGATACCGACGACCTTGATCACCGCAAGGTAGTTGTGCGGGGGCGTCATGGGCTCTGGCCTTCCTTCGATCTAAAGCCTGTCGTTTCCGGATTCTCGGCACGTTGCCTTTTCGACCCGATCCGTGGGTCGGGTCGCTTCAGGGAAGCGACCCGCGGCTCGGCAAACCCTAAACCTGAACCATAGGGTTAGCGTAATGTCAAGTATCCGACTGGTGCGGAACGCTATTCGCAGCCGGCGCGATACGCGCGCAGGCGCGCCGAAACGAAAGTCAGAATCTTGTGTGATCCCGCTCGTCTCGCCGCTCCACACATCGTATGGTGAACGGTTGCCCCCAGGGCCCCTTCTCGGCGTCGGAACTCGTCCCGGACCACCGAAAATTCCCTGGGCACAATGGGTGTGGATCACCTTACCGTGACCAGATTCGGACTCGAAACATCGAACACCGTTCCGGGGCGCGTCAACAGCGGTAACACGACCGCCGACTTGCGTTCGGCATCATTTGCCCCACCCCAGAGTACCGTGCGACCGTCCTTCAGATTCAGGGAAATATCCGAAATGGACCGTGCGACAACCTCACCCACCTGGATACCCAGTGCAACGGGCGCAACGGCGAGCACCGAAACCGCGGCGCGAGTCACCGGGTCGTCGCTGCCCGGATGATCGGTGACCACCTTCGGCACGCCGATCGGCGCGGCGGCCTCGATCGCGAATTCCACACTCTGCGCGTCCAGCAGATGCGCGCCCTGCGGGCTGACGTAGAACAACACCGGAACGCGCTCCACTACTGTCACCCGGACCGTGGACGGAAAGACCCGCTGCACCCGCGCCGTGTGCACTTTCGGAATGCCCGCAACCCGTCGGGCGATCGCAGTGGTGTCGATCCGCAGCATAGAGCGACCGGACGGAATCTCGACCAGATCGCGCACCTGTTGTTCGGGCACCGCGGACACACCCTCGATCCGCACGGTGCGCACCGAGAGCACCGGCGTAAACCAGGCGACAACCCCGACCACCGCAAGAACGCACACACTCAGCAACGCCCACCATCGAATCCGGCGCCATTCGCCCGCGTCGAACCGATCAGCCGCGGATCGCCCGACCCCGCGCACTCCGGGTCACCGTCCGTGCTGGGGCCGCGCCCGTAGCCCGTCGAGGATCTGACTGCCGAGCATGGTCACATCGCCCGCACCCATGGTGATCACCACATCGCCCGGCAGGGCAAGCCCCGCGACCTGACGACCGACCCGGGACATATCCGGCTGGTAGTGCACCGGTTTCGTGACCGCCTGGGCCACCAGTGCGCCGTTGACACCGGGCAGCGGCTTCTCCCGTGCGCCATAGACGTCGAGCACGACGACCTCGTCGGCCAAGCTCAACGCGGCGCCGAAGTCCTGTGCGAAAGTCGCGGTGCGGCTGTAGAGATGCGGCTGGAAGACCACGATCACCCGCCCCTGCCGGGACCGGGCGCCGTCGCGGGCTTCCTGCTGGACCAGTTCGGCGGCGGCGCCGAGCACCGCGCGCACCTCGGTCGGGTGATGGGCGTAGTCGTCGAAGACCCGCACGCCGTTCTCCCGTCCGGCGAACTGGAACCGGCGGTGCACTCCACCGAAACCCTCCAGGCCCTGGATGATCTCGCCCATGTCCGCGCCGGCGGCACGGGCCGCGAGCAGGGCGGCGAGCGCGTTGAGCGCCATGTGCCTGCCCGGCACCGACAGCCGCAGGGTGCGCGGCGCGGCCTCGTCGGCGAGCTGGAACTGGGCGATGCCCCCGACATCACGCGGCTCCCAGCTGTGCAGCCGAGCGCCCACCGCGACCGGCGCGTCGGCGAGATCGCCCGATCCGTAGCCGAGCACCTGGACGTTCTTCGCGGCCAGCCGCGCGCCTACCCGTTCGGCCAACGCCCGCGAGCCCGGATCGTCCAGGCACACCACAAGCAGTCCGCCCGCGGCAAGGCGGTCGGCGAAGTCGTCGAAGACCTGGACGTAGGCCTGGTCGGAACCGAAGAAATCCAGGTGATCGGACTCGATGTTGGTGACCACCGCGACGTCCGGGTCGTACTGCAGCAGCGAGCCGTCGCTCTCGTCGGCCTCGGCCACGAAGATATCCCCGGTGCCGTGGTGGGCGTTGGTGCCCGCCTCGTTCAACTCGCCGCCGACCGCGAAGGACGGGTCGAACCCGCAGTGTTGCAACGACACAATCAGCATCGACGTGGTCGAGGTCTTGCCGTGCGTGCCGGAGACGAGCAGCGTGCGATGCCCTCGCATCAGCGCGGCGAGCACGGCCGGGCGCAGCAACACCGGGATGTCGCGCCGATGCGCCTCCACCAGTTCCGGATTGGTCTTCGGGATGGCCGCGTAGGTGGTGACCACCGCGGTCGGGCCGCCCGGCAGCAGGTCGAGCGCGGTCGCGTCGTGGCCGATCCGCACCTGCGCGCCCCGGGCGCGCAGCGCGAGCACGCCACGGCTCTCCTTGGCATCGGAACCCGAGACCGCACCGCCGCGGGCGAGCAGAATGCGGGCGATCCCGGACATCCCGGCCCCGCCGATGCCCACCATGTGCACCCGCGCCAGCTCCAGTGGCAAAGCGGAACGCTCGGTGGTGGCCTTTGATCCCACCCTGTTCGCCGTGGTATCGCTCATGCCTCCACCTCGCTAGCGCTCGGCTCCGCCATGACCGAGAACTCGGCTGTGCTCATTGTCCGCTCGCATCGCTCGCTCACGACTTCACCTCGCTGACGCTCGCTCACTGGCGCGCCACCTCCATCACGATCCGCGCCACCTCGTCGGCGGCGTCCCGGTGCCCGGCGCCTGCGGCGGCCCGGCCCATCTCGATCAGCCCTGCGGGATCCATGAGCAGTGGAATCACCTCATCGGTCACATACTTGGGCGTCAGTTCCGAATCGGGGACAATTCTGCCACCCCCCTGGCGCACCACCGGTCTCGCGTTGAGTTCCTGCTCCCCGTTGCCGTGCGGAAGCGGCACATAGAGCGCGGGCAGCCCGACCGCGGAGACCTCCGCGACCGTCATCGCACCCGACCGGCAGACCACCGCGTCGGCGGCGGCGTAGGCGAGGTCCATCCGGGAGAGGTACGGCACCGCCACATAGCGGGAGCCGCCCACGCCGGAATCGGCGAGCGCGAGCGTGTTCTTGGGCCCATGCGCGTGCAGCACCGAGATGCCTGCCGCGGCGAGCTGCGGTGCGGCGGCGGACACGGCCTCGTTCAGGGTTCGCGCACCCTGAGAACCCCCGAATACCAGCAGCACCGGCCCTTCGGCGGGCAGACCGAAGTGGGCGCGCGCCTCGGCCCGCAGCGCGGCACGGTCCAGGCTCGTGATCGATTCGCGCACCGGAATGCCGATGGCCTGGGCGTTCCCCAGGCCCGAATCCGGAACGGCGGCAAGCACGCGCACAGCGCGACGCGCACCGATCTTGTTCGCGATGCCCGCTTTGGCATTTGCCTCGTGCACCACCACCGGTACCGCACGCCGACGGCGCAGCACGCCCGTGCCCGCGGCGAGATACGCGGGCAGGGCCACATATCCGCCGAAGCCGATGATCACGTCGGCGTCGACCGCGTCGATCACCGCTCGGGTCCTGGTCACCGACGCCCGCACCCGCCCGGGCAACCGCAGCAGGTCCGCGGTGGGCTTGCGCGGCAACGGAACCGGAGGGATCAGCTCGAGGGAATAGCCACGGTCCGGAACCAGCCGGGTCTCCAGCCCGCGTTCGGTGCCGAGCGCCGTCACCCGGATCGAATCGTCGAGCCGCCGCAATGCGTCCGCCACCGCCAGTGCCGGCTCGATGTGGCCCGCCGTGCCGCCGCCCGCGACGATTACCGAGATCACCTAGATCTTCCCCGTTCTCTTGCGTGATTGACCGGATAACTGGGTTCCCATGCTCTGGTGGCACGCGCCGAGCTGGTGCCGCGACTCTCGGGCGACCGGCGCCGCGCCGGTTCCGCGCCATAAGGCGCGCGACCGCCGGGCGGCAGCGCCGACGACCTGCGAGCGGCAGGCGACCTGCCGCGCCGGGCGGTCCCTGCGCGGGCCACGCTCCCCCTACCCGCTGCGTAAACCTCGGGTTTGGGCAGCCGCAGCAGCCTGCTGAACCGACCGTCCTGCCCGGCGTGCAGCGCGGCCACCGCCTCCGGCTCGTGCCTGGCGGCGTTCGCGATGATGCCGAACATGAACAGCGTGATGGCCAGTGACGACCCGCCCGCGGAGACCAGCGGCAGCTGCAGGCCGGTCACCGGGAGCAGGCCGACCACGTAGCCGATGTTGATCAGCGCCTGCGCGGTGATCCAGGTCGTCGCGGTCGCGGTGAGCAGCCGCAGGAACGGATCCACCGAGCGGGCGGCGATGCGCAGACCGGTGTATACGAACAGCGCGAACAGGCCGAGCACCAGCGCGCAGCCCAGATAGCCGAGTTCCTCGCCGATGATCGCGAAGATGAAGTCGTTGTGCGAGTTGGGCAGGTAGCTCCACTTGGCCCGGCTCTGTCCTAGGCCGCGGCCCCAGATGCCACCGTCGGCCAGCGAGTAGAGCGCTTGGCGCGCCTGGTAGTTGATGCCCTGCGGGTCGTCACCGGGATTGAAGAACGCGCGCATCCGATCCGAGCGATAGCCCGCGGACAGCGCGAGCACCCCGGCGGCGATCGCGCCGGACAGCGCGATCGTCACGAACAGCCGCACCGGCAGACCGCCGAACCACAGCAGTGCCGCGAGCACCACGCCGAGCGCGATGGTGGTGGACAGATTCGGTTGCAGCACGACGAGCAGGCACACCAACAGACCGGCGGGCACCAGCGGAACCAGCATTTCCTTGAGGCCCGCGTGCTCGGAGCGGCGGGAGACCAGCAGGTGCGCGCCCCACACCACCAGCGTCACCTTGACGATTTCCGACGGCTGCACCGAGACCGGCCCGAGCATCAACCACCGGCGGGCGCCCTGCACCTCCGACCCGATGCCGGGGATGAGCACCAGCAGCAACGCCAGCACCGACAGCGCGAACAGCGGGAACGACCACTGCCGCAGCCGACGCAGCGGAATACACAGCGCAAGATAGAACAGCACGGTCCCGACCGCGGCGAACATGGCCTGCTGGATGAACAGCGAGTAGGCCGATCCGCCGTCCGCGTACGCCTCGACGCTGGAGGCCGACAGCACCATCACCAGGCCGAGCACGGTGAGCAGGGTGGCGATGGTGACCACCAAGTGAAACGACGCGAGCGGCCGCGCAAGCCAGGCCCCGAACCTAGTGGCCGCCGTACGTTTGCGCCGCGCCGATTCGGTCATAGCTGCCGCCCGACGTCCCCGTCTTCCAGGGTGTGCACCGCCGCTGCGAAGCTGCGGCCCCGGTGCGTGTAGTCGGCGAACATGTCCAGTGACGCGGCAGCGGGAGCCAGCAGCACGGTGTCGCCGCGGCGGGCGAATCCAGCTGCCGCGCGTACGGCGCGGGCCATCACGGCGTCGGCCGCGGCGGTACTCGACGCTTCGTCACCCATCCCTGCATCGTCTCCCGCGAGCAGCTCGACGACCGGGACCTCGGGCGCGTGTCGCGCCAACGCGGCCGCGATCACCGGCGCGTCGGCGCCGATCAGCACCGCGGCGACCAACCGGTCGGCGACCTCCTCGACCAGGTCCTCGACGTGCGCGCCTTTGAGCTGTCCACCGGCCACCCAGATCACCTGCGGGTGCGCCAGGATCGATGACCGCGCGGCATGCGGGTTGGTGGCCTTGGAGTCGTCCACGAAGTCGACTCCGCCCAGCTCGCGCACGAACGCGGCACGGTGCGGACCGACCTTGTGCTCGATCAGGCCCTCGCGAACGAACTGCGGTGCGACGTCGATTGCCCTGGTCAGTGCGGACGCGGCGAGCGCGTCGGCGACACCGGCGGGGCCGGGCGGGCTGATGTCGCCTACTTCGGCGAGGATGGCGGCCTTGGTGAACGCGCGATCGAGCAGCTTGCCGTCGACCACGCCGAGTTCGCCGTCGGCGGGCACGCCGATGCGGAAGCCCACCGTCCTGCGCGCCTTGGACTTGCGCACCAGCGAGGCCGCGACCGGATCGTCCAGACCGACCACGCCGACCCGGCCAACCAGCGCTCGCGCCTTCGCTGCGGCGTAGGCGTCCAGACCACCGTGCCAATCCAAGTGATCTTCGGCCACGTTGAGCACCACCCCCGCCTCCGGGCGCACCGACGGCGCCCAATGCAGCTGGAACGATGACAGCTCGACCGCGAGCACCTGTGGGCCGGGACTTCGCCGCAACGCGTCCAGGATCGGAAGGCCGATATTGCCGCAGGCGACGCTGGCGATACCCGCCGCGCGCAGGATCGCGTGGGTCATCTGCGTGGTCGTGGTCTTGCCGTTGGTTCCGGTGACGACCAGCCATTTGCGGACCGGACCGTAGATCCTGGCCTGATCGACCCACCAGGCGAATTCGACGTCACCCCACACCGGCGTGCCCTCGGACACCGCGGAGGCGAGCACCGGCGAGTCCGGCCGCCAGCCCGGGCTGGTGATCACCAAGGCGAACCGGCTCCAGTCCGCAGATTCCAGCTCGGCGCAGGTGGCCACGTCCAGTCCGAGCTCCGCGGCTTCGGACAGCGCCGCTGCGCCGCCGTCGGTGACCACCGGACGCGCGCCGATATCGTGCAGCGGTTCGACCAGCGAGCGCCCGGACACGCCCCAGCCGGCGACCAGAACATCCCGGCCGCGGAGGAATTCGAGCATGGGCCCCGGTGAACGCAGTGCTTTCGGAGAATGTTCGACCATCTCGTTCACCCGACCGCAGAGAGGTATTCGCTGTAGAACAAACCGAGACCGACGGCCGAGGCCATCGCGGCCAGCAGCCAGAACCTGATGATCACCGTCGTCTCGGCCCACTTGCTGAGCTCGAAATGATGATGGAACGGCGCCATCTTGAACAACCGGTTGCGCGTCGTACGGAACACCGCGACCTGCAACACCACCGACGCCGTCTCGGCGACGAACAGCGCGCCGATGACGATCATCAGAAGCTCGGTCCGGGTGGTGATGGACAGACCGGCGAGCATGCCACCCAACGCCAACGAACCGGTGTCACCCATGAAGATCTTGGCCGGGGCGGCGTTCCACCACAGGAAGCCGACGCACGCGGCGGCGCCCGCGGCGCACACCAGGGCGAGATCCAGCGGATCGCGAACGTTGTAGCAGCCGGTCTCGGGCTTGGTCTCGCACGCGTGATAGTACTGCCAGAACGTGATGATCACGTAGCCGCCGAGCACCAGGCTCATCGATCCGGCAGCCAATCCATCCAGTCCGTCGGTGAGATTCACCGCGTTGGACCAGGCGACCACCACGAAGCACACGAAAACAAGGAACACCACGACGCCCATGGTCACCGTGCTGATGTCGCGCACGTAGGACAGGTGCCTGCTGGCCGGGGTCAGCCCGCCCGCGCCGCGGAACTGCAATGCGAGCACGCCGAAGAGCACGGCCGCGGTCAGCTGGCCGAGATACTTGCCCGCCGCGGTCAACCCCAGGTTGCGCTGCTTACGGATCTTGATGAAGTCGTCCACGAAGCCCACCGCGCCGAGGGCGGTTGCCAGACCGAGGACCAGCAACGCCGACGCTGACGGTCCCTCGGCGTCGTAGCCGATGCCGATCAGATGAGAGCCGAGATACCCCGCCCACAGTCCGACCAGAATGGCGACGCCACCCATGGTGGGGGTGCCGCGCTTGGACTGGTGGCTGGCCGGGCCGTCGACCCGAATCTCCTGGCCGAAACCCTGCTTGGCGAACATCTTGATCAACAGCGGGGTGAGCAGGATCGAGACCGTCAGCGCGATCGCCGCGGCAAAGAGAATTTGCCTCATCCTGCTGCCTCCGTGTCATGTCCCGCCCCGCTGCCCGTCGCGGCGCCGCGACGGCCTACCACGGAACCCGCCGCGGTCAGATGTTCGGCGACCTCCCACAGGCCCACCGATTTCGATGCCTTGACCAGCACCACGTCACCCGCCGTGACTTCCTCGTCGAGCAGAGCGATCGCCGCCTCGATATCCGGTACGAGGACCGACTCCTCGCCCCATGACCCTTCCATCACCGCTCCCTGGTGCAGCGCGCGGGAGGGCCTTCCGGTGCCGACCACCACCACGCGGCTGACGTCCAGCCGCACGGCGAGCCTGCCGATCGCGTCGTGTTCGAGGACGGATTCCGTGCCGAGTTCGCCCATCTCGCCGAGCACGGCCCAGCTGCGCCGCGGCGTCTCGCCCGCGCGCGCCATGCTCACCAGTGCTTTGAGTGCGGCGCGGACCGAGTCCGGGTTGGCGTTGTAGGAGTCGTTGACGACGGTGATCCCGTCGGCGGTGGTCCGCACGTCCATCCGGCGGGCCGACGCGGCGCGCGCGCCGGACAGCGCCCGCGCGGCGGCGTCCAGATCCGCCCCGCATTCCAGCGCGACCGCGATCGCGGACAGCGCGTTGCCGACGTGGTGTTCGCCGTGCACGGCCAACCGCACCGAGATGGTGCCCGCAGGGGTGTGCGCAGTGAACTCGGCCCGAGCCTGGTCGTCGAGCCGGATGTCGGTGGCGCGGAGGTCGGCATTCCCGGCTTGCCCGACAGTCAGCACGCGTGCCGATGTACGCGCGGCCATCGCGGCGACCTGAGGATCGTCGGCGTTGAGCACGGCGAGCCCGGTCGAGGGCAGCGCCTCGACCAGCTCGCCTTTGGTCTGGGCGATGGCTTCCCGGCTCCCGAACTCGCCGAGATGAGCGGTGCCGACATTGAGCACCACGCCGATGCTCGGCGGCGCCACCTCGGCCAGCGCGGCGATGTGGCCCGGACCGCGGGCGGACATCTCGAGCACCAGGAAACGGGTCTCGGCGTCGGCGCGCAGCGCGGTCCATGGGTGGCCCAGCTCGTTGTTGAACGATCCCGGCGGGGCGACGACAGGCCCGAGCGGGGCCAGCACGGCGGCCAGCAGATCCTTCGTGGAGGTCTTGCCGGAGGAGCCGGTGACGCCGACGACGGTGAGACCGCCGTCCGCGACGAGGCGCGACACGCTCGCACGCGCCAACGCGGCGAGCGCTGCGAGCACGGCGGCGCCGGAACCATCCGAATCATGGGACAGCGCAACCGAATTCGCGGGCACCGAGCCGGGGTGGGGAGCGACAACGATGGCGGGCACACCCACCGGCCGTGCCGCCAGCACCGCGACCGCCCCCGCGGCGATCGCCGCACCCGCGTAGTCGTGGCCGTCAGAGCTCGCCCCCGGCAGAGCCAGGAAAAGATCACCGGAACCGATTCGGCGCGAATCGAATTCGACCGCGCCGGTCACTCGCACCTCCGGGTCGGGAACGTCGTGCAGCGTGCCGCCGACGACGTCCGCGATCTCCCGCAGTGTCATCTCGATCATGAAACCGTCAAGTCCTCCGCGTGGTTACCTTGCGGACTTCGTCTTTCCAATGCGGCCGCGAGCACCTCGCGGTCGTCGAACGGATACTTCACGCCCTGGATCTCCTGCCCTGCCTCATGTCCCTTACCCGCGATCAGCACTACGTCGCCGTGGTGCGCCCATGTCACCGCTGCCGCAATGGCTTCGGCCCGATCGCCGATCTCGCGCACCTCGCCGCGCTCGGCCTCGGGCACGTCCATCGCTCCCGAACGCACGGCGGCGCGGATGGCCGCAGGGTCCTCGGTGCGCGGGTTGTCGTCGGTGATGATCAGTAGATCGGCGCCCCGCGCGCCGACCGAACCCATCAGCGGTCGTTTGCCCGCGTCGCGGTCACCGCCCGCGCCGACGACCACGGCGAGCCGTCCCACCGTGTCCACCGCGAGATGCCCACGGAGCGTAGCGATCACGGACTCCAGCGCCGCGGGCTTGTGCGCGTAGTCGACGATCGCCAGGAAGTCCTGTCCGCGCTCCACTCGCTGCGTCCGGCCCGGCACGTCCACGGTCGCAAGGGCGGGAGCGGCGACCGACGGCTCGACCCCCGCCGCGGCGCACACGGCGACCGCGAGCAACCCGTTGGCGATGTTGTAGTGGCCGGGAAGCCGCAGCCGCACGGAAACATTCCCCTGCGGACCAGAGGCCGTGAAATCCTGCTCGCCGCCGTGCGCCGACACCGCGCCGGAAACGCTCCAGTCGGCGGATCGCTTGGTGGACACGGTGATCGGGCTCGCGACGACCTCGGTGAGCCGCCGCCCCCACTCGTCGTCCACGCAGATCACCGCGGTGCGCGCCGCCACCGGCGAATCCGGTTCGAACAACCGGCGTTTGGCGGCGAAGTAATCCTCGAAGTCGGCGTGGAAATCCAGGTGGTCCTGGGACAGGTTGGTGAACGCGCCGACCGCGAACCGCACACCGTCCACCCGGCCCAGCGCCAGCGCGTGGCTGGACACCTCCATGACCACTGCGTCCACGCCCTGCTCGACCATCAGTGCGAATGTCGCATGCAGCTGAGGCGCCTCCGGGGTGGTCAGCGCGCTGGGCACCCGCCTGCCGCCGATCCTGGTCTCGATCGTCCCGATCAGCGCCGTGGACAGCCCAGCGGCGGCCAGACCGGCCTCCACCAGATAGGAGGTCGTCGTCTTGCCCGAGGTCCCGGTGATCCCGATGATGCGCAGTCGCTCGGACGGGTTGCCGTAGATCGCCGCCGACAACTCCCCGAGCACCGCGCGCGGGTTCTCGCTCACCAGCACCGGCACGTCCAGCTCCCGCGCCGACTCCGCGCCCGCCGCGTCGGTCAACACCGCGACGGCGCCCCGCGCGACCGCGTCTCGCACGAAGCGGGCGCCGTGCGACCGGGCACCGGGCAGCGCGGCGAACAGGTCACCGGGCAGCACGGCGTTCGAGCGCTGCTCGATGCCGGTGATCGACACCCCACGCGCAGTCGGATCGAGGCTCGCTCCTGCCCCGATGACGGCGGCCAGCGACGCCAGCGGCGTTGTCGGCGAGTGCTCTGGCCGCAATGCGCGCGGTTGACCGGACTGCACAGAAACCAGGCTCCTTTCGGGGGCAGCGATCGACGTGTCAGGTTACCGGCGACCGATCACAGCGGGACCATGCGCCCCACCGCAAAGTCGTAGGTCACCACCGAACCCTACGGGCTCTGCCATCCCGCGCGTGCCGCGCCACGCGGCACACGAGAACCCCCCGACAAGGCCGGGGTGAGCACGGATCGAGCGGGGTAGCCGAATCACCCCGCCTGCAGCACGAAACGCTGGGAGGGCGCCGGCGAAGGAGGAATGCGATCACGTTGCAGCGCCCACGAGGCGATGCTGTGGAACAGCGGAGCCACCGAACCACCACCGCTGCCGTCGGAGCTGCGTTCGGGGGCATCGAGCATGAGGCCGATCACGTAGCGCGGATTGTCGGCGGGAACCATACCCGCGAAAGTGATCCAGAACGATGACGTCGAATAGCATTGGCAACCCGGGTCGACCTTCTGCGCGGTACCGGTCTTGCCCGCCACCTGGTAGCCCGTGATTGCCGCGGGCCAACCCGTGCCGTTCTGGTCGGCGTTCAACGGGTCACGCTGCATGACCGCCTGGAACATCGTCCGCAATGTCGCTGCGGTCTGCGGGCTCACCACCCGCACCCCGTCCGGCTGCAGTTCCTCGGTTCGCCTGCCGTCCGGTGCGATCTCGGCTCTGACGATCCTCGGCGGTATGCGAACGCCGTCGTTGGCAATGGCCTGGTACATGCTCGCCATCTGCAACGTCGTCATCGAGAGACCCTGTCCGATCGGGAGATTCGCGAACGTGCCACCTGACCACTGATCGCGGTCGGGCACCAACCCCGGGCTCTCCCCCGGCAAGCCGATCCCCGTGCGCTGCCCCAGCCCGAACCGGTTCATCATGTCGGCGAATCGGTCCTCGCCGACCCGCTGCGCCAGCATCAGCGTGCCCACGTTGGAGGACCGGCCGAAGATGCCGGTGGTGGTGTAGGGCGCTACGTCGTGTGACCACGCGTCGTGGACGGTGACGCCGGCCATCTGGATCTCACCGGGGACCTGAAGTACCTCATCGGGATCGGTCAAGCCGTACTCGATGGCCGCGGACGCCATAATGATCTTGTTCACCGAGCCCGGCTCGAACACGTCCGAGACCGACGGATTGTTCAAGTCGGCGCCTGCCCAATTCTGCGGTCCCAGCGCCGGATTGAAGGTGTTGTCATTGGCCATCGCCAGCACCTGGCCGGTCTTGGCGTCGAGGACGACCGCCGACGCGCCGTTGGCACCGGACATCTCCTTGGCCTGCTGCACCTGCTGCTGCACGTAATACTGCAGATCCGAGTCCAAGGTGAGCTCGACGGCGGAACCGTTCACCGCGGGCTGTTCATCTCGCCAGCTCCCGGGGATGACCGCGCCATCGGAACCGCGATCATAGGTGTGCGACCCGTCGGTACCCGCCAGCGCGGAGTCCATCGACGACTCGAGTCCAACCTGGCCGTGGCCGTCCCACCCGGTGGCGCCGACAACGTTCGCGGCCAGCGCTCCGCCGGGATACACCCGGATGCTCTGTTGGTCGGAGCCCACTTGCGAGAACTTCTCGGTGATTTCCGCCGCGATCCGTGGATCGACATTGCGGACGAGGTAGACGAACTGTTCGTCGCTGCGCAGCTTCGCGAGCAAGTCCGATTCCGCGGGCGCGTCCTTACCGAGCTTCTCGTGGATCGTGCGCGCGATGGCGCGCAGTCGCTCATCCGGATCAGGCGCATTGTCGCTCTTGGCTTTGGCGTCCGCCAGCTCCTTGCGGACCCGGACCGGTTGGAACGTCAAGGCTTTGGCAGAGATGGTGAAGGCGAGCGACTTACCGTTGCGATCGGTGACCGGCCCGCGGGTCGCCTGGTCGGGCTGGTGGGTGGTGCGCTGACTTGCGGCCCGCGCTGACAGTCCCGGCGCCGCGACGCTCTGTACCCACAGCAGTTGCAGCGCGACGACGGCGAGCGCGACCAGCATCACCACCCGGCCGACACCGAGGCGCAGCCGCAGCGGCCCATCCGAGGCGGACGGCGCGGACTGGCGCGGTCTGCCGGCTCCGGCCCCGGCGGGCCCGCGGCGCCGACGCGGCGCCGGCCTGGTCTGCGTCATCGTGGGGATCCGTCGGGTACAGCCTGCGGCTGCGGCGTCTCGACGGGAGACTGCGGTGCCTCCACCTCCGGCTGGGGCGCCTCCGCCTGCTGCGGCGATGCTTCCACCTGCTGCTGCGGGCCCGCTGCCTGCGACGGCACCGGCTCGGCGGGCAGTGGACCGATCTGCGTCGGACCGCCCGGACTCGCGGGCGCGGCGTTCACCTGGACGTCGCTCTGCTGCCCCGTGTTCGTCTGGCCCCGCGCAGGCACGGCAGGCGTGGTGCTGACCGGGACCACCCGCTCGCCGCGGGCCTGCACGCTACCCGGCCGCGCCGACGGCGAAACGTTCAGCGGCGGCACCGGAGCGCCCTGGGCGGGAGTCGGCTTGCCGATCACCGTGACAGTGCCGTCCGGGGCGATGACGAGGCGGGCCGGGTCCTTTGCCGGGATCATGCCGAGTTCGCGCGCTCGCGCGGCCAGCTCGGGCGCCGAGTCTGCGGCCTCGACCTCCCGCTGCAGCGCGGCGCGCTCGTCGGCCAGCTTCCGGTTGGTGGCTCGCGCGTCGCCGAGCTGATAGCTATCCTCGGCGGCACGGGTGGTCAGCAGCAGGGTCAGCGCCAGGCCGCAGCCGAGCAGCGCGATGATGGCCGTGACGAACGGGATACGCGCGGCCATCGCCGAGCGCCGCATCACGGGCAGAACCGCCCGGTCCGAACGGCCTTCGGCGCGTATCCGCCGCCGTGCGTAAGCCCGCTGCGCCGCACCGGATTTCACCCGCTCGGCATCCTGTACCCGCCGGGCGATCCGGCCCGGCGCCTCGACGGCCCGCGTCCGCACGCTCATCGGTTCCCCTCCTCTGTCCACACGGGACGCCGGATCGACGCAGCGCAATGCTGTCTCATCCGGCCACCTGTATCTCTGCGGGACACCCGCACCCGGTCGGCACGGCAAGGCGCTACGCGATGGTCCCTCACCGCGCCTCCTGTATCTCTGCGGGACACCCGCACCCGGTCGGCACGGCAAGGCGCTACGCGATGGTCCCTCACCGCGCCTCCTGTATCTCTGCGGGACACCCGCACCCGGTCGGCACGGCAAGGCGCTACGCGATGGTCCCTCACCGCGCCTCCTGGATCCGCTCCGCTGCGCGCATCCGCACCGGAGCCGCCCGCGGGTTCTCCTCGATCTCCTGCTCGGTCGCCTTCTCCGCACCGCGGGTCAGCATCCGGAACTCCGGCCCCATGCCGGGTAGTTCGACCGGCAGGTCAACCGGGGTCCTGGAGACCGTGCGCGGCACGAGCTCGTGCTTGACCACCTTGTCCTCCAGCGACTGGTAGGACATGACGACGATGCGGCCGCCGATTCGCAGCGCGGCGAGTGCGGCGGGCAATGCGTCCCGCAGCGAGTCCAGTTCCCGGTTGACCTCCACCCGCAGCGCCTGGAAAGTGCGCTTCGCCGGATGCCCGCCGGTGCGGCGGGTCGCCGCGGGGATCGTGGCGTAGAGCAGTTCCACCAGCTCGCCGCTGGTGGTGAACGGCTTCTGCCTGCGGCGGCGGACCACCTCGGCGGCGATCCGGCCCGCGAAGCGTTCCTCCCCGTAGGTTTTCAGCACCCGGGCCAGGTCGCCGTGGCTGTAGGTGTTGAGCACGTCAGCGGCGGTGGGACCGCTCGTCGGGTCCATCCGCATGTCCAGCGGCGCGTCGACGGAGTAGGCGAAGCCGCGGTCGGTCTCGTCGAGTTGCATGGACGAGACACCCAGATCCATCAGGATCGCCGAGACCGAGCCGATGGTCGGCAGCCCCGCCTGAGTCAGCGCGTCGGCAATGCCGTCATAGCGGGTGTGCACCAACGTGACTCGATCCACGAACGGTTCGAGCCGCTCGCCCGCCAGCTTCAGCGCGGTGGTGTCACGATCCAGACCGACCAGGTGGATGTTCGGGTAGGTGTGCAGGAAATGCTCGGCGTGCCCGCCGAGACCCAGGGTTGCGTCGACATAGACCGCGCCCGGCTCGCCCAAGGCAGGACCGAGTAGCGCGTCGGCCCGCTCGAGCAGAACCGGAACATGGCGGGGGCCGTGTTGTTCACGGTTCACCTCGACCTCCCGGAGTCCTGCCTCGCGTCGTCGCGTACCGCACACGGGTCGCCTTGATACACAGTGCTTTTGATACGGATACGAATGCCCCGTGGTCTCTGACCGAACCTCGGCACCTGGCGTCGGGGAAGTACGTCAGGGTCCGCGCCCGGGCAGAGACCGCGCGGCACTCGCTCGCTCAGGGCTAGAAGATTCCGCCCAGCGACTCGTCTCTGGCTTGCGAGAAGTCCTCCTCGTGCTCGGCGAGGTAGGACTCCCACGCCTGCTTGTCCCATATCTCCAGGAAATCGACCGAGCCGATCACCACGCAGTCCCGTTGCAGGTTGGCGTAGCGACGATGGTCGGCCGACAACACGATCCGGCCCTGCGCGTCCGGACGTTGCTCGTCCGTTCCGGCCGCGAGCGCCCGGACGAACGCGCGTGCCTGCGGATTGCTTCGAGACGCGGCCGCGGCCCGCCGGGCGAGCGCGGTGAACTCTTCTTTGGGGTACACGGCAAGGCTGTGGTCCTGACCCTTCGTGACCATCAACCCTCCCGCCAGATCGTCTCGAAACTTCGCAGGCAACGTGAGTCGCCCCTTGTCGTCCAAGCGCGGTGTGTAGGTACCGAGAAACATCTCGATACCTCCCTAGTCGATCACCTCGCTGGTCGGCCCTTTCAGTAAGTACGCGCTCCACATTACCCCACTTTCCCCCACTTTCAATCGAAACATGCGGTGATCCGGCTCCCGACCCAGACGATTCCGCAGGTCATCCCAGCTATCACCGGGGCGGAGAACTTCTTGCGAGTTCTGCCGACACGCGCAGGCCCCCTGACCAAACCTCCGAAAACACCCAGCAAACTCTCTCGCGCGGCCCTGCCCGGCCGGTGCGTGGGGTGTTGTGGGGGATGCACGTGGGGAGATGCGGGGAAGCTCGGAACTCCCGGCGCGAAGATCATCCGCGCGACCACTGGCGGCAGGCATGAGACGGCGACGCCGCACCATCTCGGTGCGGCGTCGCCGTCTGTACTGCCGATATCAGGTCACGGGGCGAGCTATTCCTGCTCGAACCGCCGCCGGAACCGGTCTTCCATACGCTCGGAAAAACCACCGGACTTGCGCTGGCGCCCGCGTCCGCTCGATCCGCCGCCCGGGCCACCGGAGGCGGTGTCGCCGCCCGACCGGTCGTTCTTGGCGGTGCTCTTGGAGCTGCCTAGCAGCAGGAGCACGCCCGCGCCGAACATGACAATGAACCCGATCAGGCTGATGATCGGGAAGCCGCCGGGCTTCACGGGTGCTGCGATGCCGGCGACCAGAAGGAATAGGCCGAGGATGAACAACGACGCGGCCTGGAGTCTGCGACGACTCGAGGTCGAACGAAGCCGTCCACCGCGGACGGACGAGGCGAACTTTGGATCCTCAGCATAGAGAGCGCTCTCGATCTGTTCGAGCATGCGCTGCTCGTGCTCGGAGAGTGGCACGGTACCTCCCCCGGCACTAGGACGTGGCTGTCGCCTCCGGGTAGGCGACAGATAGCCGACCTTGGCGGCTATCTGTCACCAATGATACGAGTTAGATCAGGGCCGTACCACCTACTCGCCGATAACTAAGCGGTCATGCCGCCGGTCCAACCCGGCGCGGGTCGCAACCTGGCCGATGCGGACAGCAGATCTTCCACGTCATGGAGGAATGCGCCCACCCGCGAAGAGAACTCATCGGCCTCGTGATCGTCGACATCCCGGTCCAGCCCGGCCTCCAGCGCGGCGCGGATCTCCGAGCGCGCACTGAAGTAGTCCGACCACATCACGAACTCGGGCGCGGCGCGCTGCATGAGCACCCACGCGTTGCGCGAGCGCGCCCGGGGCACGGCGTCGGCGCCCGTGAGCGCGAGCACCGCGCCCGCACCGCGCAGCGCGGCCAGATAGGCGGTGCGGAACCGTTCGCGCGGATCTCGCTCCCCCGCCGCCTGCATGAGCAAACCGTCCGCCCGCTGCAGCAGCTTGCCGGCCCGGCCGGGCTGCCCCGGATTTTCCACTCGACCAGACATCAGCCGTCCCTCCACAATCGCGCACCGCAGCCCGTACCTCCTCTGGAGGCGGCGTGCCACACCGCTTTCCAGCACCGCGCGGACCGAACAGGTATTCGAACGTTTGAATTGAGCTTGAATATAGAGACGCCCACCGACAAACTTCCGCGCCTGCCGCGGCCGACGAGAGCCATGACCGCCGTCAAGCCCAACCACACCCCCGCACCCGCCGTCGTCGACCTCTCGGTCAGGGACTTGCGCTCCCGGCTACACGACGCGCTGGCGGTCTATGTCGCGGCGATGGACTATCCCCGCGGCACCGAGCACCACCGCGCGCCGATGTGGACCGAGCACACCACCCGGCCCGGTTGGCAGGCGGTGGCCGCCGTGGTGCCCGACGACTCCGGTCGCATCGATCTGCGCTCCGCCCCCATCGTGGCGATCGCCTACGGCTACCGCGGCGCCGCCCACCAGTGGTGGCACCAGCAGGTACACAGCGGGATGCGCCGTTCCGGCTGGCCGGAACACTCCGCGCGCGAACTGCTCTCGGACTATTTCGAGCTCACCGAACTGCATGTACATCCGTCCGCGCAAGGCCTCGGCATCGGTGCCACGCTGCTGGAGCGGCTGCTGCGCGGCCGGACCGAGCACGCTGTGCTGCTGTCGACGCCAGAGGTCGACCGCGAGGACAACCGCGCCTGGCGGCTCTACCGCAGGCAGGGATTCACCGACGTGGTGCGGAACTTCGTGTTCGCGGGCGACAATCGGCCGTTCGCGATCCTCGGCAGGCGGCTGCCGCTGTGAGGGTCACGTGACGGTAGTCGTCGTCGGCTCGGGCCACAATGCCCTCGTCGCCGCGTGCTATCTGGCGCGTGCCGGGCACGCGGTCGAGGTGCTCGAACGCGACGAGGTGCTGGGCGGCGCCGTGTCGACGGTGGAACGGTTCCCCGGCCATCAAGTCGATCGCGGTTCGTCGGCGCACATCATGATCCGGCACACCGGGATCATCGAAGAACTCGAGCTCGCCCGCTTCGGGCTACGGTACATCGATTGCGACCCTTGGGGATTCACACCGGCGCACGATGGCCGCGCGGCCATCGTGTTCCACCGTGACCTGGAGTCGACCTGCGCGTCGATCACACAGGCCTGCGGAGCGCGGGAGGCGGAAGCGTATCGCCGGTTCGTGCGGGTATGGGGTCCGCGTAGCGCCAGGGTGATGCGGGCGTTCGGGGGCGCGCCGACACCGGGCAGGCTGGTGCGGTCGTTTTGGGGCCTGGACGCGCCGCGCGGCGGAAGCGCGCTCTCGCGGGAGTTCCTGCAATCCGGCGACGCCTTGCTGGACGCCTCTTTCGAGGACGAGCGGCTGAAAGCGTCGCTGGCCTGGTTCGGTGCGCAGTCGGGGCCGCCCATGTCCGAACCGGGCACGGCGTCGATGGTCGGGTTCGCTGCGCTCATGCACACGTTGCCACCGGGACGCGCGGTCGGCGGTAGCGGCGCGCTGACCGCAGCGCTGGTGGCGCGGCTGCGGTCCGACGGCGGCGTGGTGACCTCGGGCGACGCGGTGAGTGCCCTGCACAGGGACGGCGACCGCTGGCAGGTGCGCACCGTATCCGGCCGGAGCCTGCGCGCCGAGATCGTTGTCGCGGGCGCCCACGTGCTGACCACGCTGGACCTGCTGCGCGATGGCGGATTCGACGGCGAGGTGCTCGACGACTGGCGGCGGCGGATTCGGGTCGGCCCCGGCATCGGAATGGTGGTGCGTGTCGCCACCGGATCGCTGCCGAGCTACCCGGGCAGCTCGACCGACGAATCCGCGCATGGCCTGCAATTTCTCGTGTCCGATCGGACACAGCTGCGCCGCGCGCACGGTGCCGCGGTGGCCGGGGAACTACCGCCGCGGCCGGTGGTGCTGGCAATGAGCTTCAGCGCGGTGGACCCGAGCATCGCGGCGCCCGGCGAGCATCAGTTGTCGCTGTGGGCACAGTGGCACCCGTACCGCCTGACCGACGGCAGCGACTGGGCCGCGCACGCCGAGCGGGAGGGCGACCGGATCATCGCCGAAGCCGACTCGTACGCACCCGGGTTCGCCGACTCGGTGCTGCGCCGGCACGTGCAGACACCGGTGGACCTCGAGCGCGAGCTCGGGCTGATCGGCGGCAACGTCATGCACGTGGAGATGTCGCTGGACCAGATGATGCTGTGGCGACCGCTGCCCGAGCTCTCCGGGCAGCGGGTACCCGGTGCCCCTTGGCTGTATCTGACTGGCGCGTCCACCCATCCAGGTGGCGGCGTCTCCGGGGCGAGTGGCCGCACAGCTGCCGCCCTTGCCCTTCGCGACCTGCGCCGCCGCCGATTCTCCCGGTGGCGCGGGCGGTGACGAACCCGGCCGATCCGCCGACACCGCGTGGGCGCCCCGTGGCGGCCGAGCCGTCGCTCGAACACACGGCGGAGACCACCCGGACCGTCCCCGATCACCCGCTCGGACCTCGCTCGGCGCGCTTTCTGTTGCCGCTGGCCGGTGCCATGTTGACGGTCTGCGCGCAGATCGGCTATCCCCTGACCTCCGGCGACGCGCGTGACCGGATAACGACCGTGATCGTGCTGCTCTCCGCGGGAACCGCACTGGCCCATGCCACGGCGGTCCGGGGAATTCGCTACGCCGTCGGGTTCCTGGTGCTCGTTTCCGGGCTCGGACTGCTGGCCGAGGTGGTCGGCACGGCGACGGGGGTGCCGTTCGGCTGCTACGAGTACGCGGCCGACCGGCTCGGTCCCGTGCTGCTCGGGGTGCCACTGATCGTTGCGCTGGCCTGGACCGGCGGGATGTACCCGGTGTGGGTGGTAGCCGGGATGGTGTCCCAGCGAACGGCGTCGCGGATCGCGCTGGGCGCGGTCGGCGCGGTGGGCTGGGATCTGTTCCTCGACCCGCAAATGGTTGCCGACGCGCAGTGGACCTGGTGCGACACCGACTCGGGGCTGCCCGGGCTCGGCCAGATCCCCTATACGAACTATCTGGGGTGGTTCGGCGTCGCGCTCGTCATGGCCGGTCTGCTCGCAGTCTGGGAGCGCGCGGCGCCCGACGCTGCCCCGGCACCGCAAGCCGGTGGCCGCGTGACCACGTTCGCCGTCCCGGTCGCGATGTTCCTGTGGACCTGGCTCGGGTCGGCGCTGGCCCACGCGGTGTTCCTCGGCCTTCCACATTCCGGGTGGTATGGCCTCGTCGGCATGGGTGGTCTCGGCGTTCCGCTGCTGGTTCTGTCAGCCCGATCGCGGCGCTGACCACACCCGATTGCGCCTGCCGCGCCGCGCCGACGCGCGGGTTGCGACCGTCGCGTGGCATTCCGGACATCTGGCCTGGCACGATGTCACCCGTGCAGCCGAGTCCCGTCACCACGATGCCCGATGCCCCGGTTCCTCCGCAGCAGCGGACACCACGCCGCGGCATGCGTATCGCCGCGGCCGTCCTGCTCGCTGCGTTGCTGGCCCCGGTACTCGCGGGCTGCTTGCGGGTCCAGGTCTCGATGGGTCTCTCGTCCAACGACCGGGTGTCCGGGCGGATCGTCGCCGCCGTCGTGCCCGCGGACCCCAACGACAAGGGCCCGCAGCTGAAGGCGCCTGAGACACTCGCCGCGAAGGTGCGGGTGGAGGCGTACGCGCAGGACGGCTACACCGGCAGCCAGGTGTTCTTCGACGATCTGTCGTTCGGTGAGGTGCAGCAGCTCGGGCAGCTGTCCGAGCAGACCCAGGGGATGTTCCAGCTGCAGTTCCAGCGCACCGGCGACCTGGTCAGCCTCACCGGCCGGGTCGATCTGAAATCCGTTCCGCCGCACGGTTCCGACGTGCAGTTCACCATCGCGTTCCCGGCCCGCGTCGCGAAGACCAACGGCAGCCGCGAGGGCGACAACATCGTCTCCTGGAAACTACCGCCCGGCGATGTCTCCACGCTGCGCGCCGAGGTCAGCTACGCCGATCCGAACACCCGGTCGTTCGCGGGCTGGGCAGGCATCGTCGGCGGCCTCACCCTGGCCGTGGCCGCCGTCGTCGCCGCTATGTCATACATGGATCGCAACCCCGCCGCGCCCGGCGCACCGGAAGTCGGTTTCTCCCTGAGCCGCTGGTGGCGCTCGGTCACGCAGAATCGCTGAGCGGTCGGTCGGTGCGCCGGGATAGCGTGGCGCACATGGTGAGTGCCGATCGGCCGAAAACGTCGCCCGCGACCTCGATCCCCGTGACGTGCGCTGCGGCGCTCGCGGCGCTGGGCGCGGGAATCGCCCTCTACAACCGAATCACCGTACGCCGGTTGGCCAGTACACCCACGACAGTGATCGAGCCGGTCACGGTGTGCGTCCCAGCGCGCGACGAGGCCGATCGGCTACCCGGATTGATCGCTGACCTGCGCGCCCAGGTGCACATCCCGCGCATGTCCGTGCGCATCCTCGACGACGCATCGAGCGACGACACCTCCGCTGCCGCGAGCGCGGCGATCGACGGCGACCCGCGATTCACCCTGCTGCGTACCGAGTCGGAACCCTCGCCCGACTGGACCGGCAAAGCCGCCGCATGCGCCCGGCTGGCCGAGGAGGTGCACACGCCGGTGCTGGTCTTCCTGGACGCCGATGTGCGCCTCGCGCCCGCCGCCATCGCGTCGGCGGTCGGCGAATTGCGCAGGCGACGTGTCGATTTGGTGTCGCCGTGGCCGCTGCAGCTGGCGGGGTCGATGGCCGAAGCCGTGGTACAACCGCTGCTGTGCTGGTCCTGGGCCGCGACGCTGCCGATCACCGCCGCCAATCGCAGCCCGCGTCCGTCCACGGCGGTGGCCTGCGGCCAGTTCCTGGTGTTCGACTACGCCACGTACCGCGCCATCGGGGGTCACGCCGCGGTGGCCGCGACTGTGACCGAAGATCTCGATCTCGCCCGGAATCTGCGCCGGGCCGAGCATTCCACCGCAGTGGTGGTCGCGGGGCCGCTGGCGCGAACCAGGATGTACCGAGGCGCGGCCGAACTGGACGCGGGCTACACCCGCTGGCTGTGGTCGGCCTATGGCGGCACTATTCCCGGCGGGGCGGCGGTAGGACTGCTTGCCGCCCTGGCCTATTGGGTGCCGCCGGTGGCCGCGATGCTCGGCAAAGGCGCAGTCCGCGGCACGGGCTTGTTCGGCTATCTCGCTGCCGTCACGAGCAGACTGCTTGCCCGTTCCACAGAGACCGGCGGCCCGCTCGCGGGCGTGGACGTCGTTGCCGCCCTGGCGCATCCACTCTCGGTCGGGGCGTATCTTCTGCTATGGACGCGCTCGCACCGCGCCCGCCGCCAGGGCATCTTGCGCTGGAAAGGCCGCCCGCTCGGATCGGCGACCGGATAGCGGGCCCCGCGGCACACCCTACGGTGGTCGCGTTCCCCGCGACCGGACGGTCACGGAACCGCAGTGATTCCGACCGAAGGGCACCCGCCACCGCCGGTGCGAGACAGAAGGGGTGTTGTCGAGGCAGAACGAGTGCCGGACGGGTCGATGCCGAATGCGCGCACGGCCGTTGTCTCCCACCACCGGCAAAGGCCGTATGCTGCATCGGGCCCATGGCGTTTCGGTGGCCCGCCCCCTGATCGGGCTTACGCCGCGGAGATGTTCGCCCCGAACGTAGCGCACATCTGGCTACTACAAAGATCCGACGAATCCGCGAGCGGCACGATCTACGTTCACGGTGATTACTTCTCTTGTTCCAGGGTTCATGTACTGGGCATGATAATTCGACTCGACCATGGGATCGACTGACCGAGGGTCGACATCAACCATCCAGAGCGACCGAGAGACCTGGCTCGTCGACGTCGCAGCAACCCCACGGTCACCGGGTGCGGGTGCTTCCGCCGGGACCGATGGAGGAACCGAAGTGATCATCTCTGCTGCCCCCGGCCTCGCTGGGGCCGTCGCCACATCGACCAGTGCAAAGTCACACGCGGCGCACTCGGTGCATTGGCTTTCGTCACGCTCGGCGCCGGATCCCGGGCTGCCGCGACGCCGGAAGCGAGGGCTCAGGCGCTGATCGGTGCGGCAGTGACGCCGTAGCCGAGATTGGTGAGCACCTCGCTGGTCGCCTTGGCAAAGTTGAGGGTGATGAAGTGCAGGCATGGCGCGCCTTCGTCGATCAGCCGCTGCCCCATCTCCGTCGCGATCTCGATGCCGGCCGCGCGCACCGCGGCGGTGTTCTCCTCTCGGCCGTCGCCCGCGGCCTTGCGCAACCGCTCCATGACGGCGGCGGGCAGCGACCTGCCACACAGTTCTTCGGCACGCTGCACGGTGCGCAGCGACGTGATCGGCATCAGCTCCGGAATGATCGGCTTGGTGCCCTCGACCGGGTCGAACGCCGCGACCCGGTCGCGCAGGCGCAGGTAGTGCTCGACGTCGAAGAACATCTGCGTGATCGAATACTCCGCGCCCGCACGCAGTTTCGCGGCCAGGAACGCGGTGTCGGTTGCCAGATCGGGCGAGCGGTGGTGACCCTGCGGGAACGAGGCGACACCGACGTGGAAGTCACCGAGGCCGCGCACGATGCGCACCAGCTCTTCTGCGTAGGAGACGCCGTCGGGATGCTTGTGCCACTCGCCGAGCGGGTCGCCCGGCGGGTCGCCGCGCAGCACCAGGATGTTGCGGATTCCTGAGTCGGCGTAGGCGCCGACCAGCGAACGCAGCTCGGCGACGCTGTGCTGCACCGCGGTCAGGTGCGCGACCGGTAGCAGGGTGGTCTCCTGCGCGAGCTCTCCGGTGATGCGCACGGTGCGGTCGCGGGTGGAACCGCCTGCGCCATAGGTCATCGACACGAACGCGGGGTGCATGCACTCGAACTGGCGCACGGCACGCCACAGCCGCGCCTCGGCGGCGGCGTCCCTGGGCGGATTGAACTCCACGGAGAACGGCACCGCGCTCCCCGCGTGGTCCCGCAGACCCTGCACAACCGACGGTGTTCCAGAGACGTTCGGGTGCGTCCGAGACGGCCGGCCAGGGGTCGAGCTTCCCCGCACGTTGTCGAAAGTCACCGGTCCAGTGTAGAGGTGACCGGCGGCAGCGCCGTCAGGTCACTCCGGCGCCCCGCGTATTCTTCGGACCAGGCAGCACGTTCGCCACATCGAGCGAAACGCGCGACCATCCCCGCTCGGCCTCGAATCACTCGCGCCGCCGACACCCGTGAACCGCGTCCCGCGCGTCCACCACCGCACGACCTTGGAGGCTCCCCTGTCTGCCGGAATCGGTACCCAGACGCCGCATGCCGGTGTGCCACCGCCGGGCACCCCTGCCTTCGTCTCCGCCGTGGAAAGCGCCCTGACCGCGTTCTTCCTGACCCGCCGCGAGATAGTCGAGTGCCTGGGACCGGTCTTCGTCGAGGCCGTCGACGCGCTCCAGCTGTTCGTGCTGCGCGGCGGAAAGCGCACGAGGCCGGCGTTCGCGTGGACCGGGTGGCTCGGCGCGGGCGGCGCTTCGGATGGCCCCGAGGCGACGGCGGTGCTCACCGCGTGCTCGGCGCTGGAACTGGTGCAGGCCTGCGCGTTGGTGCACGACGACATCATCGACTCCTCCCACACTCGCCGCCGCTTCCCGACCGTGCACGTCGACTTCGAGCAGCGCCACCGCGAGCGCGGGTGGGCGGGCGACTCGGCGCACTTCGGCGCCGGCGTGGCCATCCTGATCGGTGACCTGGCGCTGGCCTGGGCCGACGACATGGTGCACGCTTCCGGCCTCGACCCGGCGGCCATCGCCAGGTTCGCGCCGGTCTGGGCAGGCATGCGCACCGAAGTGCTCGGCGGTCAACTGCTGGACATCCACGGTGAGGCGGGCGCCGACGAATCAGTGGCGGCAGCCCTCCAGATCAATCGATACAAGACCGCCGCCTACACCGTCGAACGCCCGCTGCACCTCGGCGCCGCCATCGCCGACGCCGACCAAGGCCTGGTCGAGGCGTATCGCACGTTCGGCACCGATATCGGCATCGCCTTCCAGTTGCGCGACGACCTGCTCGGCGTGTTCGGTGACCCGGCGGTGACCGGCAAACCCTCCGGCGACGACCTGCGGGAAGGCAAGCGGACCGTGTTACTGGCCGAAGCGCTGCGCCGCGCCGACGCCACCGACCCTGCCGCAGGCGAACTGCTGCGCACCAGCATCGGCACCGATCTGAGCGCGGACGACGTGCAGCGGCTACGCGCAGTGCTCACCGAACTCGGCGCGGTCGACGAGGTGGAGCGCCGGATCGCCGAACTCACCGAGAGCGGCCTGGCCGCCATCGAGACCAGCACCGCGACTCCGGCCGCGAAAGAACGGTTGCGCGCGATGGCGCTGGCAGCGACCAAGCGCGCCGCATGAGCGAGCGAACAACGGACACAGCCGAGTTCTCGGTCATGGCGGAGCCGAGCGCTAGCGAGGTGGAGCCACGAGCGAGCGCAGCGAGCGAACAACGGACACAGCCGAGTTCTCGGTCATGGCGGAGCCGAGCGCTAGCGAGGTGGAGCCATGACCGAGCGGACACGGCGGGCGCCCGCGCGCCGTGACGATGAGGAGGAGACCCGGATGAGGACCGTTGCGGGGCCGACCGATCGTGTGGTCGTCGTCGGCGCCGGGTTGGCGGGGCTGTCCGCCGCGCTGTACCTGACCGGCTCCGGGCGCGCGGTCACGCTGCTCGAGCGGGCCGACCACCCCGGTGGCCGGGTCGGGTGCTACCGGGGCGCGGACTACGACATCGACTCCGGCGCCACCGTGTTGACGCTGCCCGCGCTGATCACCGACGCGCTCGCCGCCGTCGGCCGCAGCCCGGAGACCTGTGTTCCCCCGCTGCGCATCCATCGGCTGACGCCGAGTTATCACGCCAGATTCGCCGACGGCGCCGACATCCGGGTGTTCGCCGACGCGGACGCGATGGCCGCGGAGGTCGAGCGCACCTGCGGCCCCGCCGAGGCGCGCGGTTACCGGCGCCTGCGCGACTGGCTGGCCCGCATCTACGCGGCCGAGTTCACCGAGTTCATGGACACCAACTTCGACTCACCGCTGGACTTGGTTCGCAAGCCCGAAAAACGCCGCGCGCTGGTCGAATTGGTGCGTCTCGGCGGATTCGGCAGGCTCGGCCCCCGGGTGCGCCGGTTCCTGAGCGACCCGCGGCTGGCGCGGCTGTTCACCTTCCAGGCGCTGTACGCGGGCATGCCGCCCGCCGACGCGCTCGCCGTGTACGGCGCGATACCGCACATGGACACCTCGCTGGGCGTCTACTTCCCCGAGAGCGGCATGCGGGCGATCGCCGCGGCGATGGCCCAGGCGTTCACCGACGCCGGCGGAACTCTGGAGCTCGGCGCCGAGGTGATCGGGATCGACTACGCGGGCCGCAGAGCCCGGCGAGCCCGCGCCGCGGACGGACGGTCCTTCGACTGTGACGCGCTCGTGCTCACCGCTGACCTCGGGTCGATCGAACGATTCGGTGTGCGGCGCAGACGCTTGCTGCGCGCCGCCCCCTCCGCCGTCGTCGCGCACGGAACCGTGCCCACCGCGGTCGCCGAGACCTGGCCGGTGCGGGCACATCACACCATCGAGTTCGGCCGAGCCTGGGAGGCCACGTTCGCCGAGATCACCGGGCGCCGCGGCCGCGGCGCGCTGATGAGCGATCCCTCACTGTTGCTCACCCGGCCCGCGTTGACCGATCCGAGCCTGTTCATCGACCGGGACGACGGACGGTACGAGCCGTTCTCCCTGCTCGCGCCGTGCCCGAATCTGACTGCGGCGCCGCTGGACTGGGCAAGGATCGGGCCCGCCTACCTGCGCGAGCTACTCGCCGTGCTCGAGAAACGCGGGTACCACGGCATCGCCGGGCGCTTTGCCGTCGACCATCTCGACACGCCGCAAACGTGGCTCGATCAGGGGATGCTGGCCGGCACTCCGTTCTCCGCGGCACACCTTTTCCGGCAAACCGGGCCATTTCGGCCGGGTAATTTTCCGCACTCCAGCGACAACGTGGTTATCGCCGGTTGCGGCACCACCCCCGGCGTCGGCGTGCCAACCGCGCTGCTGTCCGGAAAACTGGCGGCAAACCGCATTTCCGGCGATATCTCACCCGCTCGAAGAGAAACCCCACGCACCAGCGGGATAGGGTTCGGGGCGACGCCGTAAACTAAGCGCCGACCTATTCGCTCGCGGTTGCGACCGCCGACCACTCGGGGGGACCGACACCAGATGGCATCCCCCGAAACGCGCACCGCAGAGGCCGCATCCACCGACACCTCCGGCCCCGCATCCAGCACTTCGGCACGCCGCGAATCGGCCACCCCCCGTGGTTTCCTGTGGTGGATGCGCACCTACGCCGACTTCGCCAGAAGCCCCGAGGGCCATGCCGCCCTGCTCGGCTTCTTCGGCGCCGTCATGATCACCTTCGGCGGGTTCGGCGCGGGCAGCGTCCGCAAACGCGACCCGCTGCTCGAGGCCGTGCACCTGTCCTGGCTCCGCTTCGGCCACGGCTACGCGCTCTCGACCATCTGCATCTGGATCGGCGTACTGCTGATGATCACCGCCTGGGTCCGGCTCGGGCGCGCCACGATCGGGACGGGCGACCGGATGGACGCCGGTGTGACGCTGAACGAGTTGCGCGCGATCGTCGGCGTCTGGATCTTCCCTCTGCTGTTCGCCGTGCCGATGTTCAGCCGCGACGCGTACTCCTACCTGGCCCAGGGCGCGCTGCTGCGCGACGGCTTCGATCCCTACCAGGTCGGGCCGGTAGCGAATCCCGGTGTGCTGCTGGACAATGTCAGCCCCGTCTGGACAACCACCACCGCGCCGTACGGCCCGGTGTTCCTGCTGCTCGGACGCGCGATCACTGCCGTAACCGGCGACAACGTGGTGGCGGGCAC
Organism: Nocardia sp. NBC_01730; assembly: GCF_035920445.1. Lineage (NCBI taxonomy): Bacteria > Bacillati > Actinomycetota > Actinomycetes > Mycobacteriales > Nocardiaceae > Nocardia > Nocardia sp. NBC_01730. The sequence goes on along the minus strand of NZ_CP109162.1, from coordinate 8,391,031 downwards.
CATCGCGATGCGGTTCGTCATGCTGCCCGGCCTCGCGCTCATGATGTGGGCGGTGCCCTATCTGACCAAGCACCTCGGTGGCAAGCCGACCGTCGCGCTGTGGCTGGCCGTGCTGAACCCCCTGGTGCTGATCCATCTGATCGGCGGCGTGCACAACGAGATGCTGATGGTGGGCCTGATGTGCGCGGGCATCGCGTTGGTGCTGGAGCGCCACCACGTGGCGGGCATCGTGGTCGTCGCGGTGGGCGTGGCCATCAAGGCGACCGCCGGCATCGCGCTGCCGTTCCTGGTGTGGATCTGGATGCTGCACGAGCGCGAGCGCCGCGCGGCGCAGCGGGTGGGGCGCGATCCGGCGCATCTGCCCGCGAGCGAGCAGCCCGACGACGCCGCCGAGCCGACCGAGGACATGCCGCATCCCGCGCTGATGTTCGCCAAGATCGCGGGGCTCGGCCTGAGCGTGTTCGCGGTGGTGTTCGTGGCCGCCTCGGCGATCGCGGGCGTCGGCATCGGCTGGCTGACCGCGCTGTCCGGGTCGAAGAAGATCATCAACTGGCTTTCGCTGCCGACTGTCCTGGCACACGCGGTCACCTGGGTGACCCCGCTGCGGCTGGAGTCGGTGCTCGAGGTGACCCGTGCGATGTGCGCGCTGTCGCTGGTCGCGGTGCTGGCCTGGACCTGGTGGCGGTTCCGGCACAGCGAGCGGGAGGCGGTGCTCGGCATCCTGATCGCGTTCGTGGCGATCGTCATCCTCTCTCCGGCCGCGCTGCCCTGGTACTACTCCTGGCCGCTGGCACTGGCCGCCGGGTTCGCACTGTCCACCACGACGCTGATGGGGCTGGTCGGTGTGTGCACCTGGCTGATGCTGGTGTTCCAGCCGGACGGCTCGATCGGCCTGTACAACTTCTGGCATGTCGCCGCCGCGACGTTCGCCTCCGTAGTGGCGGCGATGTCGCTGCGCAGGGTGGACCCGCTGCGCTTGCGTGCCGCTCCACCGAGTAGCGCTCCGGTATCGCCCGCCGCTCCATGACAAACCACCACCTAACGACTGACGCCGAACTCACACTCGCCTATCGCGAATGCAGGCAGATCGCCGCGACCCACGGCCGCACCTACTTTCTGGCCACCAGACTGCTGACGGCGGACCGACGGCCCGCGGTCCACGCGCTGTACGCGTTCGCGCGGATGGTGGACGACATCGTCGACCGCGCCGATCAGCCCGGAGACATCGCTGCGCCCGGACACGGGCAGGCCGAAGAACTCGACCTGATCGAAAAGCAACTGCGCACCGCGCTCGACAGAGCGAGCGCGATACCTTCCGACGTAGCGGGGAAAGACAGTGGGTGGCAGTCGATCCCGGCCCCCGCGGATCGGGCGAGCTCGCCGGAACTCGGACGCACGACAGCGCCGGAAGCCGGCACCCGGCCGGGCACGCTCGTGCTAGCGGCCCTCACGGACACCATCCGGCGCTATAGCATTGCGGCCCAGCATTTTTGGACGTTCCTGTGCTCTATGCGGATGGACGTCCCCGGCACTGCGGACTTCCGGGATCGCTATGCCACCATGGCCGAGCTCCGGCAGTACATGCACGGCTCCGCGGCCGCGATCGGGTTGCAGCTGCTTCCGATTCTCGGCACGGTCGTCCCGGTTTCCGAGGCCGAACCGGGCGCCGCAGCCCTCGGCGAAGCGTTCCAGCTCACCAATTTTCTGCGCGATGTCGCGGAGGATCTCGATCGCGGCCGTGTCTACCTGCCCGCCGACGACCTCGCGGCGTTCGGCGTGCACGACGAACTCCTCGCCGAGTGCCGTCGAACCGGACACACCGACGCGCGCGTCCGGCGGGCCCTTGCCCACCTCATCGCGGTCAACCGGGACCTCTACCGCCGCGCCGAACCCGGCATCGACCTGCTCGAGCCGCGCGTGCGCCCCGCCATTCGCACCGCAGCCACCCTCTACGCCGACATCCTGCATCGCATCGAGGACTCCGACTACGCCGTCTTCGAGCGTCGCGCTCTGGTCCCCCGCCACCGTCGACTACAGGTAGCCGCGACCGAATTCACCGCCGCGCGCCTGCGCAACCGACTCCACCGCTGATCGAGCATCGGTCGAACCACACACTCCGCGACTCTCGACCGCCGGTCACCGCCAGCCTCTGAGCCGCCCCAGCTGCCAGAGAGCTGCGAACACGCGGCCCCACAGGCTCGGCCACAACACAGCGCTCGCCCCCTAACGCGACCACACCGGCCTGACTCCCAATTCCGAGCGAAGCGGAGACCAAGCATTCCCCATTCGCGGCCCGGCTCACGTCCAAGCGACCACCGCGCCCGCGACGAAAACGCCCGCAACGGCCGCCCAAGCGCCAGCCACCAGAGAGCTGCGAACACGCGGCCCCACAGGCTCGGCCACAACACAGCGCTCGCCCCCTAACGCGACCACACCGGCCTGACTCCCAATTCCGAGCGAAGCGGAGACCGAGCATTGCCCCGTTCGCGGCCCGGCTCGCGTCCGAGCGGCCGTCGCGTTCGCGACGAAGTCGCCAGCGGCGGTCGCTCGGACGCGAGCCACGAGGGGGCCGCGAACACGCCGCGCCCGCGCGGCCAAAAACTCAGAACGGGTCGGCCGCCGCCCGGCGCAGCACTTCCCTGGCGAGGGGACCGTGCAGGGCATCGATCGGCTTGCCCGGCAGGCTTTCGTCCTCGGTGAAGATCCATTCCAGGATCTCTTCGTCGGTGTACTTGGCGTCCCGCATCACGGTGATCAGGCCGGGCAACGACTTCACCACCGCGCCGGTGTCGTCGAAGAATCGCTCGGGGACGCCCGCCACGCCGCCTCGGCGTAGGGCGATGAGCTGGTGGTCGCGCAGCATCTGATGCACCCGGGTCACCACGAGTCCGAGTCGGTCGGCCACCTCGGGCAGCGACACCAGGGCCACCGACTGCGGAAGGACGTCATCACTGCAGGGAAATGCACTCACCTGGACAACGGTAGACGGTTCCTGGTCGCCCGTCGTGAGGCACCCGGGGCGGTTCGGTCGATACCATCGTGAGTGCCGCACCGGGCGGCTGATCGCTTGTCGCAGGTACGCGAGGGGTGAGAGCTTTGTGAAAGCCGGAGGACATCACTTGATCGGCCAGATGCTGGAAGGGCGCTATCGGATCGATGCGCCGATCGCCCGCGGCGGAATGTCGATGGTCTTCCGCGGGGTCGACACCCGCCTGGACCGCCCGGTCGCCATCAAGGTGATGGACCCGAAGTTCGCGGGCGATCCCCAGTTCCTGTCGCGGTTCGAGTTCGAGGCGCGCGCGGTCGCCAAGCTCAAGCATTCTTCGCTTGTCGCGGTGTACGACCAGGGCATCGACGGTGACCATCCCTTCTTGATCATGGAGCTGGTCGAGGGCGGCACCCTGCGCGAGCTGCTGCGCGAACGTGGCCCGATGCCGCCGCACGCGGTGCGCGCCGTCGCCGAACCGGTGCTCGCGGCGATCGGTGTCGCGCACTCCGCCGGGCTGGTGCATCGCGACATCAAGCCGGAGAATGTGCTGATCTCCGATGCGGGAGAGGTGAAAATCGCCGACTTCGGCTTGGTGCGCGCGGTCGCGGCGGCCAATACCACCTCGGCGAGCGTCATTCTGGGCACCGCCGCCTACCTGTCCCCTGAGCAGGTCACCAGCGGCACCGCCGAGTCGCGCAGCGACGTGTACTCGTTCGGTGTGCTGATCTTCGAAATGCTCACCGGTCGGGTCCCGTTCACAGGCGACACCTCCCTGTCGGTGGCCTACCAGCGCATCGAGAACGACGTGCCGAGCCCGAGCCGATTCATCGCCGGAGTGCCGCCGGAGTTCGACGAGCTGGTCGCCAAGGCCACCGCGCGCGAGCCCGCGCACCGGTTCACCGACGCGAACGAGATGGCCGGGGCGTTGCGGCAGATCGGCGCGGAGTTGCAACTGCCCGCCTACCGGGTGCCCGCGCCGCAGGAGTCGGCCGAGCACCTCAGCGCCAGCTACCAGGCCGTGCCGCCGGATGGTCAGCCGACCGGGGCGCATGCGTTCGAGCCGCACACGCCGCAGCCCGTGCAGCACACAAAAGTGGTCACCGCGCAGCGGCCCCGGCTCGACTATGGTCGACCGGACGGCTACGACCAGCCGCAGCCGGTGCGCCAAGCACGTCCCGTGCCACCGTATTCGTCTTACGGCAACGAACTCGGCAAGTCCCGCCGCATGGTGTGGTTGTGGGTGGCGATCGTCACGATCCTCACGCTGGTGGTGGGTATCGGCGGTTGGTGGCTCGGCTTCGGCCGTTACTCGGCGGTCCCGCCGGTCGCCGGGTTGGACACCGACAAGGCGGTTGCCGCACTCCGGGACGCCGGTTTCGACACCGAGATACGGCAGAAGGCGTCGGACACGATCCCCGTGGGAGGCGTGGTCGGCAGCGATCCGTCGGCGGGGTCCAAGGTCACCAAGGGGTCGACTGTCGCGGTCCTGATCTCCAACGGCAAGCCCAGGGTGCCGGATATCCAATCGGGTGACGAGGTGTCGAAGGTCAACCAGTTGATCAGGGATGCCGGGCTGCAGCCGATCGACGCCGGAGAGGAGTCCAACGCCGCACCCAAGGGCACTATCGCCAGACTCGATCCGAAGCCGGGAACCGTGCTCCCGCTCGGCGCGCAGGTGAAGGTGTTCCGCAGCAAGGGATCGAAGCCGGTGCGCGTGCCCGACGTGCGTGGCCGCCCCACCGCGGAAGCGGTGAAGATGCTCACCGCGTCCGGAATCACCGTGCGCGAGAACCGGAGTCGGTTCGATCGTGCCGTCGAGGCCGATCACGCTATCGGCACCGATCCCGCAGCGGGGACGACGGTGCAGTCGGGCGACGGCGTCGCGCTGCTCGTCTCCAACGCGCTCAAGATGCCGAGTGTGCTCGGCACGAGCGTCGGCGATGCCCGGGCCCGCCTGGAAGGTATGGGATTGCAGGTGCAGGTCAGCCAGCTCGCGCGGTCGGATTCGTCGGTGGTGATCTCACAGGCACCCGCTATCGGCGCCAACCTCGAGGTGGGCAGCACCGTCTCCCTGGTCGCGCTTCCCTGATTCGTCGATACCCAGGCACATCGGACAGCAGGAAAGGGCGATTGCGCCAGAAGCCTATGCGCGGAAAGTCACGGCACAGGATTACCCGGGCAGGGTACGAACGTCGGCGCACCGGATGCGACCGGTGCGCCGACCGCAGCTCAGCGCAGCATCTCCGCGACGAGGAAGGCCAGCTCCAGGGACTGCTGGGTGTTCAGGCGCGGGTCGCAGGCGGTCTCGTAGCGGCCGGAGAGGTCCAGGTCGGAGATATCCTGGGCACCGCCGAGGCATTCGGTGACGTCTTCGCCGGTGAGCTCGATGTGCATGCCACCGGGATGCGTGCCCAGCGCGTGGTGCACCTCGAAGAAGCCCTGTACCTCATCGACGATGCGATCGAAGTGACGGGTCTTGAAGCCGGTAGAGGCCTCGTGGGTGTTGCCGTGCATCGGGTCGCACTGCCAGATCACCTGGTGGCCGGTGGCCTGCACCTTCTCGATGATGGGCGGCAGCACGTCGCGCACCTTGGTATTGCCCATCCGGGACACGATGGTCAGCCTGCCCGGCTCGTTGTTCGGGTCCAGCCGCTCGACGTACTCCACCGCCTGCTCGGGCGTGGTGGACGGGCCGATCTTCAGACCGATCGGGTTGGCTATCAGCTCCGCGAACGCGATGTGCGCACCGTCGAGCTGACGGGTGCGCTCACCGATCCACAGGAAGTGCGCGGACAGGTTGTAGAGCACCGGCTCACCGATCGCGTTCTCGCTCAGGCGCAGCATCGCGCGCTCGTAGTCGAGCACGAGCGCCTCGTGGCTGGCGTAGATGCGGGCCGACTTCAGGCTCGGATCGGTCACCCGGCAGGCGGTCATGAAGGCGAGGCCGCGGTCGATCTCTGCGGCCAGCGCCTCGTAGCGCGCGCCCGCGGGCGACTTTGCCACGAAGTCGCGGTTCCAGTCGTGGACCTTGTGCAGGTCGGCCATGCCTGCGCCGGTGAGCGCGCGAACCAGGTTCATCGCGGCGCTCGCGTTGGCGTAGGCGCGGACCAGGCGCGACGGGTCGTGCTCGCGCATCGCCGCGTCGGCGGTCAGCGAGTTCACCATGTCGCCGCGGTAGGACTTGAGGCCGAGCGAGTCGACGTCCGAGGAGCGCGGCTTGGCGTACTGCCCCGCGATCCGGGCCACCTTCACCACCGGCAGGCTCGCGCCATAGGTGAGCACGACTGCCATCTGCAGCAGGGTGCGGATGTTGCCGCGGATATGCGGCTCGGTGTTATCGGCGAACGTCTCCGCGCAGTCGCCGCCCTGCATGAGGAAGGCCTCGCCGCGGGCGACCTGGGCCAGCTGCTCGCGCAGCTCCTCCACCTCGGCGGGCACGCAGATCGGCGGCACGCTCTCCAATACGGTCCGCATCTGGGCCGCCTGCTCCGGATCCCAGGAAGGCTGCTGCAGCGCGGTGCGTGCCAGCGCGTCGTCCAACCGCCTGCGCAGCTCGGCGGGCAGCGGCGGCAGTTCCGGCAGGCGATCGATGGGTACGTCGACGGTCCAGTTCACAGGTCCCAGAATACGGACCATCCGGATCGGAGAGGTACCCAGTACCAGGGCTGGAATCACCCCACCCCGGGGTGGGCGGATTCCATACCCGTGTGTAGCAACCGATGGAACCGACGTAAGGTGACGCGTCGTGCCGTGCACCGATCTGGACAGCGACCGACGGTCGCCATGCCACCCCCCGTGCCGCCGAATTCTTGCCAGCAAAGTATCAGAGAGGCAGTTTGCTTGAGGTATTTCTATGACTGCGAATTCATCGAGGACGGTAGGACCATCGATCTGATCTCCATCGGCTTCGTCAGCGAGGACGGCCGGGAGTACTACGCCGTGTCCACCGAATTCGATCCGGGTCGAGCCGGCCCATGGGTACGCAAATACGTTCTGCCGCAGCTACCTCCGCCGTCGTCGCCGCTCTGGCGCAACAGGCAGCAGATCCGCGACGACCTGTACGAGTTCCTGCTGCCACGACCGAGCGTCCAGCCGGAGCTGTGGGCCTGGGTCGCGGCCTACGACCACGTGGCGCTGTGCCAGCTGTGGGGTTCCATGGTCGACCTGCCCACCGCGCTGCCGCGCTATACCAACGAGCTGCGCCAGCACTGGGAGGCGCACAGCCGTCCCGAACTCCCGCCGGTCCCCCCTGACGCGCACGACGCGCTGGCCGACGCCCGGCACAATCTGGCCAAGTTCGAGGCCATCGAGGCGGCCCGCCGCTCGGCGCCACGCCTGTGACACCCGCATCGTGATACATCACGGCCCCGAGTCGGTTTCGACTCGGGGCCGTCATGCGGAGGCGGGGGTCAGTGGCTGTGTTTGCCGTTCGCCTTCTCCTGAGCCTTCTGCAGCACCTTCAGCTGCCTGTGCTCTTCCTCGTGTTCGATCTCGAAATGCTTCTCGCTCTCCTGCCACGGGTCCGCCCGCAAGAAGCTGCCGGTGCCCGGCTTGCCCGCGGAACCCAACTTGCTCATCTTCTTCGGCACCGGAGCGCCTTGATACTCCAGCGGAATCGGATGGCCGTGCTCGTCGACCGGGCCCAGCGGTTGGTGCACCTCGATGTACTCGCCGTGCGGAAGACGCTTGATCACGCCGGTCTCGATGCCGTGCTCGAGCACCGCACGGTCACTGCGCTGCAGACCGATGCAGAACCGGTAGGTGAGGAAGTACGCGATCGGCGGCGCGATCAGCAGGCCGATGCGGCCGATCCAAGTGGTCGCGTTCAGCGAGATGTCGAACTTCAGCGCGACAATGTCGTTGACACACGACAGCGTGAGTACCACGTAGAACGCGATGGACATAGCGCCGATCGCGGTGCGCACCGGCACATCGCGGGGACGCTGCAGCAGGTTGTGGTGCGCGCTGGTGTCGCCGGTGAGCCGCTTCTCGATCCACGGGTACGCGATCAACACGGTGAACACCAAACCCATGATCAACGCGACCCAAAATACGGCGGGCACCGTGTAGCGACCCAGATACAGCTCCCATGGCGGCATCAGACGCGCCAGACCGTCGGTCCACATCATGTAGAAGTCCGGCTGCGACCCCGCCGACACCTGCGACGGGTTGTACGGGCCCAGGTTCCAGATCGGGTTGATCTGGAACACCCCGCCCATGATGCCGACGATTCCGAGGGTGAAGGCGAAGAACGCACCCTGATCGGCGGCGAACACCGGCACGATACGGGCGCCGACCACATTGTTCTCGGTACGGCCTGGTCCGGGGAACTGGGTGTGCTTCTGGTACCACACCAGCGCCACATGCGCGGCGATCAACGCCAGGATGATGCCGGGGAACAGCAGCACATGCGCGATGTAGAGGCGCGGGATGATGATCTCGCCGGGGAAGTCACCGCCGAAGATCAGCCAGTGCATCCAGGTACCGATGATCGGGATGCTCATCGTGATACCGCCGAACGCCGCGCGCAGACCGGTACCCGAGAGCAGGTCGTCGGGCAGCGAGTAGCCGAAGAACCCCTCGAACATCGCCAAGATCAACAGCAGCGACCCGATCACCCAGTTCGCCTCCCGCGGCTTGCGGAACGCGCCGGTGAAGAAGATACGGAACAGATGGATGATGATCGACGCCGCGAACAGCAGTGCGGCCCAGTGGTGGACCTGGCGGACGAACAAACCACCACGCACCTCGAAGGTGATGTCCAGCGCGGTCTCGTACGCCCGCGACATGGTCACACCGCGCAACGGCTGGTATGCCCCGTTGTAGACCACTTCGCTCATCGAGGGATCGAAGAACAAGGTCAGATACACACCCGACAGCAACAAGATGATGAAGCTGTAGAGCGCGATCTCACCGAGCAGGAACGACCAATGGGTCGGGAAGACCTTGTTGATCGACCGCTTCAGAAACGCGGCGGCGATATACCGTTCGTCCGCCTCGTTGGCTTGGGCTGCCACAGAAGGACTCATGAGCGACGCTCCCAGTAGGCGGGGCCGAGCGGCTCGATGAAGTCGCCGTTGGCGACCAGGAAGCCCTCAGCGTTGACGGTGATCGGCAGCTGCGGCAGTGCGCGAGCGGCGGGACCGAAGACCGGCTTACCCCATTCGGTCGCCGAGAACTGCGACTGGTGGCAGGGGCAGAGGATCTTGTTGGTCTGCTGCTCGAACAGCGAGGTCGGGCAACCGAGGTGGGTGCAGATCTTCGAGTAGGCGAAGTAATCGCCGTAGTTGAAGCTCTCCTGCCCTTTGCGCTTGATCGCTTTCTGCGCGTCTTCGGTGCGCAGGCGAATCAGCATGACGGCATTGCGGATACCGCGCAGCGACTGCAGAGTCGCGTGCTCGTCGCCGCGCCACTTCTCCTTCCAGGGGAACACCGTCTCCATGGCGCCCGCGTCCAGATCCTCGGGACGCACCAGCACGATATCCTCCGGGCGACCGGTGTCGCGGCGGATGAAGACGGTCTCGCCCGGGTAGTCCGGGGTCCAGCCCGAGACCCACAGCGGCGACTTGTCACCCTTGGCCCACGGGTTCTTGATCATGCCGCCGACGAACACCAGCAGCGCGCCGACGCCCAGCACGCCGACGCCGGCGCCCGCGGTGCGGGTGATCATCTTGCGGCGGCCGAGGGTAGAGGTGTCCAGCGCGTCCTGCAGCTCGGCGACCAGGGTCCGCCGCTCGACCTCGGGCGATGGACCGTCATGCCGGTCCTGGATGGACAGCTCCGCCGGGATGAACAGCTTGCGGATCAGCACCACCGCGACGCCGATGACCAGCACCGAGATACCGAAGCTGAGGCCGACCAGCGGGGTGAACAGGGAGTAGAGCCCGTGGCCCTCTTCTTCCTTGCCCTTGAACTCCCACGGCCAGAACAGGAACACGCCGACCAGCACGGCCGCCGCGATACCGGATACGGCGAACCAGAAGCTCACCGCACGCTCGGCGCGCTTCTCCGCACGGGTGCCCGGGACCGGGAAGCGCTCTCGCCGGTAGGCGACGTCTACACCGTCGCGCTCGGTACCGAGCTTGACCAGCTCGTCGCGCGACATCGCGTCCAGTTCCGCCTCGGTCGGCTCCGCCGGGGTGGTGTGCGCCGACTGTTTGTTCGACGGCTCAGCGTCGTGCCCCTCGTCCGGCCGACCCATGTCGTCTCGCTCCTTCTCGCTCATGACCTCGATCCGATCCACATCGCGGCGCCGACGACGAGCGTGATGCCGACCACCCAGATGGCAAGCCCCTCGGTCGCGGGACCGAAGCCGCCGAGATCCCAGCCGCCCGGGCTGTGCTCCTCGGTCGCGTTCTTGACGTAGGCGACGATGTCGCGCTTCTCCTCCGGGCTCAGCTGACGGTCGGAGAACTTCGGCATGTTCTGCGGACCGGTGAGCATCGCGGCGTAGATCTGCTGCTCGCTGGCAGGCTCGAGCGGCGGCGCGAATTTACCGGAGGACAGCGCACCGCCGCGGCCGGTGAAGTTGTGGCAGGACGCGCAGTTCATCCGGAACAGCTCGGAACCACGGGCGACATCCGGGCCACGCAGCGATTCCTGCGCGATCTCACCGTTCGTGTCGCGGATGACGGTCGGGCCGCCGCCGTTGGCCGCCACGTACGCGCTCAGCGCATCGGTCTGGTGCGCGTCGAACTTCGGTGGCTTGCGCTGCGCCTGGGCCTCGTTGCGGGCCATCGGCATGCGTCCGGAGGACACCTGGAAGTAGACGGCCGCCTCGCCGACGCCGATCAAGCTGGGACCGCGGTCCGCCACACCCTGCAGGTTCGCGCCGTGGCAGGTGATGCAAGAGGTGTCGTAGAGCTGCTGGCCCTCGCGGATCAGCGCGGACTGGTCCTCGTTCGCGGTCGCGCGCTGTGGGTCCGGCGTCAGCGCCGATGCCAGGAAGCCTGCTCCGACGAGGCCCACCAGCAACGCAAGCCCGCCCGCGATGCGACGGCGAACGCGGCGCTGCCTGCGCGTCTTGCTGGCCTCGCCGTGCCCGGGGCTCGCGGGCTCTGGCGTTGACGGGGGAGATGAACTCATCTGTGTCCCTTTAGAGTAGACGGAACCGACTTGTGCGAAAGCTTGTTGGGTCTCGCCCGGCTCAGCGGACGAAGTAGATCGTGGCGAACAGCCCGATCCACACGATGTCGACGAAGTGCCAGTAGTACGAGACGACGATCGCCGCGGTGGCCTGCGCAGGGGTGAACTTACTGACCTTGGTGCGGACCAGCAGGAACACGAATGCGATCAAACCACCGATGACGTGCAGACCGTGGAAGCCGGTGGTGATGTAGAACACCGAGCCGTAGGCACTGCTCGCGATCGAGGTGCCCTCGTGGACCAGGTTCGTGTACTCGTAGCCTTGGCCGCCGACGAAGAACGCGCCCATGATCAGCGTGATGACATACCAGCGACGCAGGCCGAACACGTCGCCCCGCTCCGCGGCGAACACGCCCATCTGGCAGGTGAAGGACGACGCGACCAGCACGGCCGTGACCGGCACGGCGAGCTTCAGGTTCAGCTCGGTCGGTTCCGGCGGCCAGTTTCCGTGCGCCTGCGCGCGCGCGACAAAGTACATCGCGAACAGGCCTGCGAAGAACATCAGCTCGCTGGACAGCCAGATGATGGTACCGACGCTGACCATGTTGGGCCGGTTCAGCGAGTGCACACGCTGGGTAATGGCCGATCCTGGGGTCCCTACTGCGGTCGTCACGGGGGTAAGTATGACTCGTCGTAGTACGACAGGAGTAGCCGGGTGCGAAACTGGACGCTCCCGGTCGGAAAACACACGGACAGACAGGCTCTCGACCAGGTATCGGCGTGCATCGCCGGGATCGTGGGTCCGGACGGACGCACCGCCAGCATGGCAGGCGAGGGTAAGGAAAAGCTGAGATGGAGGCAGATGTGACACCGCGACCGTGGCGGCGGATGTTCGGGCGAGGCAAGCGAGCCACGCTGGACCCGAGCCGGGCCGATCTGGTGGTGGTGGCGTCCAGTTTCGACGATGCGGAGGCGTGTTCGGCGGCGCTGGAGCGGGCCACCACACTGACACCGAACGCACCTGCGGTGCTGCGGCACCATCTGCGCATCCCGCCCCGGCACGTCGAGACCGTCTGCGTGATCGCCGCCCAGGACGGATACGCGCCCGCGCCGCAGGTCAGGGGTCCGCGCACCGACGAACTCGAGACGCTGATCCTGCAGCGGGTCCAACTGCTCGACGCGCTGCACTGCTCGCAGGAGCGCTCGCGTATGGCCGGTCTCGCGCAACGTCACGACGGGAGCGCCGACGGCTGGGACGCCCTGCAACCAAATCCCCGCCCATAACCGGTCGCGGATTAGGCTGCTTCCCGACAAACTGGTGCGCGAACCAGTGTGACGGGAGAAGTGGAATGAGCGTGCGCAGCTGGCCCCAGGTGCTCGGAACCCTCGCCGACGGTGGCGACCTGGCCGCGGACGACACGGCGTGGGCGATGAACGAGATCATGTCCGACAACGCCACCACCGCACAGATCGCCGCGTTCGGCGTCGCCATGAAGATCAAGGGCCCGACGCCGACGGAGCTGACCGGCCTGGCCTCGGGCATGCTCGACCACGCCCGCCTGGTGCACATCGAGGGCGACGCGGTCGACATCGTCGGGACCGGTGGCGACCGCTCCGGCTCGGTGAACATCTCCACGATGTCCTCGATCGTCGTCGCCTCTGCCGGGATTCCCGTGGTCAAACACGGCAACCGAGCTGCGTCGTCCAAGAGTGGCGGCGCCGACGTGCTGGAGGCACTGGGTGTGCGACTCGCGCTCGGACCGGAGGCGGTAGCGCGCTGCGTGCGCGAGGTCGGCATCGGGTTCTGTTTCGCGCCGGTGTTCCATCCCGCCCTGCGATTCGCCGGCGCGGCGCGCAGCCAGATCGGGATCCCCACCGTGTTCAACGTGCTCGGGCCACTCACCAACCCGGCGCAGCCGCGGGCCGGGCTGGTCGGCTGCGCGTTCGCCGACCTGCTCCCGGTGATCGCGGGCGTGTTCGCCGAACGCGGCGCGAGCGCGCTGGTGGTCCGCGGCAACGACGGGTTGGACGAGATCACCACCTCCGACACCACCACCGCGTGGGTCGTGTCCGGCGGACAGATCCGCGAGACGACCATCGACCCCACCCGCATCGGTATCCCCCGCGTCGACCTGGACGCGCTGCGCGGCGGCGACGCCGCGGTGAACGCGGGCGTCGCCCGCGACGTGCTCGCAGGCCGCAGCGGCGCGGTCCGCGATGCCGTGTTGCTGAACTCGGCCGCCGCGATCGTGGCCTACGACTGGTCCCGCGGCGCCGGCACCGACGAGGCGGACCTGCACGCCGTGCTCGCCGCAGGGATGGAATGCGCCGCCGAGGCGATCGACACCGGCAAGTCGGCCGCCCTGCTCGACCGCTGGGCGAAGCTGACGCAGACGCTCGGCGATAGCTGAGGCCCCTCCCCTCCCTCGCGCATCGGTGTCTCGCCGGCGGCGTCCACGGGTACGACTCGCCTGAAAGCTTCGCGATATCATCGGCATATTCGCGCCGGATCAGCACGCCTTGTTCCGGCCGAGACGTGCGGGTCGACAACGAGTCGCCGGGGAACTACTCGCCGAGCGAGAAACCCGCCTCCACTTCGGCACGCGAGTACGACTTGAACGCGATGTGGGTCGTGGTGCGCAAAACGCCGGGGGTCTTGTCGATCCGACCGGTCACCACCTCGGCGATCTGCTCGTGGTCGCGCACCCGCACCATCGCGATCAGGTCCACGTCACCCGCGCACGAGTAGACCTCGGTGACGCCCTCGGTGTCCGCGACCGCCTGCGCGGTCTCGGGGATGCGGCCGTTGTCGGCGTGAATCAAGACGATCGCGGTAATCATGGTGCTCAGCCTAAGCGGTCGAGGTAGGCCTGCTCGCTGGGCTGGGCGCGCGCCGCCGCGTCGGCCAGCGCCGCCCAGCCCAGCCACCGCGCCGCGCTGTACATCTCCTCGCGGTACCCCTCGGTGGTGCGCACGATCCGCACCCCCGGCCGCGTCAGCCAGCGCACGACCAAGGCCACTTCTTCCGGTGCGGCGCCGCGCAGCGGAGGAGCATCCACGGGTGCGCCGGGCACCGAGACCTGCTCGAGGCTGGCGGTTCTCGCGGAAGACCGCGTGGCGCAGTGAGCGGACGTATCGTCGAGCTCGACAGTGACGAAACCACCTGCGGGAATGATGGTTTCGGCGGCGGCGACCATCTGTTCCACGATCGGCATCGGCGGGACGCCACGCGGTGCGGTACCGGAACCGGCAAGGCGCCCGTAGCGGATGACCGCGAACTCCCAACCGCCGTTGCCGTCCGGATGCGCCGCGATCAGCTCGGCGACGCGCGCCACCGCGGCGAGCCGCTGGGTGCGGTGCAGCGCGCGCACCACCGTGACGGCGCGGTCGCGCAAGCGTGCTGCGGCCTCGAAATGTTCCGCGTGCGAATGGCTTTCGAGGCGATCGAGGACAGCCCGCAGCGGTGCGTCGGAGCGCCCGGCGAACAACGCGCGCACCGCCGCGGCGGCGGGAGCGTATTCCGCCGTATCGAGCCGCCTTCCCTCCGAGCCCGCCGGGCACCCGCCGACGACCGCGGGCGGGCAGTCGTGGACCCCGCGCCGAGACAGCCGCGTCGTGCAGGTGCGCAGACCGGTGAACTCGGCGACGATCACCCCGAGATTCATGGCGTCGTTACGAGAGTTGAACGGCCCCAGCGCATCCCGGTTGGGGTCCCGGACCACCGAGAACCGCGGGAAGGGCTCGTCGGTCAGGGTCAGCCACCACGCCCGCTTCGGAAACTTCGACCTCCGGTTGTACGGCGGGGTGTGCGCGACCAACAGTCGCAGCTCCCGCACCCCAGCCTCGAGCGCATGCGCGCACACAACGTGGTCGACCCGGCTCGCCAGCGACACCATCTCTTTCATCCGGCCCCTGGCCTCCGAACCGGTGAAGTAGTTGCGGACGCGGCGGCGCAGGTTCACCGCCGTCCCTATGTAGAGGACTTCGTCGGAAGGTCCGCGGAACAGGTACACACCAGGCGCCGCGGGGAGATCGGCGGCGAGGAAGCGTTTGGAACGCTGCCGGGGCGTGACGCCGGGAAGATAGTCGAGCAGCTCGGTGAGGCTGTGCACACCCTGGTTGCCGACGCGGCCGATCAGCGCGTGCAGCACGTCGACGGTCGCGCGGGCATCGTCCAAGGCACGGTGGGTCGGCTGAGTGGTGGCGCCGAGCAACCTGGCCAACGAACTCAGCCGCACCGAGGGCGCCTCGTCGCGGCCGAGCACTCGCCGGGCCAGCTTCACCGTGCACAACACCTGCGCGACGGGCCAGGAAGTGTCGCACCGAGCCGCGGCGGCGCGCAGGAACGCCATATCGAACCGCGCGTTGTGTGCGACGAGTACGGCTCCGGCGGCGAACTCCAGGAAGCCTGGGAGGATTGCCTCGATCCTGGGCGCGGCGTAGACCATCGCGGTGGTGATACCCGTGACGTGCACGACCGCGGGCGGAATCTCGCGTCCCGGGTTGACCAGCGTCGCGAACTCGCCGAGCACCTGGCCACCGCGCACCTTTACCGCTCCGATCTCGGTGATGCCATCGGTGCCGGGACTGGTCCCCGTGGTCTCCAGGTCCACGATCACGAAGGTGGTGTCGTAGAGGGGTGTGTCGAGATCGTCGAAGGCCAACTGCTGTGCGATGGCCTTGCGCGGCGCGGGGTCGGACACGGCGTGCAGCGTAGAGCCCTGGTACGACAGAAACGGGCACGTGATGGACACCATGAAATGTCGAATTACTCCATGGTGATTTCGCTCAGTTACCCGCCAAATGATCTAGAGATACTGCAAAGTGATGCAGATCACATTGTAGACAAATATGTATCAGACATATGGGTGCGTCCGACTGTGCACGTGCACGCCTCCCCCACCGCGGAAGCCGGTGGCAACTCACTGGCACCCGAGCAAGCAACCACCCCGCCGCAGCCACTGAATACAAGGCGATTACCTGGGCAAATATCCCATGGCGTGACATCGACGAGCCGCCCGCCCCGCCGGGCGCCCACCGGAGTGGCGGCGCGACCACTTTCCGATATCGCACCGTCGTTATCTTTTCGTGATTGCTGGGACATATCTCACACCAAATAGCCGCGAAATCATGCGGAAGTCTGCATTTCGGATTCCGATGGCTTTACAAATCACCGTGATGAGTTCGTAATCTTTTCGAGACCTCACGGAGTCCGCCGCACCGATCGGTGCGGCACCGACGAAGTCCGCAGCACCACCGGGTGCGGCGTCGTGAGGCAGATTGGGAGTACCGCATCATGACGACCAACGCCGTCAAGCGACAGGCTCACCGTGCCGTTGCCGTCGGAGCCGTCGGCGCTGCCACCATCGGCGCGTTCCTCTTGCCCGCCGCCCCTGCGTCGGCCCAGCCGGTGACCATCCCCGGCGTGGGAACCGTCGAGATCCCGAACGAGATCCAGATTCCCCAGGGTATCCCGGGCCTTCAGCTGCCCGCTCCGGCTCCGCTCCCGTTCTTCGCCCCCGTGCGGACGGCCGGCGAGGCCGCCCTCGACGCCGCGATGAGCAAGGTCGGCGCCCCGTACGTCTACGGTGCCGCGGGCCCGGACGCGTTCGACTGCTCCGGCCTGGTGCAGTGGTCCTACCGACAGGCGGGCATGGAGCTGCCGCGCACCAGTGGCGCGCAGCTCGCCTCCGGTGCCCCGGTATCGCTGAACGACCTGCAGCTGGGCGACGTGATCTCGTTCTACGGTGGCGGCCACTCCGGCCTGTACGCCGGTGACGGCAACATCGTGCACGCATCCACCTCCGGAACGCCCGTGCAGGTCGCGCCGATCTCCTCGATGCCAGTAGCCGGCGCCAGGCGTTACTGAGAAACCGCCGCTCAGGCCATGCGTAGCGGCCCGAGCGCCGGGACGGGCCCGTGATCGTTTCGTTCTCTACTGGACATCGACCTACGCCGGTCCGTAATCTAACCGAGACCTTCCCTCGAATACCCCGGGGTCGCGCATCGCAAACCTCCGGCATCGACGTAGGCATCTGCGTCGGTTTCACGAGAGATCGCTTCCGAGAGAACAGGGCACCGCGGGCTGTGGCTGAATATCACCGGAGACATCGCACGAAACGTCTGGTGGCAGGCACCCTGACGGCCGGGGCCCTGGCCACCGCCCTCTACGGTGGCAGTCCCGCCGGAGCCGATCCGGTCGCACTACCCGCCACGGCCACCGACGCCGTCCAGCAGATGATCGATTTGTCGCACCAATCCGAGCAGCTCAACCAGCAGGCCCTCGGCGCGCAGGCCGACCTCGACGCGAAGCTCGCCGTCCAGCGCGACGCCGACGCCAAGCTCGACTCCAGCACCGACATGGTCAACCGCGCCCGCGACGAGGTACGCAGGTACCAGCCTGTCATCGACCGCACGGCGATCGCCGCCTATCAAGGCGCGCGCACCAACCGGCTGTTCGCGGTGCTGGTCAGTGACTCCCCGCAACAGCTGCTCGACCAGATGTCCACGCTGGATGTGCTGTCCGCGCAAACCGCCGAGCAGCTCGACCATTACAAGAAGGCCACCGACGCCGCCAACGCGGCCGAGACAACCGCCAGGTCCGCCGCCGACGCCGCCCACGCGGCCGCCGAGAAGGCCGACGCGGTGCGCATCGATCTGGAACGCACGCGCAGCGAGCTGGGCGGCGCCATCGCCCAGGTGGTGCAGGCGTGGGGCGCACTGTCCACCAAGGACAAGTCCGCGCTGGCCGGCTCACCGTTCCCGCCCGGCTTCGACCGCGACACGTTGCTGCAGGGCCTCGTCCCTGGCAGCGGCACCAGCGCGCTGGCCGCCGGGCTCACCCGCGTCGGCGACCCTTACGTCTGGGGCGCCACTGGTCCGAGCCAGTTCGACTGTTCCGGCCTCGTCCAATGGGCGTTCAAACAGGTCGGCAAGAACGTGCCGCGCACCAGCTCACAGCAGGCCGCTTACGGCACACCCGTCGCCGAGAAGGATCTGCAGCCCGGCGACGTCGTGTTCTTCTACTCCGACATCTCGCACGTCGGCATCTACGCGGGCAACGGGCTCATGCTGCACGCCTCCACCTTCGGCGTCCCGGTCGCCGTAGCGCCCATGAGCTCGACACCGTTCCATTCGGCTCGGCGATACTAGACGTCGTGAGCGAGCGTCAGCGAGTGAACCATGGGCACAGCCGAGCATCGCTCGGTCACGACGGAGCCGAGCGTCAGCGAGGCGCAGTCGTGAGCGAGCGTCAGCGAGTGAACCATGGGCACAGCCGAGCATCGCTCGGTCACGACGGAGCCGAGCGTCAGCGAGGCGCAGTCGTGAGCGAGCGTCAGCGAGTGAACCATGGGCACAGCCGAGCATCGCTCGGTCACGACGGAGCCGAGCGTCAGCGAGGCGCAGTCGTGGGCGAGCCGGGCAGTCGACGCGGCGCAGCACACAGCAAGTCGTGAGCGGCATGCGGCGGCTGCGCGACTGGTGGTCGGCGCGGCGGCGACTCGAATTCTGTCTCACCGTCGGGATGGTGGTGCTGCTGACCGTGGTCTGCGTCGCACTGCTCATGCTGCCGAACTCGGTGCTGCCGAAACTGCGGGCGGTGCAACCGGCTACGACCGACACTGTCGGGCAGGTCGCGGCCGCTGATCCGCGGCTTGCCGAGGTCCGCCGCATCGTCGAACCGTTCGGACCGATTGTCGCCCGCCCGGTGCCGACCGGCGACGGACAGCAGTCCCTGATCGTCGGCCATCCGGCCCAACGGATCGAAATCGACATCCTGGAGCGTGAACTCGCCGCCGCCACCACTGCGGTCACCGACGTATGGGGCCAGGACTGGGCACAGTCCGCGCTGGTGGTCGTCGCATCCTCTCCCTCGGAATTCGCCGCCTTGGCTCGCGCGGGCAGCCTCTTGCCCTCCGAGGTCGCCGCCGCGTCGGTCGCCGACCCGATCGCGCCGGGTACCCGCCCCACCGGCCAACGCGTCGTCTTCGGCCCCGACACGGGCCGCCGTCTGGACCCCGAGGGTCTCGCGACCCTGTTGCGCCATGAACTCACCCACATCGCGGCCCGCGCCCAGACCGTCGACGGCGCACCCCTGTGGATGCTGGAGGGCTTCGCCGACTACACCGCCCACCACGGCCGGGGTCATCGCCTCGCGGACATCGCTCCCACCGTCACCGCACACGCCAGCGCTCGCGACCTTCCGCAGGACCTCCCGGCCGACGCCGAATTCTCCGGCCCCGACGCCGCCTTCACCTACGAAAAGGCCTGGTCCGTCTGTGCCTTCGTCGCTGAAAAGTACGACCAGCCCCACCTGGTCCAGCTCTACCACCGGATCGCCGCGGCCAAGCAGGACACCACCACCGAAGACCGCATCCTGCGCGAAGTCCTCGGCACCACCCGCACCGACTTCATCACCGACTGGCGCTCCTGGCTCCAAGCCCGAACAGCCTGACCCGCCGCCCGCCCGAAAACCAACCGCCCGCTCACCGCACGCCAGCCGGTCGGGGGTGCGCGTTCACGACCTGGCATCGCAGCAGTCGCGCCGACTACGAGAGAGTCGCCGACGCCGCCGACCTGAGGCCTTGCGTCCGAGCGGCCGAAGCGCGCGACGCAGTCACGACTCCCCTGCCTCCACACCCGAAATCGGGAAGCCGCAGCCGCGCCAAACCCACCAGAACCGGCCATCCCGCAGCCACCGAACACCGTCAGCAAGCATGCCCGCCGCGCTGCCCGAAACACCATTGGTCCGCTGCGTTCTCCATCCCGTCGAGGTGCGAGACGCTTACGAGCACCATCCGCGGCCCTGCTCACCAAAGAGGTCGTCGACTTACAGCGGCACACATCCACTCGCGCGTCCCGCCCAACGCAACCCATCAGTCCACCCCCGGTTCCGAGCGAAGCGAGACCGCGAGCATTGCCCGTTCGCGGCCCGGCTCGCGTCCGAGTGGCCGACGCGTCCGCGACGAAGTCGCCACGTCGGTCGCTCGGACGCGAGCCATGAGGGGGCCGCGAACACGCCGCGCCGCAGGCGCGGCAAATCAAACACAGTATTTTGTTGCGCATGGCCCGAACTCTGCTGGTTACCAATGATTTCCCGCCGCGGCCGGGCGGTATCCAGTCCTACCTGCAGGCGTTGGCCGGGGAGTTGCCGCCCGACGACCTGGTGGTCTACGCCCCGCGCTGGCGCGGCGACAGTCATCTGAAGTTCGACGCCAAGCAGAAGTTCCAGGTGGTCCGCCACCCCACCACGCTGATGCTGCCGACTCCGCTCGTGCTTCGCCGCGCCGCGCGTCTGCTGCGCAGCGAGCAGTGCGACACGGTCTGGTTCGGCGCTGCGGCGCCGCTCGCGTTGATGTCGCCTGCGCTGCGCCGTGCGGGGGCCGAGCGCATCCTGGCCAGCACGCATGGCCATGAGGTCGGCTGGTCGATGCTGCCCGGCGCGAGGCAGGCATTGCGCGCCATCGGCGAGCACACCGACGTTGTCACCTACGTCAGTCGCTACACCCGTCGACGGTTCGCCTCCGCGTTCGGGCCGAACGCGGCGCTGGAGTATCTGCCGCCCGGCGTGGACTCCGAGGTGTTCCGTCCTGACCTGGCGGCGCGCGCGGAACTGCGCGCCCGTTACGGCCTGGACGACCGCCCGACGATCCTGTGCCTGTCCCGGCTGGTGCCCCGCAAGGGTCAGGACGCGCTGATTCTCGCAATGCGCGACATCCGTGAGCGGGTGAAGGGCTCGGTGCTGGTGATCGCGGGCGGCGGTCCCTTCGAGGAGAAGCTGCGCACGCTGGCGATCGCCGCGGGCGTCACCGACGATGTGGTGTTCACCGGCCGCGTTCCGTCCGGTGAACTGGCCGCGCATCACACCCTCGCTGATGTCTTCGCGATGCCGTGCCGGACCAGGGGCGCGGGTCTGGACGTCGAGGGTTTGGGCATCGTCTATCTGGAGGCGTCCGCGTCCGGAGTTCCGGTGGTGGCGGGCAATTCCGGCGGTGCACCGGAAACCGTCATCGAGGGTAAGACCGGTCGTGTGGTGGACGGTCGCTCGGTGCAGCAGATCGCCGACGCGCTGGTGGAGATCCTCTCCGATCGGGATGCCGCCGCCCGCATGGGCACGGCGGGCCGCGCGTTCGTCGAGCAGCAGTGGCGCTGGGACAGCCTGGGCGCGCGCCTGCGACAGCTGCTGCGGTGATCCGCGTCGGATCCATTACGCTCAGCGGAGTGAGCAGTATCCAGGTCGCAGATCAGACTTTCGTCGCCGCGCCGGGGGCCGCCGTCGCCGACCTGCTGGCGGGGCCGGACAATTGGCGCCGCTGGTGGCCGGATCTGACCTTGAAGGTCCGGGAAGACCGAGGCGACAAGGGAATCCGCTGGTCACTGACCGGCGCGCTGACCGGAAGCATGGAGGTGTGGCTGGAGCCCTCGCTGGACGGGGTGATCCTGCACTACTTCCTGCACGCCGACCCGGAGCCCGCACTGCCGGAGGGCAAGCTCGCCGCGGCCAACCGGGCGCGGCGGGTCGCGGGCAAGGCGATGTCGTTCGAACTGAAGTCCCGGCTGGAGGCAGGCCGTCCGGCGGGTGTCCCACCCGCGCGGATCTCGTGACGCCCCCAGCACCGACGCTGAAAGGAATCGCTGTCCGCATGGCCGACAGGACCCAGAGGTCGATCATCATCGAGGCCCCGTCGCAGCAGGTGATGTCCGTCATCGCCGACCTGGAGTCCTACCCCGGGTGGGTATCGGCGGCGAAATCCGTCGAAGTGCTGGAGAAGGGGCCGGACGGCCGGGCCAAGACCGCGCGGTTCGTGCTGGACGCCGGGGTGGTCAAGGACAGTTATGTCCTGTCCTATGTCTGGCGCGCCGACCAGAAGGCGGTCAGCTGGACATTGCTCAGCGGCGAGCTGCAGAAGGCACAGAACGGGACATACGAGCTGATCGATCGGCCTGACGGCGGCACGGAAGTCGTCTACACACTGACCGTCGATCTGAACATCCCGATGATCGGCATGTTCAAGCGCAAAGCCGAGAAGGTGATCACTGATACCGCGCTGAAGGAACTGAAGAAACGGGTCGAAGGCTGACCGCGCGGGAGACCCGGGTCGAGCTGTTCATCGGCAAGGGTGGGGTCGGCAAGACCACGCTGGCGTGTGCCACCGCCATGTCCGAGGCCAGGTCGGGCCGCCGCGTGCTGGTCGCCTCGCTTGATCAGGCGCATTCGCTGGGCGACGCGCTCGGCTCCCGCTTCCCGCACGATCCGGGCACGGTGGCCGGCGTCGCGACCGTGCTGCCCGGTCTGGACGTGATCGAGGTGGATTCGCTCGCGTTGCTCGAGGACCGGTTCCGCGAGGTGGTGCGGTTGATCTCGACCGGTCACGGGCACGGTCACGGCATCGATATCGCCGCGCTGGACCCGGCTGAGCTCACCGGGCTGCCTGGTGTGCAGGACCTGCTGATGCTGGTCGAGATCGCCGAGTTCGCCGCGGAGCACCACTGGGATCTGATCGTCGTCGACTGCCCGCCGTCGGCGGACATGCTGCGCATCATCGCCGCGCCGGAAACCCTGCTGGGCTATGTCGAGCGGATCTGGCCACCGCAGGCGCGGGCGATGAGCGCGATAGGCACCGATTTGCGCCGCGCCGTGCTCGCGGCCACGGTCGAACGAATTGTCAAGGCGGTCACCGAGGTTCGCGATCTGCTTGCCGACCATCGGCGCACCGGTGCGCGGCTGATCACGGTTGCCGAGCGGGTCGCGGTGGCGGAGTCCGAGCGGGTGCGTTCCGCCGCGGCGCTGCTCGGCCTGCGGCTGGATGCCGTGGTGGTGAACAAGGTGCTCCCCGACTCCGCGCCGCCCGCGGATCCGGTCGAGGCCGAGAATCCTGCGGTGCACTGGTATCTGAACCGGCGCCGCGAACAGCTGGACGTGATCGCCGAATTGCGGCGCAAGATGCTGGGCATCCCGGTAGTGATCGCACAGCACACCGGACCGGAGCCGATCGGGCTGAGTTCGCTGGCTGCGCTGTCATACGCGGTGGACTCGACGAAAAACGTCGGCGACGCAGCGCTTATGCTGAACGACAATCAAACGGAGGTCGACGTGGGCGCCGGCAAACCGGTGGTTCGGTGGGAATCGGGCGCCGGGTTGCAGTCGGTGTACGCCCTGCACATGCACCTGCCGGTGGTCGACGCCACGACACTGCGCCTTGGCCGAGTGGAGGACGATTTGATCGTGGGAGCGGACGGTGTCCGGCGCCGGGTGCGCCTGGCGCCGGTGTTGCGGCGGTGTGCGGTCGACGGCGCGGAGCTGGACGGCGGATACCTGGTGATCCGGTTCCGGCCCGACCCTCAGGTCTGGTCGCACGCTTCCGAAGGTCACAGGCATGACCGGTGACGCACACTCGCCGGAGGGCGACGCGACCGCGCCGGAAGGCGCCGCCGAATTCGTGGCGGAACTGAAGCTGCTGGCCGAGGCGTTGCTGGAGCGGGTCGAGCCGGTGCTTCGGCGCGCCGCCGACGGACAGGTCGAATGGTCGAATTGCAGTTGGTGCCCGGTGTGCGCGGCCGCGGCGCTGGTGCGCGGCGAGCATCACGAGATGCTCGCAGCGGTCGCCGAGCACGGCACCGCGATCGTCACCGTACTGCGCGAGGCGCTGGCCGGGGTCCCGGTCGAACCGGTGATGCCAACCGGCGCCGACCCGGAAAACGGTACGCAGCACCGGCGCGGCACACGCGCGAACGCAGACGGCGCCACCCGTTCCCGTTACGTCGACATCCCCGTGACGACCAAGGTATGACGCACAATATGACCGGCACGCGATCGCTGACCGTCGGAATCGACGTCGGCGGCACCAACATTCGCGCCTCTGTGATCGATGGCGGCGGCGAGGTGCTCGATACTGTCCAGGCGCCGACCCCACATTCCGCGCGGGCGCTGGAGGATGCACTCGACCGCGCCGTCCGCGAACTGTGCCGCAGGCACCCGATCGGCGCGGTCGGACTGGCCGTCGCCGGGTTCATCAACAGCGAACGCTCGTCCGTCCGATTCGCCCCGCACCTGCCCTGGCAGAATGCCCCGGTCGCGCAGCGGCTCACCGAGCGTCTCGAGCTGCCTGTGATCTTGGAGCACGATGCCAACGCCGCCGTGTGGGCCGAGTACCGGTTCGGCGCCGCGGCGGGCGGGCACAACGTGGTGCTCATCGCGATCGGCACCGGCATCGGCGCCGCCCTGCTCATCGACGGCCAGCTGTACCGGGGCACGCACGGCGTCGCACCGGAACTCGGCCATCTGCAGGTCGTACCGCAGGGACGGGCCTGCCCCTGCGGCAAACACGGATGCTGGGAGCGGTACTGCAGCGGAACGGCTCTGGCCGACACCGCGATCGAGATGCTGGCCACCGATGCGGTGCGCTCGGTACTCGCCACGGACGTGATGCGCGATCCCGGCTCACTGACCGGACGGCGGGTCGCGGGCGCCGCGCAGGACGGCGACCCGCTCGCACTGCGGGTGTTGGCCGACTTCGCGCGATGGCTCGGGCTGGGGCTCGCCTTCGTCAGCGACATCTTCGATCCGGATCTCGTAGTCATCGCGGGCGGCGTCAGCAGTTCGGCGCCGCTGTTCCTCGACGAGGCGCGAGAGGACTACGCGCGTGCGGTCACCGGCGCGGGACATCGGCCGCTGGCCCGGATTCGGACCACGCAGCTCGGCGAGGCGGCGAGCATGATCGGCGCTGCCGACCTGGCCAGGGCGGCGTTGCCCGTAGGCAGCCGGAAATCCTCACGGGTGGCGCGAACCAGTCGTTGATAAGGCATTGGTGGCCTGCGGCGACACGCCGACCGTAGCCATTCCTCTGCGTCTCGGCGGAAGTGTGGTGAGATTCGCCGCAGCGGTTGGATGTGATCTGACACCAGCGGTAAAGTCGGCACTTGACATAGGTGCCCGCTACTATCCCGGTCCCGGGGGAAGGACGTCATGTTCTACTGGCTGCTGAAGTTCGTGCTGCTGGGACCATTCATTCATCTCTACAACCGACCTACGGTCGAGGGTGTCGAGAACATTCCGGCGGACGGGCCGGCAATCATGGCGGGCAATCACCTCTCCTTCGCCGACTGGCTGTTCGCGCCGCTGGTGAGCCCACGGCGGATCAACTACCTGGCGAAGGCCGAATACTTCAAGACGCCGGGCATCAAGGGCCGGCTCCAGAAGTTCTTCTTCAGCGCATCTGGTCAGTATCCGATCGACCGCAGCAGCGCCGACGCCGCCGAGGACGCGCTCAACGCGGCCCGCAAGCTGCTCGATGAGGGCCGCCTGGTCGGTCTCTACCCGGAGGGCACCCGCTCCCCTGACGGTCGCCTGTACAAAGGCAAGACCGGGCTGGCCCGTCTCGCTCTCGAGACGGGTGTCCCGGTGATCCCGGTCGCTGTCATCGGCACCGACGAGGTCAGCCCGCCCGGACCGTTCCGCTGGCGCCGCCGCAAGGTGACCGTCAAGTTCGGTGCGCCCATAGACTTTTCCCGCTACGAGGGCATGGGCGGCAACCGCTTCGTCGAGCGCGCCGTCACCGACGAAGTCATGTACGACCTGATGCGGCTCGGCGGCCAGGAGTACGTCGACGTCTACGCCGCAAGCCTGAAGAAGGGCGTGCCGAGCGGCAGCCGCCCCGAGGCCACGCGCATCCCGGACACCGCCGCGAGCTGATCCGGCCCTCGCCCCGAGACCACCCGGTCTCGGGGCTCGGCGCAATTTTCCATATCCGGCCTCGGCCGACGCGCTACGCAAGCAGGAAAGCTACGACGGGAAACACGATCGCCGTGAAGGCCGCGAACACCACCGCACCGACCTTCCCCTTGGGAACCGAATTCAACCGGGTAGCCGCGAAACCGTAGATCCCGAGGAAGACGAACAGCGTTCCCCAGGCGACCAGTGCCCGACTGGCGATCTCCCCGAGCGGCTTGGCGAAAATCTAGGCCAGGAACAGCGAAATTTTCACGGCCTCGAGCAAGCCCAGTTGGACGTAGATCTTCGGGTGCGAGCGCAGCTCACGACCAGGACGCCGACCGCCTACCGCAGCGATGACCAGCAGCGGAATCACCGCACCCACCGCCACCAAAGGCCCGGCCCGCTCGGAACCCGGCAAGGCGAGGCCGGCGCTGAAGAATCCCCACAGGCTCGTCCCCGCGACGAGCACCGCTACCAACAAGGCCCGGCCTACACCGAACGGCCGCACGCCAACCCTCCCCTTGCAGTCGAGAGTCGGCGGATTCGGTGCCCTCGCGACTCGACAGAGTCCAGCGCCGACCGATCCGAAAGGCCCTGCGCGATCGAGTATTCCAAGGACCAGCGCACCACGCCTACCCGGGCGCCGTAGACTCGGCACGCGCCCTCGCCCCGGCGTCGATCGCGATCGTGGCCCGGCTGCCTCGGCGGTGCGCGACAGCGCGAGTAACAGCGCACTTACAACGACACCAACGACGCCGACAACGGATCGAACGGTCACATTTTCGGCGCGGCGCAGACGAAATGGCTGATCGACGGCCTGCGCGAGTCCCGAGCCACCTGGAAGATCATTGCCAATGACCTGCCGCTCGGCCTGGTTGTCAAGGACGGCGAACAGCCGAACGCCGTCGCGTACGAAGGTCCCGCCAACGGCGACCCCGGCGCACCGTCGGGCCGGGAAAACGAGATCGCCCAGTTGCTCTCGTCGCTCGCGGCGAACAAGGTCGCCAACGTGGTATGGCTCACCGCGGACGTGCACTACACGGCGGCGCACCACTATTCGCCGGGCCGAGCGGCGTTTACCGGCTTCGACGAGTTCTGGGAGTTCGTCTCCGGTCCGCTCAACGCGGGCGCAGGCGGCCCGAATCCGCTGGACGACACATTCGGCCCGGAGGCGGTGTTCGTGCACGCGCCGCCTGCGCAGAACAGCTCGCCGCTGGATGCCTTCCAACATTTCGGCGAGGTGCGGATCGACGGGAAGTCAAAGGAACTGACCGTCGATCTGTGCGATGCGAGCGGATCCGTGCTGTTCAGCAAGCGCCTTGCGCCCGCGTCCCGGTAGCACCGGGATTCGGGTGAGCGTCGCGCGCCCCGCTGTGGTTAGCTTTCGTGCCATGAGCACGCCGCAGATTGTCTCCAACGCCGAAGAATTCCTCCCCCGTGATACCGCCGATGTCGTTCGCACGGTTCGGGATTCACGCGGGCGAACGGAACAATTGATGGTGCGCGGCGGCGAGCTGACCGACGAGGGCCTCACGCTGCCCGCCCAGCCGACCGTGGTCTCGCTGCGCCAGATGGACCAGGTGCTGGACATCAACCTCGGCCGACGCACCGTCCGGGTGCAGGCAGGCGCCAAGCTTTCGGACATCGACCGGAGGCTCGGAGCGCACGGGCTCGGCCTGCCCATCGTCGGCGACCACCGCGACATCACCGCGGGCGGTTTCGCCTCGGTCGGCGGCGTCAGCGCGGCCTCGCACAAATACGGCCTGTTCATCGACCAGATCGTCGATCTGGAGTACGTGGACAACGACGGCCGCATCGGCACCTGCGGCCGCACCCACCACACCGAGCGGTTCCAGCGCATCCTCGGCGCGGGCGGGCGCGCGGGCATCATCACCGCGCTCACCTTGGACGCGATCGACATCGACAAGGACCACACCTGGCTGACCACCAACGCCGACCGGTTCCTCGACTTCGACTCGTTCGTCGAGCACGCCTACGCCGAAATCACACGACCGGGCACATCCGCACTGCAGGTCGGCCGCTGGGTCGACACCGCCCCGCTGAAGGTGGCGCGCCCGGTCGGCACCGGCCACGTGCAGCTGGGCACCGTGCGCTTCGGCCAATGGTCGAGCCTGCACCCCACCTCGCCCACCAGATCGCTGCGGGCCCGGCGTGAGGTCGGGTCCCGGGCCCGGAAATCGCTGGGCGTCATCGCCTCCGCCGCGGGCGGCAAGGCGGGCATGCCGGTCCGCAATGCCGCCGCAGGCGCGGTGCTGTTCGCGCCGAAGGTGCAGACTCTGCGCGACGCCGAATATCTGGCCGACACGGCGCTCAGCTCGTCGGAGCGTGGACCGGCCTACCGGGTGGGCGTTTTCGCGCCGCTGTCGAGCTATACGTCGGTGTTCTACCGCCTGCACGATCTGTTCGCGGGACACCGTGAGCGCACCGGCTGCTTCACCGTGATCTCGGCGATGACCTACGGCGTGCGTTCACGCTACCTGCGCTCGGAATCGGCCGCGCGCGGCCTCTCCCGCCAGGACCACGGACTCATCACATTCGCCTGCCGGTTGCGGCCTGCCGCGGTGCCCTCGGAACTGCTGCGCGACATCGTTTCCGGCATCGACGAGATCTGCCGCTCGGAGAACGCGCTGCGTTACGAGGCTGATTAGTTTGCCAGCGCCTGCGGCGCTGGGTGTTCGCGGCCCCTTTATGGCTTGCGTCCGAGCGACCGCCGCTGGCGACTTCGTCGCGGACGCGGCGGCCACTCGGACGCAAGCCGGGCCGAGAACAGGCAATGCTCGATCTCGCTGCGCTCGGAACCAGGGTTGGGCTGGTGTGGTTGCGTTGGTATGTCCAGCCGCGGCACTAGCCGTTCGCCACCGACAAGTAGTCAGCGACCGGAATCGTCACCGACAACTTCGTCCCGAACGCGGTGCCCACTCCGGTGCGAGCCGCGCCGCGAACAGGCAACGCTCGATCGATCTCGTATCACTCGAAAACAGCAGTGAAGCCGACGTGGTCCCCGATAGAGCCGTAACCCACCGTCGGCGTTCACCACCGACAAGTAGTCAAGACCGCGACCATCACCAGCGACATCGTCACTGACGCATCGACCGCTCGGACGCCAGCCGCGCCCACGAACGCGTGCTCGAAAGACTCGCCACCCCTACGGAGTTTTGCGATATCGGCAACATTCTGGTAACCCACACGGGCCCCGAGTCATTCGACTCGGGGCCCGTCTTCACGAACATGACGACTGGTTTCGCAAGAACATGGGTAACTCACCGGGTACGCCCAGAACTCGAGCGGCACTCGCGCAGGACCTGAACGCAAATCCCCCGCCACCCAACTAGTACGGCCTGAATAGTCGGGGGAGGCGGTACAGCCCAGCTCAGTGCTTCTCGGGGCCGAGGTAGTACTCGAAAACCAGGCCCGCCGCGGCGGCCAGGATGCAGACGACACCGATGCCGATCAGCCAGAACTGGAAGAACGCCAGGCCGAGGGCGGTCACCGCACCGGCGCCGGCCAGCGTGATGGGCCAGAAGCTGCCAGGCGAGAAGAAGCCGAGGTCGCCGGCGCCGTCCACGATCTCGGCGTCCTCGTAGTCCTCCGGGCGCAGGTCGAGACGCCGTGCGACGAATCGGAAGTACGTACCGATGATCAGCGACAGACCCGCGGTCAGGACGGTGGCGGTGGTGCCCGCCCACTCGACGCCGGTGCGCGACTGGCCGGTGAAGAACCCGTAGACCACCGCCACGATGATGAAGAACACCGTGAGCAGTTCGAAAATCCGCGCTTCGATCTTCATATCAGATCAGTTCCTCACTTGCTCTCGGCCGCGGCCGCGCTCTTGATGTCCCGCTTGGTGTTGAACGGCGTGGTAGTGGTGGCGACGGGAGACTCACCGATGGACTCGAGCGCCTCGGCGTTGGTCTTACCCGCCTTGCGCGCGTCCACGTACTTGGTGAACTTCTCCGGCGAGACCGCACGAACCTCGAAGTTCATCATCGAGTGGAACGTGCCGCACATCTCGGCACAGCGGCCGACGAACGCGCCCTCCTTCTCGATCTTGGTGATCTGGAAGACGTTGTCGGAGTGGTTTTCCTTCGGGTTCGGCATCACGTCGCGCTTGAACAGGAACTCCGGCACCCAGAACGCGTGGACAACGTCCGCCGCGGCGAGCTGGAACTCGATGACCTTGTTGGTCGGCAGCACCAGGACCGGAATCTCGGAGCTGGAGCCGATCGTCTCGACCTTGTCGTAGTGCAGGTAGGACAGGATGTCATTCTCCGGCTTGCCGTGCACCGGGCCCGGCTGCGGGTGCCCGTCCTCGGTCCGCTCTTTGTACTCCTCGAGCTGCTCCTGGTTCGACGTCTCGCGCGTGGTGTCGATGCCGTCGAACTTGTAACCGTCTTTGAAATCGACCTCCCGGTAGCCGAACTTCCAGTTCCACTGGAAAGCGGTCACGTCGACGGTGACGTCGGGGTCGTTCACCTTTTCGTGCACGTAGTTCTGCACCACCACGGTGAAGTAGAACAGCACCGCGATGATGACGAACGGGATCGCCGTGTAGGTCAGCTCCAGCGGCACGTTGTAGCCGGTCTGCCGCGGGAATTCCGGCGAGTCCGCCTTCTTGCGGTGGAAAGTGACGGTCCAGAAGGTCAAGCCCCAAACCAGCACACCCATCACCAGCGCCGCAATGACCGACCAGGTCCACAGCTCCCGCATCCGGGCGGCCTGCGGCGTAACACCCGAGGGCCAGCCGAACCGCAGCCAGACATTGTCGATCGAGCAGCCCGAGACGAGCAGCGCGGTGATCCCCAAGGACACCGCCAGCCCGGCCCGCCGAAGGATGCGGCCCTGCCGACCCCGGGCGGGTCGTGCCCCGATCTCTTCGCTCGCCTTGTGCGCCACGCTCACGCCTTCCTGGTCGCCACACATTTCGACAGTGCATCGTCGGGGCTGCGATCGGCCCTGACGATGCGTCCTAAGCACGCTTCAAGACGCCCTCGGGGCCGGCACGTCCGCGCGCGGGTCACCTGAGAGAGACCTGAGTACTACGCAGCGTAGACCAAACGAACGGGTCCTTCGTCGTCGGGTCGGATTCGACGCCCCGCCGATCACGCCGGGATATCCGTCAGCAGCGCATCCGCCCAGGACGCCGTGTGCGCGAAGCGCGGACCCGGTGTGTGCGGCATACTCGGACACGAGATTTCGTCCCCGCGCTCCGCTCCGTGAGCGCGTACACCGACTGCGAGAAACGAGGTTGCCGGCGCCGTGTGTGGACTGCTCGGGTTCCTGACATCTGACGAGGCAGCACCTGGCACGGTGGAGCAGGTCTACGAAGCCTTGCACTGCGTGCGCCACCGGGGCCCGGACGAGCGCGGCACCTGGCATGACGATCACCTGATCGTCGGCTTCAACCGCCTGTCGATCATCGACATCGAACACTCGCACCAGCCGCTTCGCTGGGGCCCGCCAGAGAACCCCGAGCGCTACGCGCTGACCTTCAACGGCGAGATCTACAACTACCTGGAGCTACGCACGGAGATCGCCGCCGCGCACGCCGACGAGTTTCCGGACGGCAAGATCTTCCAGACCGAGGGCGACAGCGAGGCGATCGTCGCGGCGTTCCACTACTGGGGTCCCGAAGCCGTGCGGCGGCTGCGCGGCATGTTCGCGTTCGCGATCTGGGACACCGAGACCGAGGAGCTGTTCCTCGCCCGCGACCCGTTCGGCATCAAACCGCTGTTCCTGGCCAGCGGGCCGGGCGGCACCGCGTTCGGCAGCGAGAAGAAGAGCCTGCTGCAGCTGCTGCCCGCACTGCAGCTGAGCGACGCGCTCGACCCGAGGGCGCTGGAGCACTACACGGTGCTGCAGTATGTGCCGGAGCCCGAAACGCTGCACAAGGACGTGCGCAGACTCGAATCGGGCAGCTACGCCACCGTGCGGCCGGGACAGGCGCCCACGATCACCCGGTACTTCGGCCCCGAGTTCCAGGTACGCCCCTTCGCCCCCGGCTCGGCCGCGGCGCGCTACCGCGAGATCGCCGAGGCGCTCGAGGATTCCGTGGCCAAGCACATGCGCGCGGATGTCACGGTCGGCTCGTTCCTGTCCGGCGGCATCGACTCCACCGCGGTCGCCGCGCTCGCCATGCGGCACAACCCGAAGCTGATCACCTTCACCACCGGATTCGAGCGCGAGGGCTACTCCGAGGTCGACGTGGCAGCGGAGAGCGCGGAGGCGATCGGCGCGCGCCACGTCGTCAAGGTGGTCTCCCCCGCCGAGTTCGCGGCGGCCATTCCCGAAATCGTCTGGTACCTCGACGATCCAGTGGCCGACCCAGCGCTGGTGCCGCTGTACTTCGTGGCCAAGGAGGCCCGCAAACACGTCAAGGTGGTGCTCTCCGGCGAAGGTGCCGACGAGTTGTTCGGCGGATACACCATCTACCGGGAACCTTTGTCGCTGAAGCCCTTCGAGAAGTTGCCCGGCGGACTGCGCAGACTGGCGGGCAAACTGTCGGATCGCATTCCGGAGGGCACCAGAGGCAAGAGCTTGCTGCACCGCGGCTCGCTCACCCTGGAGGAGCGCTACTACGGCAACGCGCGCAGCTTCAACGACGCCCAGTTGCGTGCGGTGCTGCGCGAATTCCGGCCCGAGTGGACCCACCAGGACGTCACCGCTCGGCTGTACGCCCAGTCGCGCGGCTGGGATCCGGTGACGCGCATGCAACACCTGGACCTGTTCACCTGGCTGCGCGGCGACATCCTGGTCAAGGCGGACAAGATGACCATGGCCAACTCGCTGGAGCTGCGCGTGCCGTTCCTGGACGCCGAGGTGCTGAAGGTGGCCGAGGGGCTGGCGTTCGACCAGAAGATCACCAAGGAGACCACCAAGTACGCGCTGCGCCGAGCACTGGAGGGCATCGTGCCCCCGCACGTGCTGCATCGCGCAAAGTTGGGCTTCCCGGTCCCGCTGCGGCACTGGCTGCGCGGCACCGAGCTCTACGACTGGGCCCAGCAGCAGGTCGCCGAATCCCAAACCGACCACCTGTTGAACAAGAGCGCGATCAGCGACATGCTCGTCGCGCACCGGGCCGGTACCTCCGATCACAGCCGCAGGCTGTGGACGCTGCTGGTCTTCATGGTGTGGCACGGCATCTTCGTCGAGGACCGGATCAAGCCGGAGATCCAGGAGCCGGCATACCCGATTTCGCTGTAGCTGGCTGTTCCGCCTCTCCGGGTTTTTAGGCCGTACTGGTCGGGTGGCGGGGGATTCGCGTTCAGGTCCTGCGTTGGGTGCCGCTCGAGTTTTGGGTGTGCCCGGTGAGTTACCCATGTTCATGCGAAATCAGTAGTTGCGTGTTTTCATGCGAAATCAGCAGTTGTGTGGCGCGCCGTACCGGTCAGGTGACCCGGGATCACATCAGGTCTTGCTGCACCCTCGAGCCATGGGGGGTGGCCCGCCGACATCAGCGGGGAACCCCAGGATCCCCGGCGCAACAAGTGATTTCGTGAGCACATGGGTAACTCCATGTACTCGCATCGAACCAGCGTGCGATGAGTGTGGTTGTCAAGAGTTGGCAGTGTTGGGTGTCGTTGGTTCCGTGAGCCTCTGAGCTGCGGATACGTAGACGGGCGTTGTTGTACCAGTCGTACCATTCCATCAGCGCGTACTCGACCTCGGATAGTGTCTTGAACGGGCCGTGTCGGCGCACGACCGAAGGGATCGGTTTGGATCGCGCTGTTTTCTATGTCGCCGACGATGGTGTGGTGGAGCGCTCGACCACGTCACCAGGCAACTCTTCCGGATCCTGACTTCAGCTCACCCAAAGCCCAGTCCGGCTTGACAAATATAGAAGCATCCCGGCGAGTCCGGAGATGATGTCTCCCGACACTCCGATAACGGGGATTCAGTCGGAGATACCGGTCTTTCCGTTCGCGCAACGCGGCCCACTGCCATTCGGCGTTGTCCCACAGGCAGTTTCACATTTATGGACCGACACAGCCACCGTGCTTCCAAAACCGCAGCCCAGTATTCGAAAATCGGGCCTCCGTCAAGTCTATTGTTCGGGCTTTTCCGCGATCCAGGCGACGATCTGGGTGCGGGAGGTGAATCCGAGTTTGGTGAGGATGTGTTCTACGTGGCCTTGGGCGGTGCGTTGGGATATCACGAGTTTTGCGGCGATCTGCTTGTTGGTGAGGCCTTGGGCGATGAGGTCGGCGACCTGCGACTCACGCTTGGTCAATGCCGCGGACGGGCCCGGCGCGTGCGTTGTGTCGGTGAGTTGCTCTTCGAGTGCGTAGGCGACCGCGGCGTCCACCGCCATCGCCTGCCCCCGCCGGAAGGCCGTATCGAATCCGCGTGCGCCGAGGCTGGAGCGCGCCATCCGGACACATTCTTCGTGACAACGCAATCGGTCCGGGAAGACACCCACAGCAGTACCGGTCGAGCGCCATAGCTCCGCAGCGGTTCCCATCAGAACGGCCGCGCGTTCGGTGTTATCGGTGTCGACGGTCCAGGCCAGCGCCTCGAGACTCAACACGGCGACGACTGGGCTATATACCCGTCTGTTGACTCGGAGCGCATTCTTCAGCAGCTCGATTGCGCGGTGCCGCTCACCTTGCCGCCATGCGGCAATCCCCATATAGCACAGCACGAGAGACCGGAAGAACGATTCGCCGCACGTTTCAGTGATGGAAAGTACTTGCCGGTGATACTCGATCGCCTTGGCTGGATCACCGCCTAGTTCGTGCGCCACCCCGAGCAAGGTCAAAGCACTAACATGCAGCCATCCTTCCTGATTCGACTTGAAAACCTCGACGGCACGGTCGAGGGAGGCGGACGCGTGAGCGAACTCACCACTGAAGATCGCCAGGGTGCCATCGGCGGCGGTGACGAGCGCGTTACTCATTGGGGTCGGAGCCTGTTCGGCGAGCACGCGCCCCTGCGCCAGCAGGGCGGTCGCCGACTGAAGATCGCTCTGGACCGCCGCCATGACGGTGCCGGCATGAATCGCTTTGATGCGGGCGGGTATCGATTGTGCTCGAGGGTGGGCGAGGACGCGGTCGATCCAGCGTCGTCCTTCGCCGTACAGGCCTCGGAAGGTCCAGTACACGAATAGTGCTGTTGCGGTGCGCAGTCCCGCTTCGGCCGCGTCCTCGGTGTCCTCGGATAGGCAGTATTCCAGCGCGTCGCGCAGGTTCGGCTGGTCGCGCTCGAGCCTTGCGATCCAGTAGGGCTGCCGGTCGCTGATCCCCTCGGCCTCCGCGTCCAGCACGAGTTGCTGATACCAGTCACGGTGACGCCGCCGCAGCTGCGGGTATTCGCCGGCCGCGTGCAGTTTCTGCCTGCCGTAGTCGCGGACCGTCTCGAGTAGCCGGAACCGCACGGCTGTATCGGATTCCTGTCGGATCAGGATCGACTTGTCCACCAGCGAGGCCAGCGCATCGAGCGGGCTGTCCGGTGACAGGTCGGTACCGCATATCTGTTCGGCGGCTTCGAGTTCGAAGCTGCCGGCGAACACCGACAGCCGGGCCCAGAGCCGCTGTTCGACTGGGGTGCACAAATCGTGGCTCCAGTCGATACACCACCGCAGTGTCTGCTGCCGCGTCGGCGCGTCGCGGCTGCTTCGGGTCAGCAACGCGTACCGATCGGTGAGCCGCGCCAGAATCTGCTCGGGCGACATCATCCGCATCCGCGCCGCCGCTAACTCGATCGCCAGCGGCAACCCATCCAGCCGGGCGCAGATGCGGGCCACGGCGGCCTTGTTGTCCTGCGACAGTACGAAGCCTGGCAGCACCGCCGCGGCGCGGTCGGCAAACAAGGTCACCGCGTCGTACTTGGGCAGCCCCCGCATGGAGGGCTCGCGGTCGGAATCGGGCACAGGAAGCGGCGACACCCGCAGCACCGCCTCCCCAGCGATATCCAGCGGCTCGCGACTGGTGACCAGGATCTGCAGATCAGGACAGGTCCGCAACCACGTCTCGACCAGCCTCGCTACGGCCGCCACCACCTGCTCGCAGTTGTCCAACACCAGCAGCGACTCCCGCGAGGACAGGAACTCGACCAGAACCTCCTGCAACGGTCGCGCTGACTCGTCGCGCAAACCCACGGTGGCCGCCACCACATCGACCAGCAGCGACGGGTCCGACACATCGGCCAACTCGACCAACCACACCCGCTCAGCCAAGCCGCGCATCGTCGCCGCGACCCGCAACCCGAGCCGGGTCTTTCCGACCCCTCCGATGCCGGTCAACGTCACCAACCGTGATGAGGCCAGCAGATTCTTCACCTCCGACACCTCGGTGCGGCGATCGACAAAGCTGGTCAACTCCAACGGCAGAGCGCCGCCGCCACCGCGAACGACCACCCGCGCCGACGGCGGGCGCCACCCTCGCGGGGGTGGCTTCCGGTCTGGGTGCTCCGGGACCGGTTCGGCATGCAACGCCATCTCATCGACCTGGAAGCCGAGGCGGCGTTGCACCTGCCGGATCGCTTCCCCCAGCTCCGCCGCGGACGGCCGTTCGCGGGGGTCGCGGCTCATCGCTGATGCCACCACCGCGGACACGACTTCGGCGATGCCGCTGTCGCGCAGGTCCGGCACCGGTTGGGTGGTGATCCGCAAGAACTGGGTCACCACGTTCTCCCCGCTGCGCCGTTCGAAGGCGGCATGCCCGGTCAGGGCGCAGAACAGGGTGGCACCCAGCCCGTAGACATCCGCGGCCGCGGTGGGAACCTCGCCCTCGAGTACCTCCGGTGCCGTGAACGCCGGGGATCCGGTCAGGGTGCCCGCGGCCGTCTGGAACCCGCCCGTGATGCGCGCGATCCCGAAGTCGGTCAACGCCGGCTCGCCGTAATCGGTGAGCAGAATGTTTCCCGGCTTCACATCCCGATGCACGATGCCACGGCGATGCGCGCTCTCCAGCGCACCGGCGATCTTCACCCCGACCCACAACACGGCCTCCGCCGGCAGGCGCCCCTGCTCCCGGATCCGGGCATCCAGGGAATCCAACGGGTGGTACGGCATCACCAGATAGGGCTGGCCGCTCGCGGTGGCACCCGCCTGCAGCACCGTGACGATGTTCGGATGCCCGGTCAGCCGGCCCATCGCCCGCTGCTCTCGAAGAAACCGGGCCTGATTTTCCTCGTCCAGCTCGGCGGTCAACACCTTCACCGCCACCGTCCGGTCCAGCGCGACCTGCGTGCAGCGATACACGACACCGAAACCCCCGCGCCCGATCTCCACGGCGTCCTCGAACCCGGCCACGTCCAGCTCCGTCGTAACCGGCGTGATCACATCACGCTGGGTCCGAAGCGGATCGGTATCAGCCACGTGCTAACCGCCAACCATTCCCCAATACCAGGCCATATACGCTCACCTCTCGACAATGCTCAGTGTATCGCCGAAGAACGTGCACGGCGGCCG